>JACPZS010000148.1 GCA_016195385.1 Verrucomicrobiota bacterium
AGCGGATCGAACTCAGCCCGCGTTTCATGGGACTCGTGAAATGGATCGGCGTGCGCAAAGGCGACACAGTGACCAACGGTCAGGTTGTTGTCCTGTTGGACGACGCGGAGTACAAGGCGCGGCTTCACGAAACCGAGGGCCGCCTCGCCAGCACGCGCGTGGCGGTGGCCAGGGCGGAACTGGATTTGTTGCGCGCGAAAAATCTGGTTGCGAACAAAGTCGAGATGCAGAAGACGGAGGATGACGCGCGGCTCCAACTCGATTCGGCGCGGGCGTCGGTGAAAGAAATCGAAGGGCAGGTCGAATTGATGAAAACATATCTCGACTGGACGGTGATCAAATCGCCCATCGACGGTGTCGTGCTGGAAAAATTGGTCGATCCGAATGAGCTGGTCACACCGCAGAGCTTTGGCGGCACGCGCGGACCGAGCACGGCGTTGATTGCTGTCGCCGATCCAAAGGATTTGCAGGTGGAGATCGATTTGAATGAATCGTATCTCGCGAAAATTTTTCTCAAACAAAAATGCCGCGTCAGCCCCGAGGCTTATCCGGAGAAAATTTACGAAGGCTTGGTCGCCGAAATTGCGCCGGAGGCGAGCCGACAAAAAGGCACGTTGCAGATCAAGGTGCAGATCATGAACCCGGACAAATTCCTGACGCCGGAGTTGAGCGCAAAGGTCGATTTCCTCGGTCGCGCCAGCGGCGCGAACGAACTGCCGCGTTGATCGCCGTAGTCATCAGATCCCGGCTCAGATCAAGAGCGCCACTCGCAGTTGAAATCAGAATGCTACGAGTTCGACGAAGTGATTGACAGCCCTGTGGTTGTCTGGTATCGAAATGCCCATCAACAGGGCAAACGGAAGGCTATTATATGCAAATAAAAAACCACCCGGATGGTGATAGGTTGTGGCTCCGGTTGGGTCGCCGAGGACTACGACTCGCCTTGACTGCCGGCTTTCTCGTCGTTGCCCAGGCCAGCCTGCTGGCGCAAGTTGCCACCGAACCTTCAGGTTTCATCACGCTGGACATCCACGGCACCGGCGGCGTGGGCAGCAGTGCATTGTCCTTTATCGCATTGGGCATGACCCGCCCGGTGGAATTTCGTGGCACGATGGAATCCGCCGGCTCTTTCACCGTCACCGACAACCAGGCAACCTGGGTGGATAATCAGTTCAACGGCAACAACGGACTTTACTTTCTGGAGCTGGCTTCTGGCACACACGCGGGCTTGATGACGGACATCGTGGCGACAACGGCGGCTACAAAATCGTTGACGGTCGCGGACGATTTGTCCGGGATCGTCCTCGGCGGAGAAACTTACAAAATTCGAAAGCATTGGACCCTCGCCAGCGTCTTCGGTTCGGCCGACGAATCCGGGTTGGGGGGCGGCAACAGCACCACCGCCGACGAAATTCTAATCTACGATCCGGTTCAGTCAGTTTACGCTACTTACTATTATCGCACGATCGCTCCGGTTGGCTGGCGATCCAGTGCGGACGCTTTTACGGACCAAGCCGGCGCCAAAATTGAACTGACGAAAGGCATCATCATCAAACGCAAGCAGACGAGCGATCTGGGCGTGAAACTATTCGGCGACGTTAAACTGGGCTACACGGCGGCGAGAATACAAACGGGAGTTAATATCGTCGCTAATGTTTACTGTACCGACACGCTGACGCTGGGCAACAGCGGCCTCTACACTGGGGATCCCGTTAACGGTGTGGCCGGCGGCACATCCGTCACCGGCGACCAGGTGCTTCTCTATAACGGCACCGGCTATGCGACCTACTATTTCAAGACCAATACCTTGGGGGGCGCGGGTTGGCGCTCGATTAGCGATTTTTTTACGGATGCGGCGAACACAATCATTCCGCACGGCACGAGTGTGGTCATTCAGCGCACTGGGGGCCGCCAGGGATTCTACTGGTACGCGATCCAGCCGTTCTGACCATTTTTACTTACTGAAATCACTATGAGAAAAACGCCACTTAAAATATTAACTGTTTCCCTAACCGCTTTGCTCGCGGCTGCCGGGCAACTTTCTGCGCAGACGGTTAACTGGGGCGCGCAAAATGCCAATGGTGTTGGCGTGGCGGACGGCAACAGTCAGCTTCCGGCAGGAGTTCTGGTTCGGGTAGGTTCATTTAGCATCTCCGACGCCACGATTCAGGCGAATCAGGGCAATTTTAGTTTTCTGAACTCACAATTCACCCAGTATGGCAGCGCCACCATTGGACAAGGCTTCGGTGGTTTCAGCGGGCACTGGGCGGCATCCTCTTCAGGCCCGACGCAAAGCGGCCCCAATATTGCCGGCCTCCAGATCTACATCTGGGCCTTCAATAACGCCTCCGCCTCCTCGGCGACGGAACAGGGAATCTTTTACATGAACAAGGCGAATTTGAGCACCTGGCAATTTCCCGTTGAAACCCCGGTGCCCGGAACCACCAGCATCGATCTGGCCGATCTCACCACCGGTGCCAATAATAGTTCACTGGCAACGGGCGCAACAATGGTGCTGGGAGGTTTCAACGTCGGCTCGGGGACCTCGTTTTTTGGCAGCCCTTTGTTTGACCTCGTTCCAGTGCCTGAACCTTCTGCTTACGCCGCTGTATTCGGCACGCTCTGCCTGGCTTGTGTTATTGCCCGGAAGAAAATTCTTTGGCGATAGCCTTGGCTGCGATGCCGCGACACGCCTAATTTCATCTTCCACCGAACTCACGGCTGCTCAAGTGCTGCCCGCAGGCTGGCAAAATAATTCTTCCCCGTGTCCACGGCGACAGGCTCTTTCGCCTTGTCTGCGCCGTGTTCCACTAAATCTTCCGGCAACTCCTTGAGAAACGGAGACGGGTGACACGGCAATAGCTGGCCGTACTTCTTGCGTCCGCCGCAGTGGCTGATCGTCAACGTCTGCATCGCGCGCGTAATCGCGACGTAAAACAACCGTCGTTCCTCATCCAGCGTGCCCTCGACTTTGGAGCGCGAATGCGGCAGCAGGCCGTCCTCCAGGCCGACGACGAAAACGTGCGGAAATTCCAACCCCTTGCAACTGTGCATCGTGATCAAGGTCACCGCGTCGCCCGCCGATTCCTTCTCCTCGGCGCGGTCGCTGTCCAGCGACAATTCCTCCAAAAATTCCTGCAAACGCTCGGCCAGAGGTGTGGTTAGACTGTCCGCCCGGTCGAGCGTCGCGATGATGTCCTTCAAATTGCGCACGCGGCTTTCGGCAGTTTCTGCGTCCTTCTCGGCCCGCCGCAACTCATCCAGGTAACCGGTCTCGCTGAGAAATTTTTCCGCCCAGGCTTGGAGTGGACTCGCCGCCGAAGCTGCTGCAGGCGAAAGCAGCGCGGTGCGATACCGTTCGATCAGATCCACAAACGCTTCAATGCACTCACGCGTGCGAACGAGGAAAGTGGCCTGCACCGACGGGTTTTTCATCGCGCTGAACATCGAGCCTTGCCGTTCCTGGCTCGCGGCGAGCAGACGCTCCATTGTCACATCACTGAGGCCGCGGGCGGGCACGTTCGCAATGCGCAGCAGGCTCACGTCGTCGTGTGGATTGACGAACGTCTTGAAGTAGGCCAGCAGATCGCGCACTTCGCGCCGGTCAAAAAAACTCTGCCCGCCGATCAAATGATAACGAACCCCGGCCTGGCGCAGCGCGGTTTCCAACGGACGCGATTGCTGATTCGTACGGAACAAAATTGCCTGCTCCGACCACGGCACGCGCCTTGCCTGCCGCGCGAACTCAATCTCCTCGACCACCGTGCGAGCTTCCTCTTCGTCGTTTTCAAACGCGTAGAGCGTAATCTTCGCGCCCTGGCCTTTCTGCGACCAAAGCTGCTTGCCGCGCCGGCGCGCGTTGTTTTTGATCACGGCGTTGGCGGCGCTGAGGATTGTGGTCGTCGATCGGTAATTTTGTTCCAACTTGACGATCTTGACCTCGGGAAAATGTTTTTCGAGATCGAGGAGGTTTGCAACCTCGGCGCCGCGCCAGCCGTAAATGCTCTGGTCATCGTCGCCTACCACGCAAAGGTTGCGGTGCTCCTTTGTCAACGCCTGCACCAGCTCGAACTGCGCGGCGTTCGTGTCCTGATATTCATCGACCATCACGTAGCGGTACTTCGCGCGGCAGGCTTCCAAGGCAGCGGGATGTTCCTTGAACAGCTTCAGTGTCAGCAAAATCAAGTCGTCGAAATCGACAGCGTTGCACGCGCGCAGTGCCGATTCGTAGCGCGTGCGGACGTGTTCCGCGAGCGCCGCAACATTCGGATCGGCAAACGCCGCCGCGCGCGCGCCGCCGTTCTTGTAGCGGCTCAACAAACTCAACACAGCCGCAGGATCGGTCTTTTCACCCTTCGCCGAAATGTGGCTGAGAATTTTTTTGATCGCGCTCAACTGCTCGGACTCGTCGTAAATGACGAAGTTCCGTTTGTAGCCAAGTTTCTCGATGTGCGAACGCAAGATGCGGACGCAGAGCGAATGAAACGTGCAGATGGTCGGTCGCTCCGGTTTTTCTTCCGCCGGATCACGTGGCTGCCGCGGCAGCAGTTTGAAGACACGCTCCTGCATCTCGCGCGCCGCCTTGTTCGTGAACGTGACGCCGAGGATGTTTCCCGGCGCGACGCCGCGCTCGACCATGTGCGCGATGCGAAAAGTAATCACGCGCGTCTTCCCCGTGCCCGCGCCCGCGAGGATCAACACCGGCCCGCGAATCGTCTCCACGGCGAGACGTTGCTGCGGATTGAGCGAACCGAGGTTCAACATGCGCGGCGGAGTGTAGTGGCCGTGAACTCGCGCGCAATTCTTTTAGCCACGTTTAACTTTTTCCCGCGAACAAAGTTGTTCGACTCATTCTCGCGCTGCACATGTACGCTGCGGAAAGAGTGATGCTGGCAAGCTGGTGCCCGAAGGGGCTGTGTGTGCTGGCACAGTTCAGCGTTTCGGACGGAGGAGGATGACTTTGAGTTCCGTGCCTTCGACTTCGATGCTGTGGGTTTCGACACCGGGATCGTCTTTGAGCGCGTTATGAACGATGCGCCGGTCGAAAGCACTTAGCGGCTCCAATTCCACGACATCGCCCCAGCGGCGTACTTTTTCGGCGGCGGCTTTGGCCTTTTGGATGAGTTTGTCGCGGGTCTCGCCGCGAAAATTGCCCACATCGACGGTAACTTTTGGCGCTTTCTCGTCCTGCTGAAACAGCATCCGGTTCAAGAGATATTGCAGCGAAGCAAGGGTCTGGCCTTTACGTCCGATGAGCCGGCCGGAATCGTCCGCCTGCACTTCGAGCAGCAAGCTGTCTTCGAGTTGATGTTCGATCACCGTTGCTTTGAAGCCGAGCAGGCGCAGTATTTCTTCGAGCGTGGCTTTGGGTTGGGCGGGCATAAGCGAGTCCGAAACGTGACGGGCAATCCTGCGCGTGGGCGGTTATTTCTTTTTCTTCGCCGACCAGTTGAGCTTCGTGCCCGGCGTGGGCACCACGGCGGAGCTCTTCTGCTCAATGTTCTTGGTGAGCTTCATTTGCACGATGGATAGCAGGTTTTGCACGGTCCAGTAAAGCGCCAAACCGGCGGAGAAATTGTAGAGGATGAAGAGGAACATGAGCGGCATGTACTTCATGATTTTTTGCTGCACGGGATCCATGCCGGGGGAAGGCGGGGTCATCTGCGCCTGCCAGAGTTGCGTCGCGCCCATGATAAGCGGGAGCAGGTTGAAGGGCAGGTTCAAGCCGGGGATGATGAACAACGTGTCGGGCTGCGACAAATCGCAGGCCCAGAGGAAGCTCGCGCCGCGCAATTCGATCGCGCCCTGGAGCATCGTGTAAAAGCCGATGAAGAACGGAATCTGGATGAGCATCGGCAGGCAGCCGCCCACGGGGCTGACTTTGTTCTCGCGCATGAACTCCATCAGCTTGGTGTTCATCTTCTGCGCGTCGTCCTTGTACTTCTCGCGGATGGCGTTCATCTGCGGCTGCAACGCGGCCATGCGTTTCATAGAGCGCGTGCTGGCCTGCGTCAAAGGCCAGAAGACCAGCTTGATGATCACCGTGATGAGAATGATCGTCCAGCCGTAACCCAAGTGCAGCAGGTGATGCAGCCCGTTCATGGAAAGCAAAAGCGCCTTCGCGAAAAAACCAAAATACTGCCCGAAATTCATCACCAGATCCTGGTTATTGCCCAGGCGCGCGAGAGTCTTGTATTCCTTCGGGCCGGCGAAAATTTGGAACTGCCGTTCGAGGACTTGGTGCGGCGCGAGGCTGACCGACGGATAAACGAATGCCGTCTGGTAGCCCGATGAATTGGCGGCCTTGGCTGGTTGTGCTTGAGGAAAATCCAGTTCGACCGGACGGGCAACCGCCTTCAAGACCGGTTCTCCCGGCATCACTACCATCGTAAAAAACTGATTATGAACAGCGGCCCATACCACGTTCGTGCCCTGGCTTTGATACTCGGAGCGAGGCGAGCCAGGCATGCACATGAAGCCGGAGTTGGCGAACCAAGCACTCATGATGTGTGGCGCCGAGTTGCCATCGTAGCTGAAGAGGCCGAGTGAAGCCGGCGGATCGTTGGTGCCGATCGGCGTGGCGGTGCCGATGACCAATTCGTGCGGGGGCACCACGAGCGTCTGAGCGGTGGTGTTTTCCAACCGCACGCTGGAATGAATCACGAAATTGCTGCCGAGCTGAAATTCTTTCACGAACCGCAATCCGTTCGTGAGTGTTTTCTCGGCCAGGACCCCGGTGCCGGTCTTGGTGAGCGTGAACACGCCGTCGCCCTGCACGGCTTCCTCGCCGAGCAGCACCATCACCGGCACGGGCGCGTACGCGTTTAGCGCGGCGAAGTTATTCGTCGTCTCCACGCCGGCTGAACCGCAAGCCACGCGGCCAGGAAAATCTTTGAGTTCAACTATCTTCAGCCCGCCGCCGTGCGAAGTGAAGGTGTAGCGGGCGATGTTGTTCTCGATGGAGAGCACTTGTTCCGGCACGTTGGGCACAACCAGCGCGCGAGGAGAGGGCCGCAATTCGCTTGTGGCCAGTGCATTGTTCGTTGCGAGAGCGGTGGCGCGATTTGTCAGCGCCGGGCTGGTGGCGCGGGCGGGCGAGTTGGTTGGGAGAGGCTTGGGCGGATTGAGATAATCGGCGAGACGGAACCAGCCCATCATGACCAGAACGGACACGACGATGATGATGATTGACTTGCGGTCCATGGTGAAATTTTTCTAGCGAGTCACGCTGGCGGTGGAAGCGGGTTGCCGGCATCAAGCCAAACAGCGGCTTCACTTCGGGAAGGCACGGGATCATTGCCGCAGCCGCCCCACGGATGACAGCGGCAAATTCGATGCGCGGACAACACGCTGCCTCGTAGCGCGCCGTGGACGGCAATGGCTTCGAGCGCAAAAGCGGAACAAGATGGCGTGAAGCGGCAGCTTGCATGGGTGCCAAAGACGAAAAGCTTCAGCGGCGAAAGAAAGCAGCGGTACGCGCACACCAGCAGGATGAGGAGCAGTTGCCCGAAATTCATTTCAAGATTTGAGCATCCCGGCCTGGCGCATGATTTTCAAAAAGTCGCTTTCGACGTCCGGTAATTTTTTTTCCACAATGGAATTGCGCGCCACCAACACCAACTCGAGCGGCACGCGGAGTTCGTTTTGATGCAGACGGAAAGTTTCGCGCAACAGCCGGCGAGCGCGGCTGCGAACGACCGCCGGGCCGAGTGCTTTCGTGGTGATGACCCCGAGCCGCGAGGTTTTGTCCGCGGGCAGCTCGATCCAGTTGGCAATGACCGAGCGATAAGCGATGCGCTGGCCCTGGCGACGCAGCCGCGAAAAATCACGCCCGTGCTTGATGCGCATCGCGCGTGGAAAACCTAGCCGGCCGCTGGCGCCTTCGCTCATCTCGCCAGCGCTGGTTACACCGGCGTCAAGCGCTTGCGGCCGACGCGACGGCGATTGGCCAGAATGGCCCGCCCGCTCTTGGTCGAATTGCGGTTCAGAAAACCGTGTTGCCGGCGGCGGCGCACTTTCGAAGGTTGATATTGCCGTTTCATTTTTCTAGTTCAGTTCAGGTTTGCGTGGCCGCGGCCACAGTGCCCGGATGACGAAAACCGCGTTGACGGGGCACCCCGCTGGTTTGCGGGAGGCGTGAGAATAACAATGAAGAAAGGCGTGTCAAGCTCCCGACCCGGATTCACCGGCGTCCGATAAACGCTTTGATTTTCGCATCGCCAGGACTTTTTGCGTCGGGACATAGCCGGCAACAAATTCCTGACGAAACGCGCCGAAAGTGTCGGCGGCAAGATGGGCGCGCATGTCGGCCATCAACCTCAAATACATGTGGCTGTTGTGGACGCTCAACATCCGCAGCCCAAGAATTTCGTTCACGTTCAGCAGGTGGCGCAGATACGCGCGCGTAAATTGCCGGCACGCGAAACAGTCGCAGCCCTCTTCGATCGGACGAAAGTCGGCTTTGTTGAAACCGCCTTTGATGCTGATGGTGCCGAAGCGCGTGAAGGCCGTGCCGTTGCGCGCGACACGCGTCGGCAGCACGCAGTCGAACATATCCACGCCACGCGCGACCAGTTCGACCAACTGTGCCGGCGTGCCCAGCCCCATCGCGTAACGGGCCTTGTGCTCAGGCAGGAACGGCTCGGTCAGTTCGATGGCCTTCATCATCTCCGCCTCCGGCTCGCCGACACTCACGCCGCCGATGGCATAGCCGTCAAAATCCATCGCGACGAGCGCCTGGGCACATTGCTCGCGCAAGGCCGCGTCGTCGCCGCCTTGCACGATGCCAAAAACGGCCTGGCCGTCGGCGCGCGGTTGTTCGCGGCATTCGCCCGCCCAGCGAATCGTGCGTTCGACCGCGAGCCGGGCTTCGCGCGGCGGGCAGCCGTGCGGCGGGCATTCATCGAACGCCATGGCGATGTCGGAGCCGAGGATGCGTTGAATTTCCATCGCTTCTTTCGGCCCGAGAAAAATGGGCGAACCGTCAAGGTGCGAGCGGAACTCGACACCATGTGGCTTGATCTTGCGAATCTTCGCGAGGCTGAACACTTGAAATCCGCCGCTGTCCGTCAGGATCGGCAGCGGCCAGTTCATGAACCGGTGCAGTCCGCCCGCGGCACGAATGATTTCCAGGCCAGGGCGGATGAACAGGTGATACGTGTTGCCGAGAATGATTTGCGCGCCCATTTCGAGCATCTCACGCGGGTCGAGCGCTTTCACGCTCGCCTGCGTGCCGACCATCATGAACGACGGCGTATCGATCACGCCGCGCGCCGTGGTCAACCGGCCCAGCCGCGCTTTGGAACTTGAATCTTTTTTCAGCAACTCAAACATGCGGCGCAGATTGAGCCACGAGCAGGCACGCTTGAACACGAATTTCTCAGCGAACGAAGACACTTCTCCAAGGTCACAAACCGAGGACGAGTTTTGGCAGCCGAGAAAAAGCGTGCTTTTTGGCAAAACTCTGCCTATACAACTTCCGCATGTTCCGGCCGGTTGACACCAGAGATCGCCACGCAGTCGAAAACGAAATTCAATCCATTTACCGGACGCATTTTCCACAGGGCAAGTCGGCGTTCGTGGCAATGGCCTTTGGCTGGGTGGCGGATTGTTTTGCGGGCAAGTTCCGGGATTACCAGGCGATTGACGCCCGGTATCACGACTTGGAGCACACCATGCAGGGCACGTTGTGCATGGCCCGGTTGATGGCGGGTTACGCCGCCGCTGCCGCGGAACCCGTGCTCGACGCCCGCCGTTTCGAACTGGGCCTGCTGGCGATTCTTCTCCACGACACGGGTTATTTGAAGCTGCGCGGCGACGACGAAGGCACCGGCGCCAAATACACGCTCATCCATGTGGGACGCAGCGCGGACTTTGCGGAAATGCTGCTGGGCGAAAAAGGTTATTCACCGACAGACATCGCGACGGTGCGCCAGATGATTCGTTGCACGGGCGTGAATACCGATGTCACCGCGCTGAATTTCGCCGGCACCCTCGAACGCAAGCTCGGCTTTGCGCTGGGCACCGCCGATTTGCTCGGCCAGATGGCCGCGCCCGATTACATCGAAAAACTGCCAGTGCTCTACCTGGAGTTCGCCGAGTCGGCCCGCTCGCCGTATGGCCGGATGTCACCGCCGCCCTTTGCGAGCCAGGAGGACTTGACGCGCCGGACCCCCGCCTTCTGGGAAAAATTTGTCCTGCCGAAAATCAACGTTCAATTTGAAGGCCTCTACCAATTCCTTAACTCGCCTTATCCTGATGGCCCGAACGAATATCTCGATCGCGTCGAAGTGAACATCGCCCGGTTGCGCGAGCGATTGAAGGAACAACCCGCGTGTTGAGTCGTTGCGCAGCTTTCGCGTCTGTCACCCCTGCCCATGAAAAAACTCCTCCTCATTACGGCTATTGCAGCACGAAGTTTCTTCGCCTCGTCTGCTGAACCTGCGCCGATTCCGCTCTGGCCGGACGGCGCGCCGGGGGCGCTCGGCAAAGACGAGAAGGATATTCCAACGCTCACGCCGTTTCTGCCTGCGGCGGACAAAGCGAGCGGCGCGGCGATCGTGATTTGTCCCGGCGGTGGCTACGGCGGGCTAGCACCCTACGAAGGACAAGATTACGCGCGATGGCTGGCGGAACATGGCGTCGCGGGATTCGTTCTCAAATACCGGCTCGGTTCAAACGGCTACCGGCATCCGCGCATGTTGGAGGATGCGGCGCGCGCGGTGCGGCTCGTGCGAGCCAAAGCCGCCGGGTGGCAGCTCGATCCCAAGCGCGTCGGCATCATGGGCTCGTCGGCTGGCGGCCATCTGGCTTCGACGCTGTTGACTCATTTCGACGGGGGCAAACCGGACGCGACCGATCCCGTCGAGCGGCAAAGCTCGCGACCCGATTTGGGAATTCTCTGCTATCCGGTCATCTCGATGGGGGCGAACACCCACCAAGGCTCACGCAAAAATTTGTTGGGCGAGAATCCTTCGCCGGAACTCATTCAATCGCTTTCCAACGAACTGCAAGTAACCAAAGAAACACCGCCCTGCTTTCTCTGGCACACCGTCGAAGATCGCGCCGTGAAATTGGAAGGCGTGCTCGACTTCGCCGGCGCGCTTCAACGCGCGGGCGTTCAATTCGACCTGCACGTTTATCAAAAGGGCCAACACGGTCTCGGCCTGGGCAGCCACGATTACGATCCGGCCAAATGGCATCCGTGGACACGCGATTGCATCTATTGGTTGAAGGTGCAGGGCTTCGTCAAATGATCGCGCGCGGCTTGGATCTCCGCGCCGTTGCCGCCGCACGGGCATGAGCAAAAAAAGCGCGAAGATCGCGGCGCTGATCGAGCGATGCCAGGGACAGCGGCTCGACGCCCACTACCTCGGCTTCTTCGCGTGTTTCAACGAACAGCTTTTCTACGAAGCGCACGACGTGCTCGAAGAACTCTGGCTCGCCCAGCGACACGGAGCGAATTACTCGTTTTACAAAGGGCTGATTCAACTGGCTGGCGCGTTTGTGCATCTCCAGAAAAACCGGCTGCGCCCCGCCGCCGCGCTGTTCAAACTCGCCCGTACCAATTTGGAAAAATATCCGGCCCGCCATGAGCACCTCGACTTAGCCCGCGTGCTCGCGCTCATCGTCGACTGGCTCGGACGACTGGAGGCGGATCAATTCTCGCAGAACCCGTTGACGCCGCAGAACGCTCCGAAGCTTTCGCTGGAGCCAAACAATCCTCGACTCGCTCCCGGTTGAAACTCGTTCCTCACCCGCGCGCTTCACGATCTTGAACCGGCACAAGAACGTTTCGGCGTTCCAACCGCGCGGAACGAAAGAAACGCGATTCGACTTCCGTGGTTGGCTGCGTCGCGAGGTTCCGGAATTGCGTGAGCAATTTTGTCCTCGATCGCAGGATATAGAACAGATCGACGCCGATGGTGATCACGCACCAAAAACCCAGTCCGTGATTGATCGCCCATCCCATATTTGGAAGACGGGGAATGGCGGAGAAAGTGGCGAGCACCACAAAAAAGATTACCCACGGCAAAGCGAGCACGCGGGTGAGCGCCGCACCGGACGCGCGGTTGAAATTTTTGGCCGACAGACCATGCCACATGCCGAGCCATGCGAGCGCGTAGGCATCCAGCACGAGCGCGCTCATGCCGGCGGCGAAGAGCAGAATCGTTTCCTGGTTGAATTCGCGATTCAACCCGAGCACCAAAAGATCGGCGACAAGGGCGGCGACGATGGGACCGCCGAATTGTCGGGCCAGCGCAAGCAGGTGACCTCGCAGAATTTCCGGCACGCTCAACGGCGTCGAGAGCAAGTGTTCGAGCGCGCCACTCCGGCGCAGCTCCACCAGATGACGGCTGGCTTCCGAACCGATCCAAAACTTGAGCGCGCAGTGCAGCAGAAACGCGAACACGACGCCGGTTTCGATGGAAGCGGCGGTGGTGCGATTATTCAAATACCACACGCCCCACGCGCCCGCGAAGCCGAGCAAGAGCAGCCAGACCAAAAAGGATTTGAAGCGGTCGCGCCCGGCGAGCCAGAGGAATGGATTTATTTCGAGCAAACGCCGGCGTAACGCGGCGCGCTCAGTCGCGGTGCCGAATTTCCAGGCCCGAAGGCGATCACGCCAGCGGACGTTCGCAGTGGCACTGGGCCGATCCTGCCAGCAGCGTGGGACGATCCAACTCGCGAGCGCGAGGAACAGCCACGCGAGCATGTGCGTCGTTAGAATTGATAGCCAGAAATGCGGATGCAACTTTGCGGTTACCGCCGAGGCCCAAGTCGTACTGAAGGCGAATCCAGGACTGGGCACATAGAAGATCGAAAAGGTTGCGCTTGAGAGTGGCAGCTTGAGTGCATACTCAAGGAACGCCGCGCCGAGAAATGGCCAGCCAGCCACGACCAGCAGAATTAGCAAAAAAGCTCCGGCTACTGCGCGTCGTGAATCACGGCTGACCGACGAAACGAGCACGCCCGCCGCCAGCGACAAAAACAGAGTGTTTGCCAGCACCGCGGTCATTTGCGCGAACGCCATCGGCTGAACACCGCCCATCAGCAATGGAATGCCGAGCAACGGAAACACGGCGAGCACCGCGTAGAAAGAAGAGATGGAGCTGGCGACGAGTTTGCCCAACACGACATCGAAACCTTTGAGATCCGTGAGAAACAGGAGGCCGAGCGTGCCCTCGCGTTTTTCCGCGCTGATGCAATCGGCGGTGTGGCGCGTGCCGGCGAGCAGACAAAAACCAAATACGAGACCGGAAATGGAAACGAACAAAGTCTGCGCGACGGTGGCGGGCGGCGCGCCCTGGCTCACCAGCCAGATCCACGCCGCGACGAGGATGGCGGCCAGCGCGGCGGAAAAGCGCGCCCAGTAGGTTGCCCGACGACGCGCCGCCACGCGCAGTTCACGAGCCACGACCGGCAGGATCGTCATGCGAAGTTTGGCGCGTGGTTCATTGCTTGCCTATCGGATGATGGACAAAGCGGCATTGGGGCGCGGCTGTGTTGAAAACCAGCCGCAGAAACTCCCTGCCTGCTGCGGCTGGCGCTGCGCGCACAGCCGCGCTCCGTCAAAATTGTCAACGAAACGGATAGGCATGGTTCATGTTGGCTCGGCACCGGAATAAAACTCCAACGCCGTTGGCGGCGCAACACTTTGATTTTATTTCGAGCACGCGGATGAAAGTTTTGTCGAACGCACCACGAAACGATGTTGATTCTGTCTAAATAGGCGTCAAATTGAAGTCGATATACGACCAATGAAAATTCTAAGACTGCTCCTCCTGGCGGCTTTGCTGGCCACGCCGGTCTGCGCGGGCGAACTCACCAAACTCCAATCGGGCAAGATCGCCGAAGTGGTCGGCAAACTTCTCGCGCAGGCGCACTACCGGCAAATGCCGCTGGACGACAGCGTTTCCGAGCAGTTCCTCAAAAGCTATTTCGACGCGCTGGATTTCAATCACATGGTTTTTTTGCAGACTGACCTGGATGAATTCACCAAACGTTACGGCGCCAAATTGGATGACGCGATCAATGGTCGCGACACTTCGCCGGGCTTTGAGATTTACGACCGCTACCTGCAACGCCTCAACGAGCGGAACCAATTCGTGCAGAAGCGGCTCAAGGGACCGTTCGATTTCACGACCGATGAATCCTTTCTCATCAGCCGCAACAAAGCACCCTGGCCGAAGGATCGCGCCGAGGCCGATGAACTCTGGCAGGCGCGCGTGAAATGGGACTTGTTGCAGGGAAAGCTCGCGAAGGAAAAACCGGAGGAAACATTGAAGCTCGTCACCAAGCGCTACAACCGGTTGGTGAAAAACATGACCGAACTCGACTCGGAGGAGATTTTGCAGATTTATCTCACCGCGCTCGCGCACGTCTATGATCCGCACTCCGATTACATGACGCCGACGGAAGCGGCGAATTTCAGCATCCAAAACGTGAAGCTCAAGCTCAGTGGCATCGGCGCGCTGCTGCGCTCTGAGGATGGCTTTGCGCGCATCGAAAACCTCGTGCCGGGCGGCCCGGCGGCCATGAGCAAGCAGCTCAAACCCAAGGATCGCATCGTCGCCGTGGCGCAAGGCGATGACGAGGCGGTCGATTCCGTGGACATGAAGCTCAACAAGGTCGTGGAGATGATTCGCGGCAAACAAGGCACAGTGGTGAAGTTGACGATCGTCCCGGCCAATTCGCCCGACGGTTCTGTAAAAAAAATCGTCACCCTTGTGCGCGACGAAATCAAACTAACCGAACAGTACGCCAAGGCGAAGATTTACGATCACCTGGACGAAACAGGCCGGCCGGTGCGTTTGGGCGTGATCAATCTGCCGCAATTCTACGAGAACTGCGCAAGCGACGTGGAGAAATTGATCGAGCGCCTCGCGAAAGAGCACGTCAGCGCGCTGGTGCTTGATCTGCGCCACAACGGCGGCGGCATCCTCCAGGAAGCGATAGCGCTGACCGGACTGTTCATTAAAAAAGGTCCAGTCGTGCAGGTCAAAGACAGCCGCAAAGAAGTCAGAGTGCTGGGCGACGACAATCCCAAGCTGGCGTATGACGGGCCGTTGGTCGTGCTCGTCAGCCGCTTCAGTGCGTCGGCGTCGGAGATTGTCGCGGCCGCGTTGCAGGATTACGAACGGGCGATCGTTGTTGGCGATCAATCCACTCATGGCAAAGGCACCGTGCAGACGCTCCAGTCGCTCAATCCGTGGATCAAAAACGGATTGGTCGCGGATGCCGGCCAGCTCAAGTTCACGATCCAGAAATTTTACCGCATCGCCGGCGGCACGACGCAAAAATACGGTGTCACTCCCGACCTCGTGCTGCCGTCGGCGACCGATTACATGGAACTCGGTGAAGCGCTGCTGCCGAACTGTCTCGAAGCGGACAGCACGCCGCCGCAGACATACGAACACTTTGGCCGCGTCAAGCCGTACCTCGCCGAGCTCGACAAAAGATCCAAAGAGCGCATCGCGCGCAACGTTGATTTCACTTACGTCAATGAGGACATCGAACAATTGAAAAAACAGCGCGCCGACAAAACGGTTTCGCTGAACGAAGCCAAGCGGGTTCAGGAAAAGAAGGAACAGAAAGCCAAACTTGAAGCGCGCAAAGAGGAGCGCAAGAAACGTCCGGCGACCGGCGAACAAGTCTTCGACCTGACGCTCGAGATGGTGGACAAAAATCTGCCGCTCCAACCGGTGCTCGCCAAAGGCAAGGACGGTGAAGGTTCGGCCGCGACCAATTCGACTCCCAAGGTTGCCGCCTCGGACAAAGGCAAACCCGACGTGCTCGTCGCGGCGAACGACGCGAAAGATCCGGCGACACAAGACGCCGATGGCGAAGATGCCGCGGACGCGGTTGACACGACACCCGCCATCGATGTTCATCTCAACGAAGGATTGAACATCACTGGTGACTACCTCGCGGCGATGGAGAAGATGACGCTCAAGTCGCTCTCCAACACCAGCGCCAAATAAGGTTGCCGCTCGTCCGCGGCCTTCGTCATTCCGCGCCGTCCACGATTTCGCAACGCAACGGTGTCATTTTCCGTCCAGTCAGCCGCTCGTAACCCGCGGTCATGGCGCAGGAAAATTCTTCCAGCCGCAGCCGTTCGACGAGATTGATGGTCGCGCCGCCAAAGCCACCCCCGGTGAGCCGCGCGCCGAGGCAGCCCGGTTGCGCGCGCGCCAGCTCAACGAGCAAATCCAGTTCCGGGCAACTATTCTTGAAAAAGTCGCGTGAGCTTTCGTGGCTTTGAAACATGAACTGCCCGAACTGCGCGAAGTCGCCCGCCCGCAATGCGCGTTCGCCGAAAATCACGCGCTGAATCTCGCCGACCACGTGATACGCGCATTGATGCTCGCGCTCCGTGAGGCTTGACTTGTTCGCGCTCAAATAACGCGGCTCGACCGAACGCAGCGCCTTGGCCTGAAGTTTCTTCGTGGCGGAATCGCAGAGCGCGCGCCGTTGATTGTATTCACCGGCGGCGAGTTCGTGCGGCACGCCCGATTGGCAGACGACGATGGCAAATTCTCCGACGAACGGCGCGTGTCGCACGGTGTGCTCGCGGCAATCAATCTCCATCGCGTGATATGCTTTGCCAAAGAGCGACGAGATTTGATCGAGCAGGCCGCATTGCAGTCCGACGAACTGAGTTTCCGCCGCCAGACAAAGTTTGGCCAGTTCGAGTCGTTCCGCGGCGGTGAACGGCGGCAAGTTTCCCTTCGCGTCGCGTTCGGGCGGCGTGGTGCGGCGGCCGCCCAGCAGGCGAAACGGATGCAACTGACGGATCGTCAGTGCCGTCGCCACGAGCAGCGCGGCGGAACTGCTCAACCCTGCGCCCACGGGCACGCTGCTGTGGATGGCCGCGTTGAACCCGCCGAAATGAACCCCGCGCCGGCGCAGTTGATCCAGCACGCCTTTGACGTAGTCGGCCCACGGCGCGGCGGGGTTTTTTTTCAACCGGTCGAAGGGAAATTTTTCGCGGCCTGGAAAAGCCGAGGTAACAATCTCAATGCGGCCATCGCTTCGTGGTGACGAGGCAATGTGAAGATACTTGTCCACTGCCAGCGCCAGCACGAGGCCTTCGTTGTAGTCGGTGTGATTGCCGAGCAACTCCAAGCGTCCGGGAGCTCGGACCAGCCGCACGGGCGGATGGCCGAAAGTTTTTTGGAAAAGTTTTTGCGCTTCAAACACGGAGATTTTGTTCACATCGCAGCGATCACGCAATGCGATCAAACTTCCGGGCCAGCTCAAAATCCTTTGCCGTCAGACCGCCGGCGTCATGTGTGGTGAGCGCGATTGTGACTTTATTCCAGCGGATGTCGATGTCCGGATGATGCCAGGCTTTCTCGGCGAGTCGGGCGACGGCATTGACAAACTTTATCGCCGCGACGAAATCCTTGAACTTGAACACGCGAGCGATGGTGGTGCCCTTTTTCGTCCAGTCACGCACGTCGGCGAGCGCGGTTTTGATTTGCGGAGCGGTGAGTTTGATCATGCGGCGAAATTAGCTTTCGCACGGCGGCGGGTCACGGAGAAATTGCACTCGCGCACTGGAACCGCCGACCTTGCCAAGCACCGTGTTCTGCGAAATGCTCCGCGCCATTCGTTTGAGCCGTATCGTGAACATTAACTTGGTTCGGATTTTTTACATCGGCGGTTTTCTAAGCTTCCTCGCGATCCTCGTCGTGGGCTTGCCGATCTTCGCAGCGTCGGCACTTACGTGGGAACAACGAGCCGGCCATCGCGTCGCCGAACTGCCCGTGCCGAAGCAAGGTCGGACTGGATTCACTTTGCTCGACGTGGCGCGCACTGGCATCCAGTTCACGAACACGCTTTCGCCGGCGCGGGCAATGGAGAATCAAAATCTGATGAACGGTGCGGGTGTCGCCGCCGGTGATTTCGACGGCGATGGCCTGGCCGACCTTTTCTTTTGCAACATCGAAGGCCGCTGCGCGCTTTATCGAAACCTCGGTAATTTCAAATTCGCGGATGTGACCGAAACGGCGGGCGTGGCCTGCACGAACCAGTATTCCACGGGCGCGGTATTCGCCGATGTAAATGGCGACGGCCTGCTCGATCTTCTCGTCACGTCGAATGGCGGGCCGAACGCGTGTTTCCTCAACGAAGGCAACGGGCACTTCAAAAATGTCACTGCCGAAGCGGGGCTGGTTCAGATGCGAGCCGGCGGTACCACGATGGCGCTGGCGGATGTGAACGGCGACGGCTTCCTCGATCTCTACGTCGCGAATTACGGCGAGGTCACGATCTTGCGCGGCGGCGGCACCTACAGCGTGACGTATCGTAACGGCAAACCGGAGGTGGCCGGACGCTACCGCAACCGTCTGAAAATCGACGAGGAAGGGAACCTGATCGAACTCGGCTACCCGGACGCGCTCTATCTCAACGACAGCAAGGGCCGCTTCAAACCGGTTTCGTGGTCGGACGGCACGTTCCTCGATGAAGACGGCGTGCCGTTGAAAGGGCCGCCCTGGGACATGGGCCTCTCCGTCACCTTCCGCGACATCAATGACGACGGTTTTCCCGATATTTACGTCTGCAACGATTTTCACATGCCGGATCGTCTCTGGCTGAACGACGGCCAGGGACATTTCCGCGCCGCACCCCGTTTCACGACGCGCACGATGAGCCGCTTCGCGATGGGCGTCGATTTCGCGGACATCAACCGCGACGGCCTGCTTGACTTCATTGTCGTCGATATGCTCAGTCGCGATCATCGCCTGCTCAAGTCCCAGATGGGAATCACGAATCCGGTACCGACCGTGATCGGCGAAATCAACAATCTTCCGCAAATCCGCCACAATACGCTTTTCCTCAATCGTGGCGATGGCACGTACGCCGAAATCGCCAACTTCGCGGGCGTCGATGCCTCCGACTGGAGCTGGTGTCCGGTGTTTCTCGATGTCGATTTGGACGGCTTTGAAGATCTACTTGTGTCCAACGGCCACGCCCGCGACATCATTGACTTCGACACGATGGACCGGCAAAAACTTTTGGGCCGGCAATCGCTGGAGGACTCGCGGACCAATTTGTTCATGTTCCCGTTGCTGCAAACGCCCAACGTGGCTTTCCACAATCGCCGCGATCTGACCTTCGAGGAAACGGGCGCGGCCTGGGCATTCAATTCCAAACAAGTGTCGCACGGCATCGCGCTGGTCGATCTGGACAACGACGGCGATCAAGATGTCGTTGTTAATTGTCTCAATGCGCCGCCGCTGATCTATCGCAATGAAACGGCCGCCCCGCGCATTGCTGTGCGGCTTAAAGGCAAACCGGGCAATGTTCAAGGCATTGGCGGCAAGATCAAAGTCACGGGCGGAGCAGTGCCGATGCAAAGCCAGGAAATTGTTTCCGGCGGACGCTACTTGTCCGGCGATGATCCGATGCGCGTTTTCGCTGCGGGCAGCTCGACGAACAAGCTGACGATTGAAGTTGCCTGGCGAAGCTGTACGCGCAGCGTCGTTACCGGCGTGTTGGCAAACCACCTTTACGAAATCGACGAAGCGGGCGCGACAGCGACCGAGCCGAAGCCTCCACTTGCCGCGCCCAAGCCGCTCTTCGAGGATATCAGCGAGCGCATCAATCACAAACATGCCGAGGAACCGTTCGACGATTTCGCGCTCCAACGGCTTTTGCCGAAGCGACTCAGTCAACTCGGCCCTGGCGTGGCGTGGTTTGATCTCGACGGCGATGGTCACGACGAATTGATCCTTGGCTCCGGCAAAGGCGGCTCGCTCGCGATTTACCGCAGCGACGGACGGGGAAAATTCGAGCGCTGGCGCGATCCCGCGTTCGACGAACCGGCCCAACGTGATCAAACCTCCGTGCTCGGCTGGACGCCCCATGGTGGCACGAACGCGTTGCTTGTCGGCCTGTCGAATTATGAAGACGGCACGACGAACGGAGCCGCCGTTCAACGATTTGATTTCAGCGGTCAAAAAATCCTGCCCGGCGAAAATGTGCCGGACATTCCCTCCAGCACCGGGCCGCTGGCCATTGCGGATATTGATGGCGACGGCGATCTCGACGTTTTCGTCGGCGGACGAGTGATTCCGGGGCGGTACCCGGTGGCCGCAGCGTCACGCCTTTTTCGGAATGATGCTGGCAAACTGATTCTCGACACAGCAAACCAAGCGGCCTTCGCAAACGTCGGCCTCGTCAGCGGCGCGGTGTTTAGCGACCTCGACGGTGATGGCTTGCCTGAATTGATTCTTGCGTGCGAGTGGGGGCCGATTCGCGTGTTCCAGAATAGCGCAGGCAGCTTTCGCGAAATCACGCGCGAGTTGGGTTTGGAAAAATTCACCGGCTGGTGGAGCGGCGTCACGACCGGCGATCTCGATGGCGACGGCCGGCTCGACATCGTCGCGGGCAACTGGGGCTTGAACAGTCCGTATCACGCCACGGAAGCGAATCCCATCCGCATTTACTACGGCGATTTCAATGAAGACGGCGCGACGGAGTTGATCGAAGCGGACACGGTTCCGGAGACCGGAAAAATCGCGCCACGCCGCGATTTGCTTCGCCTCGGCACCGTGCTGCCATTTCTGCGCGCGCAATATCCCACGCACAAATCTTTTGGCGACGCGACAATAGCGGACATGCTGGGCAAACGTTTTGCGACAACGTCACAGGTTCAAGCGAACACCCTAGAGTCGATGTTGTTTCTAAATCGGAGCAATCGCTTCGTCGCGGTTCCCTTGCCGCGCGAAGCGCAATTCGCGCCAGCGTTCGCCGCAGCCATCGCCGATCTCGACGGCGATGGGAACGAAGACGTTTTTCTGAGTCAGAATTTTTTTGCCACGCAACCGGATTTGCCGCGCCTCGACGCCGGGCGCGGCCTTTGTCTGCGCGGCGATGGACGCGGCGGCTTGACGCCAATGGCTGGCTCCGAGTCCGGCGTAAAAATTTATGGTGAACAACGCGGCGCGGCGCTGGGCGATTTTGACGAGGATGGCCGCGTTGATTTGGCCGTCACCCAAAATGGAACGGCGACCAAACTTTACCACAACGCCGGAGCAAAGCCGGGCTTGCGCATCCGTCTCGTTGGCTCCGCGAACAACCCGCACGGCATCGGTGCCGTCGTGCGCTTGAAATCCGACGAGCGCTGGGGACCAGCCCGCGAAATTCATGGCGGGTCCGGCTACTGGTCGCAAGACAGCACGGTGCCCGTGATGACTATGCCCGGCGAGTTGACCGCCGTTTGGGTTCGTTGGCCGGGAGGAAAAACGACGACGAGCAAGTTGGAGCTGGGCGCAAGCGAAGTTTCAATTGACGCCAACGGAAAACTCGAAAGAGCGCGCTGAACTTGGTTTTGCTTACGCCAGCAGCGCCAGCGCACGTTCGGCAATTTTATCCACCGGCCAGAGACGTCCGATGCCTTCATAACCACACGACAACATTCCTTTTTCCGGCCCGATGAATTCCGCGCCGCGAGATTTGAGCGTCTCCACGTGTTTCTGCGTCGCAGGATGCAGCCACATTTTTCCGTTCATCGCCGGCGCAATGAGTAGTCGCGCCTTGGGATTGAGCGCCAGCGCGATGCATGTCAGCGCGTCGTCAGCGAGACCCAACGCGAGCTTGGCCAGATTGTTCGCGGTGGCCGGCGCGATGAGCAGCATGTCCGCTTCGTCAGCGAGCTTGATATGGGTCGGCTTCCAGCCTTCCTCCTCGTCGTAAAGATCGGTGACGACGGGATGGCGCGAAAGCGTCTTGAACGGCAGCGGCGTGATGAATCGCAACGCGTCGGCCGTCATGACGACGTTCACGGCGCAGCCCCGCTTGGTCAACTGGCTCGCGAGATCGGCGGCTTTATGCGCGGCGATGGAGCCGGTGACTCCGAGGACAATGTTGGACGCGGGTTTCATGGTGGCTTGGCGTGGGCGGATGTTCGTGAATGATCTTTAATCGAGGAGCGGTGCTTGCGCCCGGCTTTGGCGCAATTTTTCCGCGACCAGGATCGATCTCATGCGGCGCAAATCTTCATCCATCGACGTGCTGATGATCAAGTAGTCGAAATGTTTCCACTGCGCAATCTCCTGTCGTGCGACGCTCAAGCGCTTGTTCATGGCTGATGGGGAATCCTGTCCGCGCTTTTTCAACCGCTCCTCCAGAACTTGCAGCGACGGCGGCGTGAGAAAAACGGTGACAAGCGCGGCGTTCAGTTCCGGATCGTGCAGCGCCTGCTCGCGAATGGCCGCCGCCCCCTGCACATCGACGTTGAGCAGCACGTCCTTGCCCGCGCGGAGTTTGCCCAGCACTTCGGCTTTCAACGTGCCGTAGCTGTTGCCGTAAACGGTGGCATGCTCCAAAAAATTTCCCGCCTGCACCCGTTTCAGAAACGAGCCGGCATCCAGAAAATAATAATCCACGCCTTCCTTCTCGCTGGGCCGTGGCTCGCGCGTGGTGCAGGTGATGGCGCGGGTCATGTTCGGATGCGTCGCGAGAACGCGATCACACAGCGTCGTCTTGCCGCCGCCCGAAGGCGCAGAAAGCACAACGAGAATGGGACTGGAGCGCGCGTCAGACATGGGTGCCACGCGGCGCAGCGCAAAAAAATTGTGGCGCTGAGTTCATTCGACGTTCTGCGCCTGCTCACGGAATTTTTCCAGCTCCGTCTTGAGCACGACGATTTCGCGCGCGATCAAACCATCGTTCGCCTTGGAGCCGATGGTGTTGATCTCGCGGTTCATTTCCTGCGCGAGAAAATCCAGCGTCCGCCCGACCGGCTCGCTTGACTCGAAACAATCGTTGAATTGCTGGAAATGACTTTCCAGCCGCGTCAACTCTTCCGAAATGTCCGCGCGGTCGGCGAACAGCAAAACTTCTTTCAGCACGCGCTCGTCAGCCGCATCCACCGTCGCCAGGCCCACTTGTTGGATGCGCGCGATCAATTGCTGCCGGTAGCGTTCGGCGACTTTCGGCGCCTGCTTGCGAATCTTCGTCGTCGCCCGGCGCATCGTGGCGATACGGGCGGACAAATCTTTCGCCAGATGCGCGCCTTCGCGCGTTCGCATCTTGAGCAACATCGCCAGCGCGGCGTCCAACGCTGTTTTCACCGCGGGCCAGAATGCTTCAGCATCGGTAATCTGTTCCTCCGTTTCCAAAACTCCCGGCGCGCGCAAAACTTGATCCAATGTCACCGGGCCGGCGAGTTTCAAGTCCCGGGCCAGGGCGTTCAACTCTTTCAAATAGGCCCGGGCCAGCGCGGTGTTCACGCGGACCTGCCCCAGCCAGCAGCCTTCGGCGGCATGCAACAACGCGCGGGCGACGAGGCGTCCGCGCGCAATCCGGCGATTCACCTCGTCGCGGAACTGGGCCTCGAGCACTTCCAACTCACGGGGAAGATTGACGGCGATTTCGCTCTGCTTGCGATTCACCGAACTGAGTTCCACCGTGATTTTGAAGCCGTCCTGGGCGCATTCACCGCGCCCGTGGCCCGTCATTGATTTCATTCGTGGCGGGAATATGCGAAAAGCTTTTGCAGCAGGCGAATAAAATCATCTTGGCCAAACCCGGTTCGCGTGCCACGCCTTCCGGAACATGTCCACAGATTGCCAAAGAAAAACATTGCAGTCCAAGGCTGCTCCGATATGCAACAAGCCATGAGCGTAACACGGCGCGGCACGCGCGATCTCACCACCGGCACTATTGCCAAACGCCGCGGACGCTTGATTTCGTCGGGCAAAATGTTGGTGGCGATCCTAGCCCTCGCTTTGTTGTTTCGCTTGTCGCTTGTCGCCGCGGACAATTCACTTGATGGCATCAAACAACGCGGTGTTTTGAAGTGGGGCGCGGACGCCGAAGGCGGCGCGCCGTATGTCTTCATCGATCCACAGGATCCCAAAAAGTTAATCGGCTTTGAATGGGATCTCGCCGCTGCGCTTGCCGCGCAGCTTGGCGTGAAGGCGGAGATGGTGCAGAATCAATGGGAAGGCCTTGTGCCCGCGCTGCAACGCGGCAACTTCGACATCATCCTCAACGGCCTCGAAATCACGGCGGAGCATCGCGCGCAAATCGCGATGAGCCGGCCCTACTACGCTTACGCTCAACAAATCATGGTGCGCCAGGAGACGGTCGGGATTGCGCGGGCGGAGGATTTGAGAGGCAAGGCGGTTGGAGTGCTCGCGGCGTCCGTCGCGCAGCGGATTCTGGAAAAAACTGGCGGCGCCGACCTGCGTGTTTATCCCGGCAACGTCGAGTCGTTCCAGGATTTGAAAGGCCGCCGCATCGACGCGGTGCTGCTGGACCTGCCCATCGCGATCCATTTTGCTAAATCGGAGCCGGCGCTAAAAATTTCGGGTGAACCTTTTGCGCCTGGCTTTTACGGCATCGGCACACGCAAGGAAGACGAAGCGTTGCTCGTTGCGCTAAACGATGCGATTGGCAAGCTCATCGAGAACGGCGAGCTGCAGCGGATTTACGAGAATTACGGACTTTGGGATCGTTTTCAGGAAAAACTCGCTTCCGCGCGGACCGAATCAACGTCTGACCAAAAAGCAGTTTCGACGCTACGCGACTGGCAAAAATACCTGCCGCTGCTGCTCAAGGGCGCAGTGGTGACGATTGAAATTTCCGTGCTCGCGATGGTTCTGGCGGTGGCCGTCGGTCTGGCGCTCGCGCTTGCACGGCTGTTCGCCGTGACGCCCGTGCGCTGGCTGGCGACCGGCTACATTGAAGCGATTCGTGGCACGCCACTGCTGATTCAACTTTACTTCATCTACTACGGCCTGCCGAATCTGGGCATCAGCCTGAGCGCGTTTCCCGCCGCCGTGCTCGGACTCGGTTTGAATTACGCCGCGTACGAAGCGGAGAATTATCGCGCGGGCATCCAGGCGATTCCGCACGGGCAAATGGAAGCCGCCCTCGCTTTGGGCATGACGCAGTGGCAGGCGCTGCGGCACATAATTCTGCCACAGGCGTTCCGCATCATCATCCCGCCCGTGAACAACGACTTTATCGCCCTCTTCAAAGATTCGTCACTCGTATCCGTCATCACGATGGTCGAGTTGACGAAAGTCTATGGCACATTGGCGGCGAGCACTTACGATTACGTCGGGCTCGGCCTGATGACGGCGGCGATTTACTTCGGTCTCAGTTATCCAGCATCGCTATTGGCCGATCACTTGGAAAAGAAACTTCGCTAGAAACTCAGGCCTTCTTGGCTTTTTCCTTGTCCGGGGCCTTCTCGCTGCCGACTTTGTCCGACTTGTAGTGGCTGGCGTAGTAACGGTTCTGGTAATAGTAATACGAGTAGTAGTAGGAGTCGCGGCCCTCGAAGTCGATGTCATTGAGGATGACGCCCAGAATGAAAATGCCCGAGTCCTGCAGCCGTTGAACGGTGCGACGCGAATGTTCGCGGCGGATTTTATTGAACTTCGTCACGAAGACGACGCCATCGGATTTCGCAGCGAGCACGAGCGGATCGCTGACGGCGGAAACTGGCGGACAATCAAGCACGACGCGGTCATAACGCATCCGCACTTCCTGGAGAAACTGGCTCATGCGCTTGGAGCCGATCAGTTCGGAAGGTGTCGTGGGGATTGCTCCGCAGCAAACCACGTCCAGATTGGGGACATCAGTAGTGTGGACGCATTCCTCAAAGTTATTGATTTCCTCCGTCAGATACGCGGACAGCCCAATCGGGCTGTGCAGTTGAAAACCCTTGTGGACGGCCGGACGGCGCAAGTCGGCATCGACCAGGAGTGTTTTGAGGCCGGTCTGGGCGTTGACGATCGCGAGGTTCGCCGCGACGAGCGATTTGCCTTCGGACGGAATGGTGCTGGTGACGGCGAGAATTCGAAACTTATCGGCCCGCGGCATGAGCGAGATGGCCGCGCGGATGGTGCGGAAAGCTTCCGCCGCATTGGAGCGCGGATGGAGATGCGCCTGCATGTCGCGTTCGACCAGGCTGTTGGTTTTGATGTTCGGGATGTAGCCAAGGAACGGCAGACGCAAATAAGTTTCGACATCGTCCTGGCTCTTGATCGAGTCGTCGAGATAGTTGACGAAAAAGGCGAGGCCAATGGCCACGCACCAACCGCCGACGAATCCAAGCACAATCGTCAGCGTGCTGCGGGGTTTGATGTGGGTCTGCGGTTTGCGCGCGTCATCCACCACGCGCATGTTGTTCGTCTTGCTCTTGCCGGTGATCGCCGACTCCTGCTGGCGGTCGAGCACTTTGTTCAAAGCCTCGCGCGTGCTGGCCGCTTCGCGACTCAAGGTGGCGTATTCGATCCGCTGCTGGCTCAGATCCAGAATCACCTGCTTTCGCTGCTTAACCACGTTTTCCAAACTGATTTCGACTGATCGCGCCAGCTCGGCCTTTTTGTAAACGGTCGCCACGATCCGCTCGGCTTGCTCGGCGATGGAATTCGTAAGCGAGGCGAGGCGTTCGCGAGCTTGCAGCACGACGGGCATCTTGTCCTTGTAGATTTTCAAAAGCCCTTCGAGTTCGGCGGTCTGGACAGCCAACGTGCGCCGCATATCTTTGATGGCCAGTTCATCACTCACTTGCGGGATGGTTTCCAGCGGCACGCCGGCGCGAATCCAATTGGCCACTTCCGCGGCGTTGGTCTGTGCGATGGCCGATTCGGTTTGAGCCTTGCTCAAATCAGTCTGGGCTTGCTGGAGGCTGAGGAGATCCACGTTTTGCCGTTCTTCGAGTGAGACGGAGCCTTTCTGCACCTGGTAATCCTGCAGGCGCTTGTCCGCCGCCTGCACTTTTTGTTTCAAGTTCTCGGCTTCTGCGTCGAGAAACCGCGAGACGTAACGGGATTTCTCCAATTTCCGGTCGAGATTGTCTTCCAGAAATTTGTTCACGAGCGTGTTGGCGATCTTCTGCGCGGCTTCCGGATTGGTGTGTTCGACTTTAATGTCCACCAACCGGCTCAGGCGCGTGGGAACGATCTGGATGTCCGCATCCACCGCTTTGTAAATGTCGGTGACCCGGAGGTACCGCTCGTCGTTCTCCAAGTGAAGCTGGTTGATGACGGATTCGATCAGCGTGCGGCTTTTGAGGTTCTTGTAAACTGTCTGCATGTAGTCCATGTCACGCGTGTCGATGGAGAGCACGTCCTTGAGATTCAAAACGTCGTTTTCCTCGCGATTAATCTCGATGCGCGCGACGGCCTGGTAAATCTTTGGCGCTTTGTAGAGGTAAACCAGCGAGAGGACAAAGACGGAAATAAATGCCGTCAACACCAGCCAGCGTCGCTCCAACACGACGTGCCAGTAATGGCGCAAGTTGACGTTTTCGCGCTGCGCTGGCGCGGAATCCGGAGAGGCGGGCGGCTGGGTTTCCATGAGGGCTAAAAGGTCGATTCGGGCACGAAGATGCTGTCACCGGCTTGGACGTAAAAAATTTTCTTCGGGTCGGTGACTTTGCGCATCTTGTCCAGATCGAAGTGGAGCGTTTGTGTTTGCTCCTCTCCCGCACGCGTCACTTGTACATCACTGACTTTGGCCTTGCCGTTCGGGCCGCCGGCGTTGGCGATGGCTTCGATCAGCGACATCGGCCGCTCCGGCGTCATTTCGACGGTTTGCGGCCGGTTCACCTGGCCGTACACCGAGACGAAACGTTTGGCGTGGTCTTTGACGGCGACGATCACCTGGGGATCGCGCAAGTAATCCTCCCCCAGTTTTTCCTTGAGCAAATCTTCGGCTTCGGAAGTCGTCAAGCCGGCCAGTTTGAGTTTGCCAACCAGATGCACCGTCACTTCACCTTTGGGCGAGACTTTGAACTCGCCACTGAGATCTTTTTCCCCATAAACGTTGATCAACAGCAGATCGAGCGGGGAAATCTTGTAATCGATCACGTCTTCGGCCAAACTCAGGCGTGCCGCCTGAAGCACGACTCCCAGCACAATCAAAGCGACCGATCTTAGAAAAATTTTCATGAGCGTTTAGTAACCTACGGTCAACCGCAGGCTGAACCGGTGGGCATCGTAGTTGGAAACTCCGAAATTCGCCCCGGTGCCTGAACGGCTTTCATATTTGTAAAAATCGTAACCGATTCCCGCCTTCATCCAAGGCTGGAAAAAATAGTCCAAACTTGTCGCAAGGCTATACAAAGAATCAGTCCGACTGGCAAACTCTTTTCCGAGATAGGAGTAAAGGCCGTAACCGCCAGAGGCGTGCGCGATCCATTTGCCTTGCGTCCCAATGCCCTGTTGGAACTGAACCGACACCGCATCCATCACATAAGGCACCGTTCCATTCTGCACGGACACATTGGAGCGCCGGTTGTATTGGAGGGACACACTGCGTTTCTCCGAAGCACGATACGTCAACGAACTGCCGACGACAGGGCCGCTCGCGCCTTGGCCGCCATCGGCAAAGGAACGGGATTCAAAGCCGGCTTTGAGCTGGCCTTCGAGTTTTTCCGTGAAATTGCCGTTCACGCCCACAAATCCGCCGATGAATTCCGAGTGCGGAGATTTTCGGAGCAAAGGAGTATTGGGTGCCGTCGCCGTCTGGCCGTAATAGACTTCGCTGAAAAGCGTCGTTTTCGTAAGGACTGCCTTCTGAAGCCCAATCGTGCCGGTGACGCTGTCGTAGTCGAGGACGAACGTGTCTTTGCTGTAGTCGAATGATTCGTGAGATCCGTCCAGATACAGGGCCGTCTTGTCAGTGAACCGATAGCCCACGCGATAAGTGTCCGACTGCGTCGTATAACCGACCAGACCTTTGCGCAGGTTTTCAAAGTTGAGTTCCTGGCTCAACACCTGGTTTTCAAAAAACTGCAGGCGATCGGAGCCTTGCACCCAGAGCTTGGCACCTTGGTACGTGACCTGGGCGTTCAACATGTGCCCCAGGCTGTCCAACCGGTTTTGATCCAAGTACAGCGATTTATCCAACTGATAACTCAGCGAAAGCATGAACCGGTCAGGTTTGCCGAGCGCCAGATTAAGGCCCGGCAGAATATCCGTGCGGAAATCGCCAATCACATCCCGTTGCCGGTAATAGATGTTGCTGTCGTAGCGTTCGGAAATCTGCAGTTGCGGGCGCAGCAAAAGCGGCCCCAGGCTGTAGGTCAGCACGTCGTTGGCCTCAAAGGCGCGGAGTTGCGCTGCCTGCGTCAGAACGCCGGCCCACACCCACCAAGACCCGCGCCTTTGCTGGCGGCTCTTCATATTTTCTCAGTCATCGCAAAGCACTATTCCCACCAACTTCAGGATTGAAGCCTAAAAAGGGAAAATCTTGAGAACCTTGTTTCGCCGGTCAAGAGGCGCGGTTTGCTTCCACTATCCTTCGCCGACGCGCATCGTGGCGGTCCAAATTTCCGGCCTGAACTGCCGTCCCAGTCTAGCTGGTTTCGTCGCCCAGTTCGACGTTCCAATATGCCAGGTCGATGAAATGCTTCCAACTGTCGTGGCAGTGCAGGCTGAGATTCACCTGAATGAACGGGCGCCACTTGGGTCGCTTCGGCTTGCGAACGAGATGCAGTCCGGCTTCGCTGGGCGTGCGATTGGCCTTGCGCGTATTGCAGGAGATGCACGAGCACACGATGTTTTCCCAGGTCGTGGGGCCGCCCCGATCGCGCGGCACCACGTGGTCGAGATTCAGATCCTTGCGGTCAAAAACCTCCCCGCAATACTGGCAGCGATTCTGATCGCGCTCGAAAATGTTGTGCCGCGTGAACTTCACTTCCTTCTTCGGCATCCGATCAAACATGACGAGCAAAATCACGCGCGGCACGCGAATCCGGAACGAAATTGTGTGGATGCTCTCTTCATGCGGCTGCCGGGCCGAGAAATCGTGCCACTGCCGAAAATCGAAAGTATGGAACGCCCCCGCGTCATCACCCAGCACCACCTGGGCATGGCCTTGAAACAAAAGCGTCAACGCGCGCTTGGCGGAACACACGTTCACCGCCTGCCACAAGCGGTTCAACACGAGCACCGGTTGATTCAAATAGCTGCTCATAAGCCCATCAGAATTGGCGCGGAAGCTATCACAAGCGCCGGAAAAGTGTCAATCGCCCGTCCGAGGAATTGTCGGAACTCCATGAGAATGTCCCCATTGTAACTCGATAAGAATGTCCCCTGGAGGCGGGGTTGCGGTAGCAACCTCGCCACAAACATGGAGACGTTAACAATGAGCGGGAATGAACGGGAACGAATGACGGTGATGGTG
>JACPZS010000028.1 GCA_016195385.1 Verrucomicrobiota bacterium
ACCTGGCCCGCTTGCGACGCAAGACCCACTGCTACAGCAAGTCACTCAAGAATCTGGCCGCCAGCATCCTGCTCTACTTGCTCAAAAAATGCCAGTCAATACCTATTTAGCAATCCCGGCTTCTTCAGGGAGTTTACTTGATCTCAGTTTTCCACGCGCATATTGAATTATCAGTTACATGTGTTTGGTTGTAACGTCAGACTGCTAACGCGAGCGCATCCAAATTTTCCACAATTTGTCTCTTGCTTGTGACACCAATGGTTTGGTTGCGGAGCGTACCGTTGGCGAAATAGAGCAACGTCGGAATGGATTGGATGCCGTAGCGCGCGGTCAGCGAGGGGTTCTTGTCCACGTTGACCTTGACGACTTTCGTGCGGCCGGCCTGTTCGCTCGCGATTTCGTCGAGCACGGGCGCGAGCATCTTGCACGGCCCGCACCATTCGGCCCAAAAGTCCACGAGGACGGGTTCGTTTGAATTAAGAACTTCGCCCTCGAAGTTCACTTCGTTGATTTCAATGGTCGGTTTCATTTTCAGTTTTCAGTTGATGGTTGAACGATTGGAGAACTTGCGTGGGCAAAAATCGGTTGCGCACTCCAGCCCCCGCCGAGGGCTTTGATGAGTTGAACAGCAGCGATCAAGCGTTGACCCGCGAGTTGTGCGTTAGCGCGCTCGGCAAAAAGCGCGTCGCGGCTCGCGTCCACGACTTCGAGGTAACTCACGATGCCGGAGCGGTAGCGGTCGGTGGCGAGCTCGGCGGCGCGGCGAGCGTTCGCAACGGCACGTTGTTGCGCAGCGGCCTGGTCAATCAAATGGCGAATAGCCGCTAGGCTGTTCTCCACTTCGCCAAACGCGACCAGGACTTGTTGACGATAGTGCGCGACGGATTCCTGGTAGGCCGCCTGCGTGCGTTTGTAATTCGCCCGGTTTCGCCCGCCGGCGAAGATCGGCAGCGAAACACTTGGCCCGATGGACCACACATGGCTGTCCCATTTGAACAGTGAATCAATGTCTGCGCTCACGTAGCCGCTCGAACCGGTGAGTGTCAGCACGGGAAAAAAAGCGGCCTTCGCAACACCGATGTGGGCGTTGGCCGATGCGAGTTGACGTTCTGCTTCGGCAACATCGGGTCGGCGCTCCAGTAATTCGGCAGGCAGTCCGGCAGGAATCACTGGCGGTTGAGGATTCCAATTGGTCGTAGTAATAGGGGTCAGACGAAACGAAACCGGATTGCTGCCGACCAGAATCGCGATGGCGTTTTCAAGTCCGGCGCGGCGACGGGCGAGCGCCGCGGCTTCGGCTTCAGTGGTTGCGAGTTCGGTTTCAGCGCGCGAAATGTCGAGTTCGTTGCCGATACCGCCTTCAAAGCGGCTGCGGACGAGTCGCACCTGTTCGTGGCGCAAGTCCAGCGTGCCGGCAACCGTGGCGATTTCAGCATCGAGCGCCCGGAGTGCAAAATAGTTTTGCGCCACGTCCGCCTGGAGTGTGAGTAGAACGTTGTAGAGCGCCGCGAGCGAAGCTTGCGCATCGGCCCGGGCGCCCTCGAACCCGCGCCGGACGCGTCCCCACAAATCAATTTCGTAACTCAGATCGAGCGGCGCGTGAAAAGTGTTGGCTGTTACGCCGCCAAAGCTGGGCACTTGATTCGGAGAATAGCGTTGGCGCGTGAAGCTCGGATCAAGATTCAAGTTGGGCAGCAACTCGCCGCGCGCCACGCGCGCGGTGGCGCGGGCTTGATCCACCCGCGCCACGGCAGCTTTGAGTTCCTGATTGGCCTGCTCCGCTTGCGACTCAAGTTCATTGAGATGGGTGTCACCAAAGATTTCCCACCAATTGCCCTTTGGCACATTGTCGAGCGGGCGTCCTTCCTTCCACACGCCGAGTTCGACGGCCTTGTAATTTGCCGGAACAGAATTCGTCGGCTGCTTGTAGTCCGGGCCGACCGTCAATAAACCAGCTTTGGCTGGACATATAGTAAGCAGTAACGCCACGGCGGCTACTCCTGCCGTCGCTCCCGCGACGCCCAGCGCAGACGCTTTCGATTCCAGCGCGGGCGCAGGCTTTTTCTTCAAGCCCAGCTTCATCAAGGTGACGTAGAAAACGGGCGTCAGGAACAAACCGAACAACGTCACGCCGATCATGCCGGCGAACACAGCGATGCCCATGGCCTGGCGCATTTCCGAGCCGGCGCCGCGCGCGATCACCAGCGGGAATACGCCCGCGATGAACGCGATGGAAGTCATCAAAATCGGCCGCAAGCGGAGTCGGCTCGCTTCGACGGCCGCTTGGAACGGCGTGAGCCCCTCCGTCTCCTGTTTGTGCTTGGCGAACTCGACGATGAGAATCGCGTTCTTGCACGCGAGACCGACGAGAACGATGAGTCCGATTTGCGTGAAGATGTTGTTGTCGCTGCCTTTGAGCCACACGCCGGCAATGGCGAACAGCAGACACATCGGCACGATGAGGATGATCGCCAGGGGCAGGCGGAAGCTTTCGTATTGCGCGGCAAGCACGAGGAACACGAGCAGCAGGCAAAGCGGATAGACATAGATCGCCGTGTTGCCGGCGAGGATGCGCTGATATGTCAAGTCGGTCCATTCGAAGGCCGCGCCCTTGGGCAGATTTTCGTTCGCCAGTTTCGTGATCAACGCTTCGGCCTGGCCGGAACTGAAGCCGGGCGCAGGGCCGCCGTTGATTTCGGCGGCGGGATAGCCGTTGTAACGCATCGCGCGGTCAGGGCCGTGAGTTTCCGTCACTTTCACCAACGTGCCGAGCGGCACCATCTGGCCTTTGGCGTTGCGCGTCTTGAGGCGCGTGATGTCCTCGGGCCGGTCGCGGAACTGCGCGTCGGCCTGCGCGATGACCTGATAGGTACGGCCAAAACGGTTGAAGTCATTCACGTAAAGTGAGCCGAGATAAATCTGCATCGTCTCGAAAAGATTCTGCAACGGCACGCCCTGCTGCTTGGCTTTCACGCGGTCAATGTCCGCATCAAGTTGCGGGACGTTCACCGTGAACGTCGAAAACACGCCGCCGAGACCGGGCGTTTGATAGCTCTTGCCGACGATGGCTTGCACATTTTGGTAGAGCGCGTCGTAGCCGAGATCGGCGCGGTCCTCGACGAATAGCTTGAAGCCACCAATTGTGCCGAGGCCCATCACCGGCGGCGGCGGAACGGTAAGAACGAACGCGTCCTGGATGGAGGCGAACTGCTTGTTCAACTCACCCGCGATAGCCGGGCCGCTGAGATTCGGCGTTTTCCGATCCTCAAACGGATCGAGGCAGAAGAAGACAATGCCGGCATTCGGTGCGACGCTGAAGCCGCTGATGCTCAGGCCGGGAAACGCGACCGCGCTTTGCATCCCGGGCACTTTCATGCCGATGTCAGTCATCCGACGAATGACGGCTTCGGTGCGATCAAGCGAAGCGCCGTCCGGCAATTGCGCGAAGGCAACGAGGTATTGCTTGTCCTGCGTCGGAACGAAACCGGTCGGGACTTTATTGAAGCTCCAGCCGGTGAGCAACACCAGTGCGGCATAAACAACGAGCGCGACGGCGCTCTTGCGAAGCACCGTGGCCACGCCGGTCGAGTATTTGTTGCCAGCCCACGCAAAAACCCGGTTGAACGGATGGAAGAACCAACCGAGCGATTTTTCCATCACGCGCGCAAACCAGTCTTTCGGGGCGTTGTGTTCTCTCAGCAGCACCGCGCACAAGGCCGGCGAGAGCGTCAACGAGTTGAAAGCAGAAATGACCGTCGAGATTGCGATGGTGATGGCGAACTGTTTGTAAAACTGACCGGTGAGACCGCTGATGAACGCTGTCGGGATGAATACCGCACAGAGCACCAGTGCCGTCGCGATGATCGGACTGGTGACTTCGCTCATGGCGCGTTTGGCGGCGTCAACAGGCGACAAGCCCAACGCGATGTTGCGCTCGACGTTTTCGACAACAACGATGGCGTCGTCCACCACGATGCCGATGGCCAGCACCAGACCGAACAGCGAGAGGTTATTGATGGAAAACCCGAACGCCAGCATAACGCCAAACGTGCCGACGAGCGACACCGGCACTGCCGCAAGTGGAATGATCGAGGCTCGCCACGTCTGGAGGAAAATGATGACGACGATGACGACCAGCAGCGTAGCTTCAAGAAGTGTGTGAACCACCGCTTCAATCGAATGCCGAACGAACACGGTCGGGTCGTACACCACGGAATAATCCACGCCATCGGGAAAATTTTTCTTCAACTCATCCATCGTGCGGCGAACGTCGGCAGAGAGTTGAAGCGCGTTGGCGCCGGGCGTCTGAAAAATGGGCAACGCCACAGCCGTCTTGTTATTCAGCAACGAGCGCAACGAGTAGCTGCCCGCGCTGAGTTCGATGCGCGCAACGTCCTTGAGCAGTGTTTTTTCGCCGTTGGAACCCGTCTTCACGATGATTTGTCCGAACTCCTCCGTGGAAACCAAGCGGCCTTTGGCATTGATCTGCAACTCGAAATCCACTGGCTGGCCGACCGGTTGTTGACCAATCGCGCCGGCGGCGACTTGCACGTTCTGCTCGCGGATGGCAGTCACGATGTCGCTGGCGGTGAGATTTCTGGCCGCAATTTTGTCCGAGTTAAGCCAGACGCGCATCGCGTAATCGCCGGAGCCGAACACTTCCACGTCGCCCGCTCCGGGGATGCGGGCGAGTACGTCTTTTACCTGCAACGTCGCGTAGTTACGGAGATAGACTTCATCGTAGCGCCCGCTGGGCGAGAACAAATGCACGACCATCGTGAGGTCAGGCGATTGCTTGATGGTCGTCACGCCAAGACGCCGGACTTCTTCCGGCAGCTTCGGTAGCGACTGCGAGACGCGGTTTTGCACTTGCACCTGCGCCTTGTCAATGTACGTGCCGAGTTTGAAGGTCACAGTCAGCGTCATCACGCCGTCGCCGGTCGCCTGCGAAACCATGTAGGGCGAGTCCTCGACGCCATTGATGGCCTGCTCCAAGGGCGACGCAACAGTCTCGGCAATCGTCTTTGGATTCGCACCGGGATAGCTCGCGCGCACCACGATTGTTGGCGGAACAACCTCCGGGTACTCGCTGATAGGTAACCGCCACATCGCGATCAATCCAACGAGAAAGATGACGATCGAAAGCACGCCCGCGAAAATGGGTCTGCGAATGAAGAAATGTGAAAAGTTCATGGTCCGATTGGGATTAGTTACGGGCTTGCGGGGTTAACGGTGCGCGACCCTTGGAGCGTCGTCGTTTGCCACTTCCTGCTGAGGAGTCACCGGCAGTCCAGGGCGGGCGCGTTGGAGGCCTTTCACCACAATCTGTTGGCCCGCCTCCAATCCGGAGCGGATGACGCGCTTGCCCTCAACGACCGGCCCGATTTGCACGGACTGATACGCGACCGTGTTCGTTGCAGTGAGCGCAAGCACGTACTTCTGTGCCTGGTCGGTGCCGACGGCGCGCTCGGACACGAGTAGAGCAACATGGCGCTCGCTCATCGGAACACGAATGCGCGCGAACAATCCCGGCACAATGCGGCCGTCTTCATTGGAAAAAACGGCACGCAAAAGAATGCTGCCAGTATTGGGATCGAGCCGGTTATCAAGCGATTCAACGTGGCCCAGGTGCGTGAATCCTTGCTCGTCGGCAAGTTGGAGTTCGACCGGGATTTGGCCGGCACTGTTCGTTTCCAGCTTCTTCGCGTTCGCCAATGCGTTGAACTTCAGGAGTGTGTCTTCGTCAACGTCCGCATACACATAAACGGGATCTACGGAAACGATGGTCGTCAACAGCGTGGTTGTGCCGGAGACGCCGCTGACATAATTGCCTTCGGTCAACAGCGCGCGGCTGACCCGCCCGTCAATCGGTGCGTGGACTTGTGTGTATTCGAGATCAAGCTGCACGGAGCCGCGGGCGGCCTCCGTCGCGAGCAGCGCGGCCTTGGCTTCCTGAAATCGCGCCACGCGCGCGTCTGCATCTTCGGTGGAGATGGCTTTGTTGGCGAGGAGTTGCGCCGTGCGGTCGGATTCCCGCCGGGCGTTTTCCAGTCTGACTTTGGCCTGCTCAAATTCGGCTTGCCGCTGGTCGAATGCCGCCTGATGCCAACGCGGGTCGATGACGAAAAGCACATCACCCTTTTTCACCAATTGCCCCGACTGGAACTGCACTTTTTGGATGTAACCGGAAACACGCGGACGCACCTCGACGGATTCCACTGGTTCGGTGCGGCCCGTGAATTCATCCCATTCCACAATTTCTTTCTGTTCCACTGGCGCAACCGTGACTGAAGGGGCTGGCGGGTGCTGCTGCGAGACCCTGCGATCACAGCCGGCGGACAAAGTAATCATTGCGATAAGCGCCAATGCCGAGGAAATCAGACGGAAAAGAAGTTTAGGTGTCATGATATTGAAATTTAAGATTTTGGTTTTGGTTGCTGAAAATGCTGCCGGCCAATCAAGCGGCGAGCGCGAATCGGGAGTTGGGTCGGTGTATGGACTGCTGACGCGTTCTCCACGCCGCGACCGCTTGCGCTTTCTCCGTCGCGAGCGTTGGGAATACGAGGTGAGGAAACTCGGTTTGCCAGGCCAGTGCTTCGGCTTCGTTCAGAGCAAGGCGAAGCAAATGTTCATTTGCATCGAGAGTCTCGCGGAATTCGTTAAGCACGGCGTCCCGCGTCTTCTCGATTTGCGCGATGAGCTTTTGGCAGGACGCGAGACAGGCGTTCGCGAAGGTTCGATTGGTAACGACATTTTCTTTCACATGTTCAATGGTGTTCATATTTTTTTCTCCGGCTTTATAGTTGTCTGTTTAGTCAAATTTAAGGGCAAAAAAATGTGTTTTAGGCTGGAACGGGCTCAACTTCTTTCACACCCAGCATTGCGAAAACTCCGCGTGCCATCTCGCGCAATATCTCGACATCGTTTTGGATTCGTGCCTGGGTAAGCAAGCCTTCGTAATAGGCCCGGATCATTCGCGCCTTTGACGGAACATCTGGTGCGTGAATCAAACCGGCGGAGTGAGCATCACGAATCGCTGACTCAAAATACTTGCCGTGATGTTCCAAGATTTCCTCAATTTTTGACCGCAGTTTCTGTTCTTGAGTGCTGACTTCAGAGCCGAGGGTAAAGAGCGGGCAGCCCAGCACACAACCGCATTTCTTCTTAATCTCTAACTGTTTGCGATACGCAAACTCGCAATAGTTTCGAATCCGCTCCAGCGGTGGAACTGTCGGCGAGAACACCGAATCCAATTCGGCGCGCTTGTTCTTGAACTCGGCGTCCAGGGCGGTGACTGCGAGGTCGGCTTTCGAGTCGAAGAAATAGTAGAAACTGCCTTTCTTGACACCAGACTTCTCACAAATCTGATCAATGGTTGTGCTGCCGTAGGAGCCAGTCCAAATCAACTCCAGCACAGCTTCCATCAACCGTTGTTTTGCATCACTCACGCGGCCCATATACTTTTATCAATCTGTCCTAAGATTCAGTTTATTCTCGAACCACGAAAACTTTGCCGAATTAGACCATACAGTCAACTACTTTTTATGTCTTTTGTCCGATTTCGTCTATATGTTTGATTTTGTATGCTTTACGCCTAATTTAATCACACCGCAATATGCACGCGAGCAGTTACTGGCGAGAGAGACGTATAAAACCCGATCGCAAAAAGGCAGCAACATCATCGTGGCGTAGTCGCTTGCGGACTGTGTGAGTTTGATAACAAAAACCCAACAAGTCACTGGGCTGTTGGGTTTCTTTAACGTGCCTCCGGGTCGTGACCGAGAAAATGGACGCCTTGTTCGCGAAAATGTCCCAACGGGCGAGTCTTATTGCTTTCCCACTTGTTCACCGTCTCTCTTGAAACAGCCAGCAAATGCGCGAGTTGGAACTGCGTAAGCTGTGAATCAATGCGACGTTGTCGTAGAAAATCGCCGAGAGTGCGTGCTACTTTTCGTGCGCGTTTGTATGCTCGAAAATAGGCCGAAATTGCCGATCTGTGAGTGTGAATCACTCGGTGGCAAATACCCAACAGACCCACCGCGATGCACCACGTCCCCAATGTGAATGCCGATCTTGAGTTCGACGCGCCGCTCCTGCGATACGTCGTGATTGCGATGCGCGAGCGCACATTGGATCTCAATGCCGCACTGCGCCGCTTCGAGCGCGCTGTGGAATTCGACAAGGAAAGCGTCGCCGATGGTTTTGATCTCGACGCCGTTGAACTTCGGAAAAAGCGGCAGCAGCAGCGCGCGATGTTCCTCCAGCAACTCCTGCGCGAGCTTCTCGTTGCGTTGCGACAGCGCGCTGTAGCCCACCATGTCCGTGAACATGATGGCGGCGAGCTTGCGTTGTTCAGTGCTGTCGTTGGACATCGGTCGGGAGCATGTCCCAACCCGCCGAGTAGTTGAAGGCAAATTATTGGCGAGAATAAATCGGCGCTCCGCTCAAGTATTCGTCAACACGCCGCGAAGAAATCTTTCGGTGTGCAAGCGCTTCTTTTTGGCAATTTTTTCGAGCGTTCCCTTGGCGCCGAATCGATTTGGAGTGACGAACCTTCATCGCGCGGATTTGCCAGTCGCGCCCAGTTGTGTCTGCCAGGCCGTAGTTCGACGGCAAGGGGCCGTGGGCAGCAGCGTGGTTGCACACGACGCAGTTGCACACGACCCCTTGCCTTGACTCTGGCGCATCATACCGTCGCCTCCGCCAGTTCCTCGCGCCGGTTCCAAATCCCGGCCTGATGACGGGCGTAACGCCGGGCGTCCTCGGCTTTTTCTTCCAAAAGAACCGGCAACACGAGCAATGGATACGGAGTCGTCCACGCGAGTGCGGTGGCCTCATTCGCCGCGCGCCGGAGCAATGGGTTCAATTGAGGTTTCGGCGTCTCGCGCAACAGTTCGCGGAGGAGCCGATCCTTCAAGCGCTCGAGGTCATCGTTCAACGTGGCCAGGAAGGGCACGGTGACCACGGGCGTGAGCGCGAACCGGGTTTCCGGCCCGAAGCGCGCCGCCAATTTTCTGTATTTAGTTTTCATAGTTTGGTTTCACTTTTCGTTTCGCCGCGAATCCTTTCCACGGCGGCTGGTTAAACAAAAAACCCACGATTGCCAGTCAATCGTGGGTTTTTGGAAATTTCCTGGTGAATGAATCGCTTAGAAGATCTCCTCCACGACGCCAGTGGCCGGCAGGCTGGAGCGCCAGATAAACTGGCGAACCATGACGCTGCACGCGCCACTGTTATGAGTTTTCATCGTGCGATTCATTTTGTGTCGAGCGGACAAAAGACGGCAATCCGGCCGTTTTGTCAAAAGAAAATTTCCAAAATTTGATGCTTCGAGTTTAGTTGCGCGCCAACGAGACGAAACAAACCCGGCGCGGTCAAATGGATCCGTGGTGACAACTGTCGGCCAGCACAACAGAATACGAGAAAGTTGAAACTTTTCAGAATCCATGTCGGTCTTGCTGGAAGCAGTCGTTGAGTTGGTTGAATTGTGTTAACGGAACTACCATGAAATACAAATTGCCAGGTTTAGTCCTCGTGTGCTTTTTCGGAATTTGCGCGGCCGCGCCAGCCAAACCCTCCAGTTTGGATTTGGTCGGGCGATGGAACGGCGTCATCGAGTTCGGCAAGTTCAAGTTCAAGATGAACCTGAAAGTCGCGCCGAGCGAAGATGGCAAGCAGGTCAAAGTCACGATGAGCAATCCCGACCGGGGCATGAAAGACATGCCCGTGGCGGCATTGCTTTACAACCATCCCGAGGTACGCATTGAGATCGATCAATTCGGCACGGCGTTCAACGGCAAGCTGAATACCGAGGGAACGGCCATCATCGGCGAGATCGAGGAAGGCATGGGCGGGAAGCCCGTCGCGCTGACATTTAACAAAAACACGGAACCGGAAAAACCCGAACCAACGAAAAGCTACAGCTTCGCGTCGGGCGAAACGCCGGACATCCGCGGGTATTGGTCTGCGACGCTCAAACCGGACACCAACACGACGCTGCGGCTCGGCTTGAAAATTGGCCGCCTGCCCGACGGCATCTTTGAAGTGTTGATGGACAGCTTCGACCAGGGCGCGCATGACATTCCCGCGACCTCGGTGACCATCACCAACGGAACGGCGAAGATCGAATGGGAAATGTTCCGGGCGGTGTTCGAACCGAAACTCAGCGCGGATGGGAAGCAGTTGGTTGGCACGTGGAAGCAAGGCGCCAAGACTACGCCAGTCACTTTCGACCGCCTCACGAAGCCGGCCACGGCTTTGCCCGAAGGTGTTTCCTTCACGCCGGACAAGAATTCGGCGGCGGACATTCGGGGAGATTGGCGGGGCACTTTGGACGCTGATGGCACCAAGCTGCGCATCGCGATCAAACTCGGGAAGCTGCTGGACGGCGCGTACGCCGCCACGCTCGTGAGTCTGGATCAAGGCGGGGACGAGTTGCTCGCGAGCGCCGTCGGCTTCACGAACCCGGTGGTGCGGATTGATTGCAAACAGATTGGCGGTTCCTTCGTCGGGAACTTGAACAAGGCAAGCACGGAGATCGCCGGCAACTGGGAGCAACGCGGAACTCCGTTGCCGCTCAACCTCAAGCGCGCCGAGTTGATCCAGGCCGAAGCGAAGCCCTGAGAATTTCTACCACCAAACCGAGTTACCATTTATGTCGTTCACCAATTCTAATCAGCGCATTCAAGCAGTCATCCGGCTCATCACGATCCTGCTCACGGCGTGTTTGCTCACGGAAGCAACCGCGAAACAGAAGAAGCCAGCCGGGGCGTCACCCACGGCGGACGCGCTTTTCAATGGCAAAGAAGTGCTGCAACTGCGCCTGGAAATTCCCGAAAAAGGAATCGAGACACTCAAGAAGTATCAATGGAATTTCGGCCCGCAAGCCGACCGCGAAAAAGTGACGGCGACGCTGCGCGAAGGGAATTCCGTTTACACCAACGTCTCGCTGCAACTCAAAGGCGCGGCGGGAAGTTTCCGCGCGATTGATGACAAGCCGGCCTTCACGCTCAATTTTGACAAGCGCGCCAAAGGCCAGCGCTTTCACGGGTTGGCCAAACTCAGCCTGAACAACTCCGTTCAAGATCCCACGTACGTCGCCGAGCAATTCAGCCGCGAGATGTTCCTCAAGGCAGGCGTGCCCGTGCCGCGCGCCACTCATGCGCGCGTGGAATTGAACGGACGCGATTTGGGGCTTTATGTGCTGGTCGAAGGCTGGGACAAGGAGTTTCTAAAACGCCATTTCAAAAACACCAAAGGAAATCTTTACGACGGCGGATTCATCAAGGATGTCACGGACGAGCTTTCCACCAACGCCGGCGAAAATCCCAAAGATCAATCGGATCGCAAAGCGCTGGCCGAAGCGGCGAAAGAGTCGAACCTCACCAACCGCCTCGCCCGGCTCGAAAAAGTGCTCGACATGGATCGCTTCCTGAGCTTTCTCGCGATGGATGTGATGCTCTGGGACTGGGACGGCTATGCGATGAACAAGAACAATTGGCGGCTGTTTCACGATCGTGAAACGGGTAAAATGGTCTTCATGCCGCACGGCCTGGATCAGATGTTCTGGAAACCTGACGGCTCGATCCTCCCGCGTGTCGAAGGCGTCGTCGCGCGCGCCGTGCTCGAAGTGCCGGAACTCCGCAACCGCTATTTTGAACGGATGAAGGAACTGAAAACGAAATGGTTCGACGCCGCGAAATTGACTAATCGCGTCGCGGAAATCGCGGTGAAAGTCCGGCCGGCGCTCGCGCAAAAGGACGCCGAGCAATTGAAATCCTTCGACAAGGGAGTGGCCGATTTCAGCGAAGCGATCGTGCGCCGGGGGCGAAGTTTGGAACGGCAGTTGTCGCATCCCATCGTGCCCATGCAATTTGATGCTGACGGCGTCGCGACGGTCGGCAACTGGCAGAGCAAGATGGATTTCGGAAAACCAAGTTTCACGCCGGCATCCATAAGTAACGTCAAGGACACGCTCCAGATCAAGGCCGCCGAGGGCAGCAGCATCGGCTCGTGGCAAACCGTCGTGTGGCTCGAAAAAGGCAGTTACCGGCTCGAAGGCAAGGCGCGCACGCGCGGTCTGGCGCCGGATCCCGGTGATTCGCGTGGCGGCGCGGGATTTCGCGCCCGTAACGTACGCTCCGAAAAGCGCCTCACCGGCGACACGGACTGGCAGACGCTCAACCTGGAATTTCAGGTTCCAGAACCGCTCGGCGAAATCCAACTGGCGTGCGAATTTCGCGGCACCGACGGCGAAGTTTTGTTCCAGCCCGATTCCATCCGCCTCAAACACGTGAGTTCAAAGTGAGCGCGAGCCGGGACAACACCCGCATTTCGCTTCTGCAATGGCTGACGTCATCGCGCCGGGCTACCCGCCATTTACATCTCCGGATTACCAATCGCGACGACCCGAACCGGCAGCCCAGCCACTTTGGTCTTAATTTTTCCCCGCCTTCGCCGATAGCAGAGCCATGATGACTGGCGCGGCGAAGCTCGAACTCCAACGCGCTCCGGTCGCCAACTAGTTTGCTCCAGAATCCGCTGCGGCAGCGTGATTCGATCATCGGCAGATATGAAGTTACTCAAGTTTCTCTTTGGCAACGCTCCGGTTGCGGCACAGCAGGTCGCGCAGAACGGTCCGGACAACTCTGCGGCAAAACAGACGCTGTCCGCGCCAGGCAATAACGCCGCTGCTCAACAAAAACTCGCCGCCGCCACGGAAGCTTTGCTCAATACCAAGAACGAACTGGAACTCAAGACGCTCGAACTGCAGCAGACGCTCGAACAACTCCGGCTCCAGCAACAAGTCGTCCGCCACGCCACGAACGGCATCGTCATCTGCGACGCGCAGCAACCCGAGTTGCCGCTCACGTTCGTGAACCCGGCGTTCGAGCACATCACCGGCTACGTCGCGGCGGAGGTTTTGGGACGCAACTGCCGGTTTCTCCAAGTTACCAATCTCGATCAGCCGAAGCTCGAACAACTCGCCCGCGCCATGCGCGAGGGCAAAAGCTGCACGGTCATCCTGCGCAACTACCGCAAGAATGGAAAACTGTTCTGGAACGAGTTCAGCGTTACGCCGGTGCGTGACCTGCAGGGCAAGCTCACACATTTCATCGGCATTCTCGACGACATCAGCGAACGCGTCGAAGCCGAAGCGCAGAACAAGCTCCTCGCGCTCAAGCTGGAAGAAAATCAAAAACTGGAAAATCTCGACTTGTTGACCGGCGGCATCGCCAACGACTTCAACAACCGGCTGACCACGGTGCTCGGCAACGCCAGCCTCGCCAAACTGGACAGCCCGGAGTTGTCGCCAGTCCGCGCCCACCTTGCGAGCATCGAGGAAGCCGCCCGCGAAGCCGCGCAACTCTGCAAGCAGATGCTCGCCTGCACCGGCAAGGACACCGGCCAGCCGCGCAAACTGGATTTGAGCGCGATCGTGAACGAAGCCGCGCAATTGCTCGAAATTTCCGTCCGCAAAAAAGCCGCCGTCAAATTCAACCTCGCGAAAGAACTACCGAGCATCTTCGCGACCGAAACACAGATTCGCCAGGCCGTCCTAAATCTGGTCATCAACGCCGCCGCCGGCGCGAACACCCACAGCGCGGTCATCCACGTCATCACCGGCCAGCATTACGCGGATCGCGCATTTCTGAAAGCGGCGGCGCCTGATCAAGATTTGCCCCCGGGCAGTTACGTTTACCTCGAAGTGGCGGACTCCAATTCGTCGCCTTCAGCCACCGATAAACCACGCGGCAACGGTCTCGGCATGACCGCCGTGCTGGGCATCGTTCGCAGTCATCACGGCGCGATCACGATGCAACAAACGCCCGGTGGTCCCACATCGTTTCGGTTGCTCTTTCCCGCCGTCGAAGGCTCGACGACAGCACCCAAACCCAAGCCCGCCCCTCCGTCACCGACGAACTCGCGGCCTTGGCGCGGCGAAGGCACGTTGCTCGTGATCGACGACGACGAAACCGTGCGGATGGTCACTTCGCTGATGCTCGAGTCGTATGGCTTTCAAGTCTTATCGGCCAACGATGGACCGAGCGGCATCAAGATTTACCGCGCCCATGCGACTCAAATCAAAGCCGTGGTGCTGGACTACACGATGCCGCAAATGGATGGCGAGGAAGTATTTCACGAAGTCCGCAAGATTCGTCCGGACGCCCGCGTGCTGCTCGTCAGCGGCTTCAACGAAGGCGATGCCACCGGGCGATTTGCCGGCAAAGGGCTGGCGGGCTTCCTGCAAAAGCCGTTCACGTTCGAGATGTTCAAGGAAAAATTGCGCACCATCCTCCCGGAGTTCGAAGACAAACGTTGAGTCTGGTTTCGTGAAGCGGCAGTGGCCCGATTTTTCCCGTCGGCGGTTTTTCGCCTTGACGACCTCTCGCGCTCCGAATAGCGACTGTGCCTGCGATGTCACCAATTTCAGCTGATTCCCAAACTCACCCGTTACGCGTTTTCCAATTTTTGTTTTATCTCGCGCTCGGTACTTGGAGTTGGTCGGCTTCCGCTGCGGACGGTTTCATCTACTACAACCAAATCGCCATGCTGAATGCGCCGGCCACGCTTCACCGCGTGAACGCCGACGGCACCGACAATCAAGCGCTGCCCGTAAATCTCCCGGCCGCGCTCTACCCGGCGGCTTCGCGCGATGGACTTCGTTTGTTGCTTACTTCGACTGACCCCGGCCGCCCGTTCAAGATCAGCAACAATGTTTTTCTTCAAGATTTGCCCACGGGACTCCTCGGTCGCATCACCAGTTTTGAAGATGTCGTTCAATTTGCTGGCGGCATCATCACGACCAACGATCTCGGCCAAACCAACGGGAACCGAAACGTCTCCGGTTACACGATCAATTTTCCCTACCACAAAGCCTTTTCTCCCGACGGCTCTCGCGTGGTCGTGATGAATTTGCGCAAGACGGGTTCCGTCACGCGCGACTCACCGATCTCGTCCACCAACGGTCCGGGGCAACTATACGTTGGCAGCGGACGCGTGCCGGTTGCTGAAGTTTATCGCGTGGCGGACGGACAGCCCGAAGGCGCTTACGTTTTTCTGGGCATCGAGCGCGACGGTTTCAACCAAGGCGGCGACGGCGTGGATTGGCATCCGTTCCGTAACGAAGTCATCGTCACCGCCGCCTCCGACATTCCGGCCACCGGCAACGCGGGTCGAACAGGTATGGAAGGCACTTTGCTCGCGATCTTTTCGATCTCCGCGCAACCACAATTTGTCCGCAAGCTCACCACACCTTCCGGCCGCGCCGATGCTTTTTTCGACGCGACCGCGTTGGTTTCGTCCGCCTATGCCGAGCACGATTACGCACCAGCGATTTCTCCGGACGGGCAGCGAGTGGCTTACGTACGCCACACATTGCGCCAAGACACCCGGTACGACGGCGCGGGCATTGCGCCGCTGCCCGCGCAATGCGCCATCCGAGTCATCAACTACGACGGCTCGGGCGACCACGAGATAGTTCACCTCGTTGACGGCCTATGGATTACGAAAATCGCCTGGTCACCGGGCGGTTCACAAATCGCGCTGGACCTCGCGCCGCAAGCGGTGCTGAACGGTTTGAATTCCCTCCTCGGCGATGTGACGCGATCCGAAATCCATGTCGTGAATGCCGACGGCTCTGACGCGCATCGCCTGATCGCCGCGCCGGCGGCATTCCCAACTTGGGCTCCCGGCTCGCTGCCGCGGCCCGTGATCCGCGCGATCCGAAATGGAAACACTCTCGAACTAGAAATGGATCAACTCGTCCCCGGCCGTCAAATTCAAATCGAAGGCACGACCGATCTGCAAACTTGGAATGTGGTTTCCACTGTGACGGCTTCAGCAACGAGTCAAACAATCCCCATCGCGCTCATCGACCAAAACCGCCTGGCGTTCTACCGAATCCGCGTGTTCTGAATTCAATCTTTGCGGCGTAGAGAATCGCGCGAACCAAGCGCGCGAAAATCCAATCGCTACTTGGATGCGATCAATTCTTTCGCCGACTCGATCATCTTCGCTGTGGTCAAGCCGTGCTTCGTGTAAAGCTCTTCGGCAAGATACGCCGACTGGCCAAACTCGCCGTGAATGCCAAGTGACTTCACGCGATGCGCGATGCCCGCCTGCGACAACGCGTGCGACACTTGCGCGCCCATGCCGCCCACGACTTGATGATCTTCAATCGTCACCACGCGCCCGCCGCAAGCCTTGACCGCCGGGCCGATGGTTTCGAGATCGACACGGTTGATAAACGGATTGCCGATAACGGTGGCCTTGATCCCCTGCTCTGCCAGTTTTTTCCCGGCTTCAATCGCTTTGATCAACAGCGTCCCGCTTCCGATCAACGTGACATCGCTACCTTGCTGGAGTATCTGTGCCCGGTTCCATTCGTACTTCGCGTTCTCGATCCAATAGACCGGATAGTTTTCGCGTCCGACGAAAAAGAGATACGACTCGCCATCCTTCCCGCTCGCGCGGTCACTCGCCATTTTTTTGATCGCCTGATACATGAGCGCCTCCGCCTCGTCCGAGCAAGACGGCGCGATCACGACGGTATGCGGAATCGCGCTCGTGGCCGCCAGATAAGTAGTAGCCTGATGTGACGCACCGTCGGCGGCGTCCTGAAACCCAACGTGCGAGAACATCGCGATGACCGGTGCCTGCGACAACGCCGCCATCGTCAGCGGCAAATTCCCTTTCGTCACGCCGAACTGGCCGAACGTATCGACGATGGGAATGAAGCCCGCTTTGGAAAATCCCGCGCCGACGCTGATCATGTTCGCTTCGGCGATGCCGACTTCAATGAACCGATCCGGGAAACTTTTTTGGAAAAAGCTGATGCCGGTCGAGCCTTGCACGTCCGACGAGATCGAATAAACCGGGAAACCTTCCTGCGCGGCTTTGACCGCGCCTTTGGCAAGGCCGCTTTGCACTTTGTCTTTTTTTATCGACGGTGCGGCAGTCGGCGCGGCGGCAGCTTTCGCTTTTTTCGCCGCTTCTTTTTGTTCCCAATCAAGACGCAGCGTCTTCGCCCAACTCACAAATTCCTCCGGCGTCTGGCCGCCGTAGATCTCGTTGACGAACTCAACAATCTTTTCGCCATTGGCCAGCGGGAAGCCGTGGCCGCCGGACGAACTCTGCTCGGTCTCTTTCACGCCGTAGCCTTTGATCGTTTTCACGAGCAGACAAACCGGCTGCTTCGGATTCGCTTTCGCGAGCGCGATTCCCTTTTCGACGCTGAGAAAAACCGCCTGGAGATCGTGTCCGTTCGTCACGGGGATGACGTTCCAGCCAAGCGTGCCCATCGCCGCGAACGTTGGCTGCATGCTGAACGCATCTTTAGTGATCCGCCCGGAAAGCTTGGTGTCGTTGTCGGAGATCACAAGCACGAAGGGATTCACACGATCCTTCGCCGCGAGGCCGGGAATCGCCGCGAACGCTTCCTTGGCCTCGCCTTCCATCGACGCACCATCGGACACGACACAAATCGTGACACGATCACGTTTCGCGACTTTGTCCGCGACCGCGAGACCCTCGGCCTGCGGCAGTGCCGAGCCGAGCGGGCCGTTGCTCAACAACACGCCTTCCGGATTGAGATGCGATTCGCCGTGGCCCGTCAGCTTGCTCTTGATGCCGCGAAAATCCTTCAAATCCTCGAAGGTAAAATTGTCGAAACCGTAATTCGTCCGCAGCGCATAAATGCCATTCTCCGCATGACCCGCGTCGTTGACAAAATTGTAGGCTTCGTGCCACGCACGACCTTGGACACCGAAGATGACGCCATGAATCGCCGCCATGATTTCCGCGAACGCCGCCGGTCCGCCCCAATGGCACGCCGCGCCGCCATTGACCGCGTGGACATCCATCAGCGCCACGAGCGCCCGCGTGGCGCGCGGATCGGCGAGCGTGACTTCAGCGCCCTGTGCGTTTTTCACCTTCAGCGCGTATTTCGGCGGACGCGCAGGCGTCGGAGCGAGCTTGCTTTTGATTTTGAGCGGCGTGAGCGGCGGCGCTTCGACAGCCTTCACCACGGATTTGTCTTCAGCCATAAAATTCTAAAGTTGCTTGAAACCGAGCGATAAAATTAAGGCGCGACTGTAAAAGCCAACGGAGAAAAGGGAAGTCCGAACTTGGTAACGCGGCGAAGCCCGCGTGCGCGGCGGCTAATTTTACTTCTTTGCCTCCGCCGTCGAGTTGACCTCGTTGGTCTTCTTTTCTTTCTCCACGAGATTGCGCGCCAGCCGATCCTTGAGAACTTTGAATTGCTCGTTCGTGACGAGGTTGAGATTCGTGCGCGCTTCGTTGAAGCGGCCGGTGTTCAATTGCAGCCGGGCGAAGTGCAGGTAGATCCCTTCGCGCGTAACATCGTCATTGGCGATCTTCAGCGCCTCACCCCACGCCGACATCGCCTCGTCGTAGCGCAACGGCTTGATGCCGTAATACGACTGCGCGTAATCCGTCGCGAGCGCGAGATTGGCTGGGTCGAGCTTCAGCGCCTGGCGGTACAGCTCCAACGCACGGTCAAACACCCGCGGCTCGTCGATTTTGAAAAACTCCATCGCGTCGCGCCGGAACAGATAAACCGTCGTGGCAAAGTTCTGATAATACACCGGCTCGTTTGGATTCAACTCGATGGCTTTTTGGTAATTCACGAACGCATTGGTGATGGGGCCGCGGTGGCCGTAATAGTTGGCGAGATTGTTCCACGCGGCTGGATTTTTCGGATCGAGTTCGAGCGCCTTTTCCCAATGCCCCTTCGCGTCGGCTTCCTTGCCAATGTCGTTGAGAAAACTGCCGTAGGCCAGCCGGGCGCGGGCGTGTTTTGGATGGCGCTCCAGAAATTCCTGATACGCCTTGTGAACCGGTTCGAACCGTTGCTCGATGCGGAGTTGAAGCGCCGCGTCCGCCACGCCGCCCGCGCCTTTTTCCGCGAATTTTTCGTTTTCGCGGATCCACTTGTCGACCTCAACCTGGGCGGCGTCATCGTCTTCCAGCAGTTTCGAATAAGCCTGCTCCACGGGATCGTTCGGGTCGGCGAGCGGGATGGTGACGCCGGTTTTTTTGGCGACGAAATTGGTGACGGCCACGGTTTGGTTCGTCGCGAGCAGCGCGCCCAATAGTCCGATCAAAAGATTGCTCACGCCGCGAACCTAGCAGCCCGCGCGCTCGCACGCAAAAAGACTTTGCATTTCTTCCAGCCTTCCCGGAACGTCGCGGCGCAACAAGTCCAACTCGAAGTCACAACATGAACTGGTACTACGCGCAAGCCAACCAACCCGTCGGGCCAATTTCCGAAGCACGCCTGGTCGAACTGGCGACGGCGGGCGTCGTCAAGCCCGAGACGCTGGTCTGGCGCGAGGGCATGGCCAACTGGCAGCCGTTCCGCGAAGCGACGCTGACACCACCTGCGGCAACGCCTGTCATACCGCCTGTGTTCGGCTCCGGCGATCCGGCCGCGAGTGCGGCGTCTGGCGGTGAACAATCGCGTTGCATTGAGTGCGGACAATTTTTCCCGGCGAGCAAATTGATTCGCTTCGGCGATTGCCAGGTCTGCGCCAATTGCAAACCCAACTTTGTCCGACGGCTCCAGCAGGGTGCGTCGGCGTCGGCAGCCATGAACTACGCCGGCTTCTGGATTCGTTTCCTGGCGAAGATCATCGACGGCCTGATTTTGGGAGTGCCATTTGCCATTTTAGCCGTTGCCCTGTTCCTGCCGTACCTGAAGGGCCAGAACTGGCGGCCCGAACGACTTGATTTTATGATGGGCGTCCCGCTCATGCTCCAACTTGTGTTTCAATTGAGCTACTGGTTCGTCGCTGGCATTTACAATACGCTCTTCATCGGGAAATTTGGCGCGACGCCGGGCAAGATGGCGTTGCAAATCCGCGTCGTTCGCGCTGATGGCACGAACCTTTCGTATGCGCACGCGGCCGGCAGATTTTTCGCTGAAATCCTCAGCAGCATCTGTTGCAAAATCGGCTATATCATCGCCGCGTTCGATCCGGAGAAACGCGCGCTGCACGATCACATCTGCAGCACGCGCGTCGTGCGGAAGTAAATCACCGCTGAGTCGCGGAGGTTAATTCTCTGAGCCAGTTCAGAATTATTCTTCCCACGCCGCGCGGTGCATGTTAGTCAATTCGCGTCACCAACGAATCACATGAAAGCGAACTCAATTATCGGCTGGTTCACCAAAATGCTGCTCGCCGCCTCGCTCTACGCGGCGCTTGCGGCTGGGACAAGGATGCACTCCGCCGAAACCACCAACGCCAAAAAAATGACTGACCGGATCCAGAAAAACTCGTTTGGCAAAACGCGCGAAGGCACAAGCGTCGATCTCTACACACTGCGCAACGCCCACGGCATCGTCGCCAAAATCATGAACTACGGCGCGCTCATCACGGAGCTGCATACGCCGGATCGCAGCGGCAAGCCTGGCAACATCGTCCTCGGCTTCGATAATCTTGATCAATATCTCAAAGGACATCCGTTCTTCGGTGCCGTCGCCGGGCGCGTGGCCAACCGCATCGCGAAAGGGAAATTCACCCTCGACGGCAAGGAATACACGCTCGCGGTGAACAACGGCCCGAATCATTTGCACGGTGGTTTGAAAGGTTTCGACAAAGTTGTCTGGCAGGCCGAATCGAGCCACACGCCGGACAGCGCTTCGCTGAAACTCACTTACCTCAGCCGTGACGGCGAAGAAGGTTATCCGGGCAATCTCTCGGTGACGGTTGTTTACACGCTCAACGACAAGAACGAATTGATCATCGACTACACCGCGAAGACCGACAAAGCGACGCCGGTGAATTTGACGAACCACAGCTATTTCAATCTGGCCGGCTCCGGCGACGTCCTCGAACACGAGTTGACGCTCAACGCGGATAATTACACGCCAGCGGATGACACGCTGATCCCGCTCGGAAAAATCGCGAGTGTCAAAGGCACGCCTTTGGATTTCACCAAACCGATGACGATTGGTTCGCGGATGCAGCAGGTGAACCTCACGCCCAAAGGCTACGACCACAACTTCGTCATCAACGGCGGCGGCAAATCGCTCACGCTCGCCGCGCGCGTTCACGAGCCGAAGTCCGGCCGCACCATGGAAGTGCTGACGACGCAGCCGGGCGTTCAACTCTACAGCGCCATCCATCTCGATGGTTCGCTCAAAGGAGTCGGCGGCGTGACCTACCCGCGCTACGGCGGCCTTTGCCTCGAAACGCAACATTACCCGGACTCGATTAACCATCCGAACTTCCCGTCGGTCGTCCTCCGTCCCGGACAAACTTACCACGAAGTCACTTCGCATCGTTTTTCGGCGAAGTGATCGTTGCGAAAGCCGCACCAGAACGGCGTTGCCAGAACGCTCGTTCGCACCGGCGGCGCGGGCGTGAAGGCGTTCGCGCGGACATTCGCGACGGAATTCGGCTTGCACCACGGCGTCGAAAAACTTTCCTTCGCGGGCCGCACCGACACGTCGCTCGTGCGCGAGTTTTTCCAGCTTCACGAATTGGAGCCACATCCCGACAACTTCGCGCGTTTCTTCCGAAGCTACGTGTTTTGGCTCGACCACTTCCTGCATCAGTTGAACGGACGGATCCTGCCGGGCGTGGAACAATTTCTCGCTGAAGTATGCGAGCTGCGTGCGCGACCGTTGATGGGCTTGTTGACCGGCAATATCCAGCTCGGCGCGGAAATCAAGCTGCGCCATCTTGGATTGTGGCAGCACTTCGTTTTCGGCGCATTCGGTGATGACCACGAAGATCGCAATCAACTCGCCGTGCTCGCGCGCAAACGTGGTAGCCGCCTGTTGAATCACGAATTGCGCGGCGAAGAAATCCTCGTCATCGGCGACACACCGGCGGACATCGCCTGCGCCCGCGCCATTGACGCGCGCTGTCTCGCCGTCGCGACCGGCGGCTACAAGCTCGCCGAACTCAAAAGCCATTCACCGGCTTGGGCGCTGGAAGATTTGCGCCAGATTCGCGCGGCCGAAATCTGCGTCTGAAAATTCATTTGGCTCCGTGAAGCACGCACGCGGCAATGCGCGCTCAGTGTGAATGCGGTTTGCCCGTTCCGCAAAGTCCGCACGATTTTGGCGTGCCGGTACAGCTCGGGGCGTCCACCTCACCGCCCACACTGGAAGCGAAGACCGAGAGTTTCTTCGTCAATTTCTTCGAACCGCAGTGCGGACATGGCGTGCCCGTCCAATCGCTCGACCGCACCAGGACCTCGCTGTCGCGTTCGCACTTTTCGCAATAAAATTCGTAAATCGGCATGACAGGAAATTATTCGTGCCCGCCCCGGACCTCAAGCCTGGAAGTGCCGCCGGAGTTCGCCTTGTCAATTCGTGCGAAGGCTGGCTCAAAACATCTTGCAGCCGGCTTACTGACGGAGGCGATAGAACTTGCTGCCCGTGGTGACTGTGACAGTCTGCGAATTTCCGGTGACGCCGGACACCACGGTCCATTGCCCCGGAATTGTGTCAGCCGATTCCAGGACGGCATTGCCCGTCCAACTCAACGTGATGGAATCGCTCACGCGCGTGACGGCGAGCACGGGCGGGAGGGACGGCGTCACGGCAATGTTCACGGGCAAGGAGGTTGTGCTGGCTCCCAGATTGTCAGTGGCGGTCGCGGTGAGCGCGTAGCTACCCGCCGTCACATTTGTCCAACTAAAGGTGAACGGGGCGGCGGTCAATGACACGAGGAGCGAGTTGTTTTGAAACAAGTCCACTCGGTTGATGGTTCCATCGGCATCCGTTGCATTCGCGGAAATCAGAATCGTCGCCGGTGCGCTGAAGCCAGCGGTATTCGTCGGAGCAACAAGCGCGACGGCCGGCGGCTGATTCGGCGGGGACGTGACGTTGACCGTGATCGGCGCCGAAGTGGTCACTCCGTTCGCGTTGTCGGTGGCTTGGGCGGTCAACACGTAGTTGCCGGCCGGCACATTCGCCCAAACGAAGCTGAACGGCGCTTGCGCGACGCTGCCAAGGAGACTCGCTCCCTGGAAAAAGTCCACGCGCTGAATCGTCCCATCGGCGTCCGTCGCATTCGCGGAAATCAGAATCGTCGCCGGTGCGCTGAAGCCAGCGGTATTCGTCGGAGCAACAAGCGCGACGGCCGGCGGCTGATTCGCTGGCGGCGCGACGTTAACCGTGATCGGTGCCGACGTAGTCGCGCCGTTCGCGTTGTCGGTGGCTTGGGCGGTCAACACGTAGTTGCCAGCCGGCACATTCGCCCAAACGAAGCTGAACGGCGCTTGCGTTGCGCTGCCGAGGAGATTCGTTCCCTGGAAAAAGTCCACGCGCTGAATCGTCCCATCGGCGTCCGTCGCGTTCGCAGAAATCAGAATCGTCGTCGGCGCGCTGAAGCTTGCGGAATTGGTCGGCGCAACAAGCGCGACGGCCGGCGGCTGATTCGGTGGCGACGTGCCGTTGACCGTGATCGTGACGGGCGCGGCGGTGTTGCTTGCGCCGAGATTGTCGGTCACGGTGGCGTTGAGCACATAGGTGCCCGCGCCAGAGTTGGTCCAAGCCAACGCGAACGGCGGACTGCTCACCGAACCAATCAGCAAATTGCCGACGAAAAAATCGACGCGCGCGATGCCGTTGGGATCGGAGGCGTTCACGGCCAGGCTCACCGGCGAGAGCTTGGGAATGGTCGCGTTGCTGGCCGGTGTCGTGATGGCAACGCTAGGCGGCGAGTTGAACGGCGGGGTGATAATCACGTCAATCGGCGCAGAAGTCATCGTCGCACTCGCATCATCCATGGCTTGGGCTGTAACGGTGTAGTTGCCGGGCGGCGGATTTTTCCACACCACACTGAAAGGACTGCTCGTCGCGGTGCCGATTAACGTTGTGCCTTGGAAAAAGTTCACCTGCTTCACTGTGCCATCGCTGTCCTGCGCGTTCGCCGTCAAGACAACGTCAGCCGGGCTGTCGTAGATCGATCCATCGGCTGGGCTGGTCAAAAAGACATTGGGGTCGGCGTTGACATTGGGTGCCACCACCGAGATCACCACCGGCGCGGATCGGCCAACGCCAGTGACGCGATCAGATACTTCCGCGGTCAGCACATAATTCCCCGCCGGGACGCCGGTCCAATTCAGAGTGAACGGCGCCGCGTTGGCAAAACCAAGAAACACTTCGCCTTGGAAAAAGGTTACCAATCTGAGATTGCTGGTGCCGCCAGAAATTGCCGCAGAAAGGGGTATGGTCGATCCTGGCGTGAATTTGGCGTTGTTAGCTGGAGTGTTGAGCGTGATGCTCCGGGGCGGTCCGACGGGCACGATGTGGATACTAACGGGCGCGGATGTGGTGGAACTGTTGGCGTCATCGGTTGCGCGCGCGGTGCAGACGTAATCACCCTCGGGAGGGTTAAGCCAGTTGAAGGTGTAAGGGGCCTTGGTCGCTGTCCCCATGAGCTTTGTGCCGACAAAAAAATCCACGCTAACGATCTTACCGTCGCTGTCCGCGGCGTTGGCCGCAAAAGGGATGCTGGTCAAATAGAAGGAACTTGCTCCGTCGATTGGACTCGTCAACGCAACTGTCGGCGGCTGGTTATTGGGAGCAGTCACGGTGACTCGGAACGGTCTGGAGCTCGCCGTGTTGTTCGCAGAGTCAACCGATCGCGCGGTAAATTGATAAGTTCCCGCAAGGACGTTGGACCACACGAAAGAAAACGGAGCCGCGGCAACCGAGCCAATCAAGTTCAACCCCTCAAAAAAGTCCACTCGCGTAATTGGGTTGAGGTTGGCCGCTGTTGCCACGTTGAGTTGGATGGCACCCGGCGCGCTAATCACGCCGTCGGCAACGGGACTGGTCAATTCGATCTTACCCGCCGGATTCGTGAAAGCGAAAATCGGAGCGGTCGCGACTTTCACGATGGCCAACACCGGCTGCGAAGTGGCCACGGTTCCTTGGGCGTTTTTACCAAGCACGACGAAACTGTAAACACCCGGTGCCGCGCTCTTGAGCGTGAATTGCGGCGTGCCACTGGTCACACTTCCGAGAAACTGATCCTGATTGAAAAAATCGAGTTGAGTCCAGCCGGGGAAAGCCGAAACGTCCACGGCAATCGCAATATCACTTTGCGGGTTGAGCACCACCGGAGCCGTGGGGACCACGGCCTGCCCCGCCACCGCAGTGATCTTTATGGTTTTGTTGTAACTGGTCAAAGCGCGATAGAGATTCGCAATGCCCGCGTCCGGCAGCCACGAAGCGGTCCGCCGATCTCCGGTGAAATTCGCGTAGTTCGTGACATAGGTAAATCCGCTTTTCCAAGTCGAGTTGTCGGCCAGCCAACCAGATTCTTCCACGACTGGGAGCAGGTTAATCGGCCCATTGAGTGGATTTTGATCCGGCGGATAGCGTAATCGAATCATGCGATCCAAAAAAGGGATGCCAAGCGCGGACTGGTTGACTTCAACGTGACCGACCCCCTGCAGGACAGAGAGTGACCAAAGCGCGCCGAGTGGCCGATAGAGCGGGAAGGTAAAAAGCGAAGTCGGAGTGGACGGACTGTCGTTATCGCCGGTGATAATCGCAACCGGAACTCCAATCGCTTTGCTGTACGGGATGAGACCATTGGTTGAAGGGGAACCACCGTGGAGTGGACAAGCGGCGATTGTGCGCGACGGCTGGTTCAAAGTAAGGAGCCAGTTGTGGCTCGCTTGAGAAGAAAATCCATAGAAGACAAATGGAACATTGACCAACTCCTTGTGGCCGCTTTGCCCGGCGAAATTGGTCAAGCCGCGCATAAAGGCATTGGCCAGACCGTTATGGCGATCTTCATCGAGTCCGGGAGTGGAATTAGCGGAACCGCCAACGTAACCAAAGCCATGCAAGTGGAGAAATTCGTTGAAAACAGTCCGCTTATAATCGTCCCGGCTATCGCGACCATCGTCCTCGATAAGCAGCCCGCGAATGACGGGAATATCCGTCGGCAGCATCAATTGATAAGTGTGTTTCGTTCCGTCGGAGCCGTTATCCACATACGTGTAAATCGCAGAGGGATAGCCAAAGCTCGATGGGCCGAGCAGACCCGCCAAAGCAAGCGCCAGCCAAAACTCGGCGCGAGAAATAACCGATCTCATGTTCGTGATCCAGAGTGAGAGCATCATAGGCATCAAATGACGGAACTGATTGAAGCTGGAGGCAGCCATTCGAAATCGCAGCCATTCCTCAGCAAAGGAACAACCTGGTCAGGGCGCAGGCTGAAGAATTGATTCAAGCTCGTCCTCCAACGGATTTGGCGAAGAGTGAACCTGGTGGACTCGGAACCTTTGCTTGCATTAGTGTTAGCTGTTTCAGGGTCATCAAACTGCGTGTGAAATCATTCCACATATGAACACCCAAAGCAAGAGTCCTGCCTTGTCAAATCTGCGCGCGAGCGCTATCCCGTCCTCGCTCTTTCCGGCATCGGATAATCCAGTTTGGACTTGTGGAATTCATGCAGCTTCCCAATTCGCTGATAGCTCGATATGCAAAGGCGGCGGATTACACGCCTCTTTGTTTCATGGGCCGGTCACGATTTGGTCGTGAGTGTTTTACTTCGCCAGCCCAAGCTCCTTCAACTTGGCGGTCACATCCATGCCGTGGGAGTTAACTTGCACCTTATCGTCAATGAAGAGAATTTTTCCGTCCTTGCCGATGTAAAACGTCCAGCGAAACGGCACTTTGTGCTCGTCGGTCACGACGCCGTATGCGCGCGCAGTCTTGGTGCTAGGATCGCTGAGAATCGGGTAGTCGAGTCCGAGCGATTCGGCAAATTTCTTATTCGTCTCGGCGTCGTCGCAACTCGCAGTAAAGTAGGCCGCGCCAGTTTTCTTGAGGTCTTCACCGCTCGCACGGAGCGACTTGCATTCGGCCGTTCAGCCGCCAGTGAACGCCTTGGGAAACCACGCCAGCACGACGAGTTTTTTGCCTTTGAAATCCGAAAGTTTGTAAGTCTTCCCGTCGCTGCCTGGCAGTTCAAAGTCCGGCGCGGGGTCGCCAACCTTCAACGGAGCGGCACTGACACGCGCGCCCGTGAAGATCGTGAACATCATGGCGGCGCACACAGATGGGATGGTGAAGTTAAAAAAGTTCATGTGCGCAACAGTGTCGCAATGCATGGATAACAGCACGACCCCGAATCAGCCGCAAGCCGAATTTTTACTGCCACCGATCCAACTTCAGGGAATTCACTGCTCCTGCACAACACGATACCAGCGCAGGGGCAGATGCCCGGAGATCGGATCCTCAAAATCCAGTTCGCCGCTGGGTGAATTTGTCTTCAGAATGGGAATCCAGTTTGTCAAATCGGAAGAAGCTTCCACTCGATGGACAGCGCCCGGCCGGCTAATTAGCTTGAAACCAAAATTACCGTTGAGCAACCGGTGCGGGGCGGTCACCTGCGAAGGCACATCGAAACTCACGTTCAACTGAACGTTGCCTTTGCCGCCGTTGGCGCCATCAACAACCACGTAATACGTCGTGCCCGGCTGCGCGTTGAAATGCACGACACTATTGGTTCCGTGGTTGTCGCACGTTGCGAGAACCAGATTCGTCATGTTCAACGGCCGGTTGCGCGGCAGCGTATAAACCGCGATGAGTGTGCTGAACTCACTGCCCACCGTGCGCAGCGTGAATATGCCCGGCACCTCGTTGGTAAGCGCGTACCATTGCGATGCCCCACCGATGACGCCGCAATGATTGGGTTCGCCGGTCTGACGCGTGGCGTTTTGCGTGTTGAACAAATAACGCGCCGTGTAACCGCGGGAGAGCGAGCCGGCACTCGCCAGGCCGAACGCATGGTCGGCACGCTGGAGCTGGAGCGGCGATTTCAAGGGAATCAAATCCTCGAGCTTGTCTTGGCT
>JACPZS010000133.1 GCA_016195385.1 Verrucomicrobiota bacterium
GGACGGCCAAGGTGGAAGACATGATCAAGAAGATTGAGCGGGCGCGGGCCAAGCTGGAGGAAATTAAACCCGGCAGCACCCAGCCCAGGGGAACAAAGAAGGCAACCCACACGTAAAGCTATTTGCCAGACACTACACTAGCGAACGCTTGGGGCATTTCGAGTGCTCGCGCTTGCAAGCCCCGCAGAGGTTTTATTCGATTTTGTCGAGACTGTGCGTCAGGTACGGCAGCAGTTGTTTTTTGCGCGAAACGACGCCTTCGAGTTCGTAAATGCCCGGCTCGACTTCCGGATAATCAATCTGTTTCAGAAAAGCGGGATCGCCCGCCACGAGCAGGAGCGAGGTTTGCAAAACCACGTCGGTGACCAGCAAGGCGGCAAAAAAATAATTCTGTTCGGCGCGATAGGTTTCCAGGGCTGTGACGACCTCGTCTTTCCGTTTCCAAAATTGATCGAAGCCAATTTCCTCGATCTGCGCGACACTGAACGTCCGTTTTTTTTCGACGTATTCCTTGCAGTCCGTCGTGATGGCCTGGCGCGGCGATTTGGTGATGAGCACGGAACCGGAGGCGAAAAGCTTGTCCGTGAAGTCCCGCGCGTCGATGCCGGAGATTTGTTCAAGCCGGGCAAGAATTTCGACGTCGCGATCCGTCGTGGTCGGCGAAGTGAGGTTCAAGGTGTCCGAGACTAGGCCCGCCAGCAAGAGGCCGGCGATGGCTTCGGGCATCTGCACGCCGAAACGGAAAAAACAATCCGCGACAATCGTGCTCGTGGAGCCGACCGGTTCGTTGCGAAAGAGGATCGGCTGCTGGGTGGTGAGATTGCCGATGCGATGATGGTCGATGATTTCCAGGATCTCGACTTCGTCCGCGCCATGCACGGCCTGGGAAAGCTCGTTGTGATCGACGAGGATAAGCCGGCGCTCGACCTTCTTCAAAAAGTCCGACTTGGACAACATGCCAATGGTCCGGTTCTGTTGATCGAGCACCGGAAAAGAATGGAACGACGAAGCCGCCGCGATTGCGCGCACTTTCTCGATGGATTCCTCTTCGCGGAAGGACAGGTAATGATCGTCGATCATGTGCGCGACGGTGATCGCCGCGCGGCAGCGCATCGCGGTCGTCGCCGAATCGTGCGGGGAAAGGATCAAGCTCACCTCATTCTTCTGGGCCGCCGCGACAATGTCCGAATCGATGGGCAGGCCACCGGTCACGATGACCACGCGCACGCGCTCCTGGATGGCAAGTTGTTGCACTTCCTTGCGATCGCCGACCACGACGATCAATTTCTCGCGCGGATAATCCGAGAGCCGGCTGGAAAAAGATTCCAGGCTCATCGCGCCGATCATCAGGAGCAATTCCTCTTCGCGATCCGGTTCCACCGAAAAGATTAACTTGCCGTGCAACGTGCGCATCAAGTTGCGGACCGAGGCCAGCACGCGCCGCGAACCGAAGAGGCGCGTCGTCGATGGGAAAAAGTATTTGCTGGTCTTGAACACGGAAACCAGGCCGCGACAATGCCGCTCGGCGTCGAGCACTGGCAGCACGCGCAAGTTGCCATCGTCCATCAAGTTCAACGCCTCGGCCACGGTGGTCTCGGCCGTCACGCTGATGACGTTGCTTTGCATGACATCGCGGACTTTAGGCGACACGTCAGCGACAAATCGCGGCGGAGGCATCCAAAAACTTTTTAACACGAAGTCGATGCGATCGTTCGTGTCGCCGCAGCGCGCCGCGACGGCATTGGCCATGCCGGTGCGCCGTTTGAATTCGGCGTAGCCGATGGCCGAGCAGATTGCGTCAGTGTCGGGATTCTTATGGCCGATGACCAGGATTTCGCTCATTTCAAATTGGAGTTGCGCCCGGCTGTTGATAACCCGTCCGCGCGGCGGTTCGCAACTTGAATCCTTGAACTTCCGATCGCGCTCTTCTTAAATCGTCACATGCCGACTCAAATCATCGCCGTCGCGAACCAAAAAGGCGGCGTGGGCAAAACCACGACCACCGTCAACCTCGCCGCCTGCTTGGCCGCGATGGGCAAACGCGTGTTACTTGCGGATCTCGATCCGCAAGCAAACGCGACCAGCGGCCTGGGACTCGAAAAAACGACTGGCGCAAGTGCGTACCACGCGCTCTTGGGCGAGGGCGGTTTGCTGGAGAAGATCAAACCTACAGCTTACGAGCGGCTCGAGATCATTCCCAGTGAAGTGGATTTGTGCGGCGCGGAAATCGAACTGGCGCGGGGCGAAAACCATCTGGCGCGGTTGCGCGACATTCTGCAGCCCCTCCGCGCAGCAGAGCGGTACGATGTCGTGCTCATCGATTGCGCGCCTTCGCTCGGCATTCTGACGCTCAATTCCTTCGCCGCCGCCGACTGGCTGCTGGTGCCGCTCCAGTGCGAGTATTACGCGCTCGAAGGCGTCTCGATGATCAACCGCATCCTAGGTCAATTGCGCGACAACGGCATCAACCCGCAACTGGCGCTCCTCGGCGTCGTCATGACGATGTTCGACGGACGGACCCGGCTTTCACAGCAAGTCGTCAGTGAAGTGCGACAGCATTTCGGCGAACTCGTTTTCGATACGCTCATCCCGCGCACTACGCGCCTGGCCGAGGCGCCCAGCTTCGGCAAACCGATTATCTACTACGACAAATACAGCGTCGGCGCCGCCGCCTACGAAGTGCTCGCCCAGGAAGTCGCTGCGCGCTTGAAGCTGTAGCGTGGCCGCGTGGCTGGCGCCAATTTCCACACCATATCCAATGGTGGTGGCGAAACGCGCGACCAGATCCAAGGCGCTGATTTTCAAAGTGGGAAGAATTTGGAAACGCGCATTTGCGCGAATTTCGGATTCGCCGATTCCGTTGACTCTGGCCATTCGCGCGGGTTCGCGCGATCAGCAAATTATTTGAGGAGAGGTGTGGAAGTCGGTGTCTCCGCAACGGCGCGATAATACACGGCTTCGCCCTGCTTCACGGGCGGGACATAAATCCCAGTTCGCGCGTCCCCACACCAAGGATCGTTGATGTTCGGCCGGCCTTCGATCTTGGCGCGGTCCACGAGCACGCCGCGGCCAAAGTCATCAAGCGCGAAATCGATCAGCGTCGTCCAATTTTTCAGGTCGGCCGAAAATTGAATGGTGCAGTATTGTTTGGGAGCGCCGTCAACCCCGAGCAGGATTCCACCGGTGGGAAGGGCCGTGCAAGTCAGACTGATTTCGGCAGGCTCCTGGACGACCGCCAGGGAGTAATGGCCGGGATGGTGGTTCGCGACGCTGCCGAGTGCGGCGTTCGGCTGGTTCCAATTCAAAACAGTGATCCCCTGCTTGTTGTTGTAACCATCCAGCGCGATGCGGTAGTCGGTTCCCTGCGTGGCGGTGAAGCTCACCTGGCTCCAAACTTTGGTGTTGCCGCTTCCACCCATGTCGTCGTTGCTGGCAATCGTCGTGAGCGCGCCATAGGCACTGCCGGTGTAAACGGCGAGGAGGGTGTCAAACTCTGATCCCACAGTGTCGATCGTGACCGTGCCGGTGGCCGGTGCAGTCCAAAGATACCACAGGGAATGACCTCCGGCGTTGCCCGCGTGTCTCGGTTCGCCGGATTCTTTCGTGGCCAGGACGTTGGTTCCGCCGGCCGATCCGACTCCCCCAGTGATGATTTGAGCGTTGGCAAAATTATCATTGGCGGGCGGCGGCGTTTGGATCCAATTCAGCACGTTGGTGAACGAGGCGCCATTGTAGCCGTCAACTGCGATGTAGTAGGTAGCCCCCGCCGTCGGTTTGAAAGCGATCCGGCTGGTGATGGAGGCGTAAACGCCACCGATGTCGTCATTGCTTGCGACGGTCGTAAGACTGTCCACCGCCGAACCAGTGTAAGCCGCAAGCAGTGTGTTATTATTATAGAGGTTGTTTTTTGTGTCGAAGATCACGCTGTCGTCATTGACCGCCGTCCACGCGTACCAAATCGACTTCCCGCCGGCGTTACCAGCGTGATTGGGCTCGCCGGTTTCTTTCGATCCGAATTTATTGAGACCGATTACCTGGCCGGTAAGTCCGCTGATCGTCTGGGCATTGGCAAAATTGTCGTTGGGCGGCGCCGGAGTGCCGAGGATGACCGCGAGGCTGGCGGTGTTGTTGTTGTAGTTGGATTCCTGCACGAGTTGCAGCGGGTTGACCGTCGCCGTGAACGTGTAGTAGCCATCGGGCACGCCGGTGATGTCGATCCACTGCCCGGTGGTGTGCGACGCGTAAATATCATCCCAGCCCTTTTGGACGCCCTGCGTGCTGCAACTATATTTCGGGTGCGAATTGGCGGTCGAATCCCAGCGAATGGAATCGGAGATGCAGAAACCGACTTTGTAGCCCGGCGCGACAAGCTGCCCGTTGCTGTCGAGCAAGCGATACTGCATAAAGTTGTTGTAATGGTAGTGAGCGTGACAAGGCGCCCACACGAAAGCAGGATTTCCCGCCGGGTTGCCGATGAACCAGTCGATGGGTCCCTGGTTGCGGGTTCGGATCGTGAACAGCATCAACCGGCGTGTGCCCGCCTGCACCAGGCCTTCCACCACCGCGCAGTCGGTCGAGATAAATGTTTCGTTGGTGAAAATAACACCGCTGGGCACCACGGTGAGATCGGGCAGATTACCCAGCCCTTCCTGATTCCACGTCAGCACCAACGTTCCGCTCGCGCCATTGGTGCCATCCACGGCGATAAAATAGTTCGTGCCCGCGTACGCCTGGAAGCGCACCCGGCTTTGAGGCGTGCTGCCGGGGACGTAGTTGTCGTTGCTAGCCACTTCGGTCAGCGCGGCCACGCTGTCGCCAGTATAAATCCCCAGCAAGGTGTTGAAGGGACTGCCGAGCGTGTCAAACGTCGTCATATTGTCCGTGGGCGCCGTCCATTCATACCACACGGATGCGCCGCCGGGGTTGCCCGCGTGATTCGGCTCACCCGGCTCCTTCGTTGCGCCAGTTGTGCTGCTCGTAAGCGAGCCGAAAGTGCCGGTGACGACTTGCGCCGTTGCGAAACCATCGTTGAACGGAGGCGGTGGGCCGCCGGTTTGCACCCAATTCAACACTATGTTTCCCTGGGCACCGTTAAACCCATCGACTGCGAAGTAGTAAGTAGTTCCCGCGATGGAAGTGAAGCTGAGGCGGCTTTGTGGCGTGGAGGGATCGATGTTGTTGTTGCTGCCGACGAGATTCAAAAAGCTGACCCCCGTGCCCACATAGACTCCAAGCAACGTGTCAAAATCGCTGCCCAGCGTGTCCACCAAAGTCTGGCTGCTGATGCCCGCCGTCCATTGGTACCAAACTGATGAGCCGCCGAAATTGCCGGCGTGGAACGGCTCGCCCGGTTCCGACGTGGCATTCGCATTTTCGCCGATCACGCTGCCCGAGGAACCGGTCAACACCTGGGCGTTGCTAAAATCGTCGTTCGCCGGCGGCGGCGCGTAACTCACCGTCACATTGACCACGCCCGAGGTGCTCGTTGCGCCGCGGTCATCTGTGGCCACAGCCGTGAGCGCGAAACTGCCCGAACCAACACCGTTCCACGAAAAGGCAAATGGGCTGGCGTTGGCCGTGCCAAGCAAAGTCGTCCCTGCGTAAAAATCCACCTTTGCCACCGTGCCATCGGCGTCGCTGGCGTCAGCCGCCCGCGCAATGTCCGCCGGCGGAGTAAACACCGCGCCATCCACTGGGTTCGTCAGCGTGATCGATGGTGGCAAATTCGGCACCGGGTTCACGGTGATGAACACATCCGCGGAAGCGAGCAACTGGCTGTCGTCGGCTTTGAGTTCCAAATCATAAATGCCCGGCAGCGAAAAGCTCGCCGTGGTGTTCGCTGCCGTCGCGTCCCCAAATGTCACCACGCCCGGCCCGCTCACCTGCAGCCATTGCAACGTCAACGCCCCCGGCGGCACCGGCAGCCCGTCGTCGCTCGCGCTCCCGCTCAAACTCGCCCCTGCCGGCAGTGTGATCGTTTGATCGCTCCCCGCGTTCACCACCGGCGGCTGATTCACCGGCGGTGCCGCGTTGACGGTTACGTTGAATGTGCAAGAACTTGAGTTCCCGGACAGGTCTGTTGCCGTGTTGGTGACTGCGGTCGTGCCGATGGGAAAAGCCGAACCGCTTGCTGGAACACTTACCAACGATGCGATGGTGCAATTGTCAGTGGCGATGAAGGTGAAAACGACATTGCTGGAACTTTGGCCGGGTGTTGCTGCGACTGTGATATTCGGTGGGCAAGTGATTGCCGGCGGCTGCGTGTCCACGACGACGACCAGTTGAGCGCATGTCGCGGTGTTGCCGTTCACGTCTGTAGCTGTCCAAGTCACTAAATTCGTCCCCACCGGGAACTGCGTTGGCGCATTGCTTACCAGGCTGGCCACGCCGCAATTGTCGCTCACGATCGGCAACCCTAGCGCCACACC
>JACPZS010000134.1 GCA_016195385.1 Verrucomicrobiota bacterium
GCATTCAACTCATCGGCCGCAAGGCGCAGGACGCGGACACGCAACGGATGCTCGCGGTGATGGAGACCAGCACGCATCGCGGCGCGGACATGGTGCGCCAAGTATTGACGTTTTCGCGCGGGCGCGCGGGCGAAAACGAATTGTTAAATCTCGGCCAGTTGGTTCGCGAGATGGAAGGCATCGCGCGACAGACGCTGCCCAAATCCATCGCCGTCGCCGCGATGGTGCCACGCGATCTCTGGCCCGTGCTTGGCAACGCCACGGAGATTCACCAGGTGCTCCTCAACTTGTGCGTCAACGCGCGCGACGCGATGCCCGATGGCGGGGAACTCACGCTCGCGGCCGACAACGTGGAACTCGACACGGAGGAGGCGAAAGGAATTCCCAACGCCCGCCCCGGTTCCTTTGTGATGCTGCTCGTCTCCGACACCGGCACGGGCATCGCGCCGGAAATTTTGACGCGGCTGTTCGAGCCGTTCTTCACGACGAAAGCGCCGGGCCAGGGCACGGGCCTTGGCCTCGCGACCCTCGCGCGCATCGTCGCCAATCATGGCGGATTCGTGAGCGTAAAGAGCGAAGCGGGAGCGGGCACCGCGTTTGAAATTTATTTGCCGCGCGCGGAAGTGACTTCGCCCCCCGAACCGCAAGATGTGCTGGCCGAGTTGCCACGCGGGCGAGGCGAATTGATTCTGTTCATCGACGACGAACGCGCGTTACGCGAGATGATGGCAGCGAGTTTGGTTGAGTATGGTTACCAAGTTGCTACCGCTTCCAATGGCGCGGAAGCGCTGCTGCTGCTCAACCGGCATGGACACGACGTGCGCCTCGTCGTGAGCGACCTCTCGATGCCGATGATGAATGGCGTAACGCTCCTCGCAACGCTGCGCGCGCGCCGTCCCGATTTGCCCGTTGTCCTCATGAGTGGCGAACTCGATGCGAGAAAAGCGAATGCGACCGACGGTGTAGCCGCGTTTCTTGCCAAGCCTTTTCGGCTCGAGCAACTCCTGGCGGCGGTGGCGGACGCATTGAAGCGAACGCCCGGAGCCGTGTAACGCGAGCGCCTGCCGCGCGGAGAAACCCACGCTACGGGATTGGATTGGTTCGCATTCGAGCCATAATGGTCCGAATCTTGGTCCCAAGGCGGTTTGGTTGGCCCGCGAGGCGAGGATCGAAAATGCGAATTGCGGTTGGGTCTTGCGGGAAACTCGGATTTTCCGGCCCTCCTCGCCCCGAGACAAGCTTGGCAAGTCGGTTGCTAAGGAGAGACCGAGCCGATCAAGGCGCACAAGCGTGTGCGAACCGGAATCGGCGCAATAAACAAAAAAATACAAAACACCTGAAGTATATGACACGAGAGATCTCATTGTTCCTACAACTGTTATTCCTCGTCGCGTTCGCCATACCGGCGACCACGAGCTTGGCTAATGCTCTGGACCTCAAGATCAACTTGGTTGCCTCGACGACATTTCCAAATGCGAAAGGAGCGGCCAAGTTTCGCGACCGGTCAAACCAGCAAGAATTCCAAGTCGAGGCGGAAGTCTCGCGCCGTTTCGCCGGGTCGGTCTTCACCGTTTGCGTCAATGGCCAGCCCGTGGGCGGCATGGTCGTCGATGCCTTCGGAAAAGCCCGCCTTTCGTTTGACTCGAAACTCGGCCAGACGGTTCCAGCCATACAAGCTGGCTCCTTGGTTGAGGTGAAGACAGCCACCGGCGTGCTCGTACTCTCCGGACGATTCTAACCAACCGTAATCGTAACCCAGACAGCCATCTTCTCGTGGAAGGTGGCTGCTTTCGTTTCAGCTTTTGCCTTCCCGCTTTGGGCGAAATCCGCCCGCCACTCGCCGAAGTTACAGGACAATAATTTCTCCTAGCGCAAGGCAGAACCAGAATGGAGCCGATTCGATTCCCCTCGGCGCTCCGGTCTTGAAGGAGTAGCCGCCGAAGGTGGATCTCGGTTTATTTTTCAGGCTAAAATTTTTCCGGTCGCGGCGGGCCGTCGTAGGGTTTGGCGCCGAGCACTCGGCCGCGCGTGCGTTCAACTGTCAGCAGCGCCGGGTCGGTCACTTGCGGCGCTTCGATGAACCCTTGGTAGCGGCCCAGCCAATACGCCAGCAGCCAGCTCGACGGCTCGACGACGTCGTGTCCGCCGGTGCCGCCATCCGCTTGCATCAGCCAGTGATCCCACCGGCAAGGCTCGGTTTCGCGCGGCGAGAATGTCCGCGTACCGCCCTTGTGAGCCGAGTAGCCGGGTGGTGTGCGCAGGTCGGCGCGGTGCGAATTCTGGTAGGACCAGATGACGAGGTCGAGTGGCCATTCGCGCAAGTGAGCGACGGCGGGCGACACTTCGCAGTCGTTGCCCGTCAGCGCGCCATAGACGAAGTTAAACCACGGATTTTGCTCGATGCGGATGACTTCGTAACTGCGCTCGAAGCTGCGGCGATACGTCGCGCGAAGTTGCGGATTTTTTTCGAACTGCAACAAATTCCAATAGCTCCACAGCGCGAGTTCGTCCTCGAAATGAAGCACGGCCTCCGGAGGAAAGGTCTGCCGTTGCCGCAGCGTATAGGCGGGGTAGCCTAATTCCACCAACTGGTGATAGGCGGAGGTGAACTTCGCGTCACTCGTCAGCGATTCGGCGGTTTTCACGAACGACAACATTTGCAGCGCCTGCAAGCCGCGGTCGAAGCGGCCTTCATCGGTCGTGAAATACTCCGGATCCCAGCGACCCCAGCGGGTGGGCTTGCCGTCAAGATCGATCAACCTCCAGTGATGATCGATGAGATGCGTTGCAATGCGCGCGAGATGTTGCCTGGCTTGCGCGATTTCATCGCCTTGCGCGGCGAGTTGGAGGAACAGTGTGGTCGCGTAGAAATGCGAACAAATTTCATCGCTCGAAGTGTCGCCTTTCCACTCGAACTTGCCGTCGGCCGTGTCATGCCATTCGGCGGGGTATCCGCCCGAACCACCGGTGGACTTATGACCGCGCTCGCCTTTGGCCCAGACGGCGCGCGCGGGAAAACCGGGAATGCCCGTCATCACCTCCAGCCAGCGCAACGCCTGAAAAGTGTTCACCGCTTCGCGGCGCGCGTCGGGATCTTTCGTCACCGCGTAGCGATACGATTGGGCCGCGAGATAAGTGCCGCTGTAGCCGCCATCGTTGTCCCCGGCTTCACGCACGAACTCCTTGAGCGCGTCGTCCCATTCGAGCTTTTGCACAAGGCCGAGCCGCTTTTGTCCCCATTCCTCCAGATGCCGTTCGTAGTAAGCCGCCTTTTTCAGCAGCGTGAACGGCTCATACTCGATGACTCCGAGTCCCTTGTTAGTGGCGAGATAAACGGCGCGTTCACCGACGGCGATGGCGCTGACGCGATCATCGGGCAACCAGCGCTGGCCGGCGAAGTAGTGAAATTGCCCGCCCACCATGCGAATCGCGCCGCGCGTCGTGCCGATCCACAAATCGTTTGTGAAGCCGCGCGCCAGGCATGTCGTGTCTTCGTAGCAAAGGCCCTGCTCGCCGCGAATCGCCGCGAGCGACATGCCGCGCAGCACGCCCAGTCCGCGCTCCGTTGCAAAATACATTTTGCTGCCCTGGCTCAAGACATCACGCACATTGCGCGAAGGCAGCTCGCCCCAATCCCAGCCCAAATCCGCGCGCGAATCATAAACGTCCACGCCGCCAATGCCTTTCCCGTCCCAAAACGTCAGCCGGTCACCGCCTTGCACGTAGAGCATTTCCGCGTGCGAAATGATGCGCGCGATGGTGAAGGGCGCTTCGTTCGTGGACGCGGGTTCCAATTTGTCGCCGCGCACGCGCCATAAATGATTTCCGCTCGCTGCGAAAATTTCTCCCAAATGCCCGGCTACATCCGTCACCGTTTCATCGGAAACTTTTTTCCACGCGCCCGCGTGCTGACGATGCAGTCCGCGTCCAGTCATGGCCCAGAGGGAATCGCCGACCGTCACGAGACGAAGAACTGGCTCGCGAAATTCCGCAACAGGCAGCAACCGTCCGCTGTCGAGTTGATAAAGGCCTTTGCTGGAGCCGGCGAACACCTTGCGATTGAAAATCGCGACGGCTTCCAAGGCTTCCGGCGCGGGAATGCGGCGTCCGGTTTCCTGTAGGAAAACTTCATCGCGCGCTGACTGCCATAAACGTTCCGGCTGTGCTGCCGCGAGCGGCGCTGGCACGAGCCAGCTCAGCGTGACAATGCCAGCGAAGATAATTTTTATGACGCAAAGCCAGTCGGTGCGGGCTGCCGCAACCTCGCCAAAAGTGGAACTTCGGGAATTCATGCTCACAAAGAGCACCGGGAAATCAGCGTGGCGTCAAGCGCGCGTGGATTGCATGAACGGACCCGGCAACCGAACGATCTAACAGCACTTGGCGTTCGATGGCATGACGTTTCTTGCGGTGCTTGCACGCGGCGACGATTGCCAATAACCGCCGTCCGGCGCTCAGTCATACCGCGCTTTTGCCAAACCACTCGTTCTGTGCCAACATCAATGCCATGAAAAACTCATTCACAGGTTACGCTTCGTTCAAAAAAGATGAAACGCTCCGGCCATTCGAGTTCGATCCGGGCGAGTTGGGCGCGGATCAAGTTGAAGTGGCGGTGGAGTATTGCGGTATCTGTCACTCGGACGTTTCCATGCTCGATAACGACTGGGGTATGACGAAATACCCCATCGTTCCCGGTCACGAGGTGGTGGGCAAAGTGGTCGCGGTCGGGTCGCACGCGAAGAATCTGAGGGTGGGCCAACGTGTCGGCATCGGCTGGAGTTCCGGCAGTTGTCTGGCGTGCAAGCACTGTCTCTCCGGCGACCAGAATCTTTGTCCCCAGGGCGAAGGTGTGATCGTTGGGCGGCATGGCGGTTTCGCCAATCGTGTCCGCGCCCAATGGCCTTGGGCCATTCCGCTGCCTGATTCACTTGATCCCGCGAAATCCGGTCCGCTGTTTTGCGGCGGCATCACGGTGTTCAATCCCATCTTGCAGGCGAACGTGAAGTCCACCGAGCGCGTGGGCGTCATCGGCATCGGCGGCCTCGGCCACATGGCATTGAGCTTTTTGTCGAAGTGGGGCTGCGAAGTTTATGCGTTTACGTCCAGCGATACGAAGCGCGACGAAGCCAAGCGGCTCGGCGCGCATCACGTGGTGAATTCCCGCGACAGCGCGCAGATGGCAAAAATTGCGGGAGCGCTGGATTTCGTTCTCGTGACCGTGAATGTGCCACTCGATTGGAAAGCCGTCATCGGAACACTCGCGCCGCGAGGCCGACTGCACTTTGTCGGCGCGGTGCTGGAGCCTGTGCCGGTCGAAGTGTTTTCACTCATCATGGCTCAACGCGTCATCTCCGGTTCGCCCACCGGCAGTCCGGTGGCGGTGGTGGCGATGCTGGATTTTTGCGCGCGGCATGCCATCGCGCCGGTGACGGAGATGTTCCCCATGTCCAAGGTAAACGACGCGCTCGATCATTTGCGCGCGGGCAAGGTGCGTTATCGCATCGTGCGGAAAAACGATTTCGCGTCCTGAAGCTTGCACCACCGATTCAATTCGTGCGGGCGAGTGATTGATTTGGCAAACGACAAACTCAAACTAAAGAAAGGAACGACATGAAACGGAAAGCATCAGCAGTCTGGCGGGGTGATCTGAAGTCCGGCAGAGGCAACATCTCCACCGAAAGCGGTGTGCTCAAGGAATCTCAATACTCATTCGGCACGCGCTTCGAGAACGGCATCGGCACAAATCCCGAGGAACTCATCGCCGCGGCGCACGCCGGCTGTTTCTCGATGGCTTTCTCGGCGGAGCTGGGCAAGGCAGGACTCACGGCCGAATCCATCCATACCACGGCGATGGTCACCATGGAGAAAACCGCCGCAGGCTTTACCGTGACGCAATCGCATCTCGATGTCACCGCGAAAGTTCCCGGCGCGGACAGAGCCAAAGTGATTGAAATCGCGAACGCTGCGAAAGCCGGCTGTCCCATCTCGCGCCTGCTCAAGGCGAATATCACGATGGAGGCAAAGCTGGAGGCGTGAGCGTTTTCTTTCGGCGGCACAAGCGCGCGGGCGGTGCGGAAGTTGCGCCTCCGCCAAGCCGAAGACAGTCGGGCGGAAGAAGTGAGGACGCCCCTTCCAAAAACCCCACTTGACGCCCGTCCCGTCAGGGCTAGTTTTGCAAAAATGACCCCGGCGCACAAACGATTCATTCCGAACCGCACCGCGCCGGAAATGCAGATGACATCCTGGAGGAATTATGGCTACTGAACCAGTTATCACCAACCTGCGAACCAAGCTTGCCACCATCTCGGCCGGAACGGAGCAGCAGTTTCTCGACAGCTTCAAAACCATCCACAACACCTGGCACATGGCCGAAATGATGAGCGGAGCCGGGACGTTTGGCGGGAAACCCATTGGCTTCCTCTCATTCCACCACGAGGTGATTTCCGTTTACATCGCCAAGTTCAAGCCGGGTCTGGCTCCAGGACCGATGGCCAAGACCTCCCCGCCGTACAAAAAGGTGACCGACCTCGCCCCCGACGCCCAACAGTTCTCGAACACCATCGAAGGCTGGCATGGACGGGTGCATAACAATGCGGCGAAATACGGCCCGGATTTTGCCGACCCCAAGAAGAACATCTACATGCCGCGGTTCTGGCAGTTTCACAAATTCATCGACAACAAGTTCCAGAGCTGGCTTGCCGCTCATCAGCAATCCTACGGTGATGTGGACCACACGGTAGTTTAGCACTCACGGAGCCGAGTTTTAGCGCCCGCGAATGGCGGTGCGGGATGAGACGAATGACGCCAGATCAAGGACAGATCGTCAGCCGCTTGGTAGAAATCTCATGAAATCATAATGTCAATGATGCTTGACATGTGACAAGTAGTCTTTACACTCCTCCACATGAACAAACCGAACCTTCCGGGAGAAATCCAGCCGGGACCGCAATACTCCTTTGCGGTCGATTGTAAAGTAAACGCATGGATGTTCGTCGCCCTGATGATCTCCGTGGCGAGCGATCTTTTTTACCGTCACCAAGTCCGTGAATGGCCGGCTTACCTCCGGACCATCGCGGCGGTCGCGCCGCTGCTCGCCATCCTGCTGTGGATCCGGCGGCTGGCGGGGTGGATTCACGGCATGGACGAGTTGCATCGCCAGGTGACCAGCGCGGCGTGCCTCTTCGCCAGCACCGTCACGTTCTTCTTCATTGTCGCCTGGCAACACCTGGTGCGGTTGGGAGTCTTTCAAGTAGTTTTCCCCGGGCGAATGAAAGCGTACGCCAATCTGGACCTTTGTGTGCCGTGGCTGATCCTCTGGCTCCTGTTGATCTCCTATGCGGTTGGCCAGCGGATCTTCAACCGACGCTACCGATGAAGAATCACCTCCGGGAACTGCGGGCGGCCCGGGAATGGTCGCAATCCGACCTCGCGGACAAACTGGGTGTCTCCCGCCAGACCATCAACGCCATTGAGACCGGGAAGTACGATCCGAGCCTTCCTCTGGCATTCAAGATGGCCAAGCTGTTGAAGATGCCAATCGAAGACATCTTCGATCCCAAAGGAGACTGAATCGTTCGCTTCGAGCTTCTCGCGTTGCGGGGCGCGCTCGATGTGGCTGGCGCTTTGCCAGGCGCGGAGTTTTTCGGGCTGACGCGCGTATTTGTTGTGCATGATAGCATCGAGGGTGGTCAGGTCTTTCATGCCATTGCGGATGAGGAGATCGATGGCAGCGGTGCTTTCCACGCCGTCGTTGTTGGAGCTTTCCTCGGCGTCTTGAGCGGTGTCGATGGCGGCGCGGTCGTCGGCCAGGTTGCTTACGAAGTCGGCGGGCAGTTCGTGCGCGACGAATTTGGCCACGAGCGCGGCTTTGGCGGAGGTGGTGGCAGCGTCATCGGTGGGTTGGGGCTGGAGACGGACGAGGCGCGGACCTATGGCCACGGCGGCAGCGCCCCGGGAATGAACGCGATTCTTCGCGTGTATCCGGAGTCGGGCCAGTCGGTGATCGTGTTGTGCAACCTGGAAAGTCCTTCGGCTTCGCGCATGGGAGATTGGCTCCACGCCCGCCTGCCACTCAAATAGTTCCCACAGCAGGACAACAGACGATGCAGCCTGTTGAGAAGACTCGCATGCTCGAAAACCAGAATCACTTGTTCTTCTCTCCAATAACGTCTTTGACGCGTCTGGCGAGTAGTTTGGCGTATCTTGCGAGTGACGCTAGTCCATGCTTTACGCTATCGTGAGAGCATGTATCGAACCTTTATGCTTGTTCTTGCAGTCGGGGCTTTCGCGCAAAACGCTCTCTCCGGAGAGTTTGATTGGCCGCAGTGGCAAGGGCCAGACCGTACAGCCCACTCCAAAGAAACCGGATTGCTTAAGGAATGGCCAAAAGACGGGCCACCGCTGGCATGGAAAGTTAGCGGCATTGGCGGGGGCGACGGTACGCCTTCCGTTGCTGCTGGCAGTATTTACGGCATGGCCAATCGCGGCGAGGATGAAGTCGTCTGGGCCCTGTCTGAGCGGGATGGCAAGGAACGCTGGGCCGTTCGAATTGCGCCGACGCACTCGCAAACCTTTCCGCAATCAAAAGAAGGGCCGAGTGCCACCCCCACAGTGGATGTTGACCGACTCTATGTCATGGGGCTTACGGGCAATGTGGTGTGCCTGCGAGCGGCGGATGGGAAATTGGTTTGGCAACGGAATCTGGTAACGGATTTTGGTGGTTCGATACCGGCTTGGAGCTACCGCGAATCGCCGCTGATCGATGGTGACAAGCTGATCTGCACGCCCGGCAGCGATGGCGCCATGCTGATAGCTCTGGACAAGTTGACCGGCCAAACGATCTGGAAGACCCAAATGCCAGGCAGTTCGGAAAGCACTCCTGGCAGCGCAGGTAGTCCTGATGCCGGTGTCGGTGAACGCCCTGGTGCTCCCGCTTCGGGGGTGACCGGCACCAAGGATCCGAACCTGTTTGTCAGCGAGCATTGGGGAATGGCAGCTTTTTCGCAAAAGGTCTCCAACGGCAAGTATTTCGCGAAACTCTACTTTGCGGAAACTTACCCAGGGATTACCGGCCCGGGCCAACGCGTCTTTGCCTTCGATGTGCAAGGGCACAAGTTCAAAGACTTCGACATCTGGGCGAAGGCCGGCGGGCCCAATAAGGCCTATGTCGAGACCGTGCCGGTGGAAATAACCAACGGCGAGTTCCGCATTGTTTTCACGTCCCAGATCCAAAGCCCAGCCATCAAGGCGATTGAAATCATCCCGCAGGGGGAGTCATCAGGCGGTGCATCGTCCGCAGGGACTATTCGAATCAATGCTGGAGCGTCCTCATCATTCACGGATTCAAGCGGTCAGGTTTGGCAGCCGGACAGCGGATTTGAGGGAGGCATGACCAATCCGGGAATTGGCGGCGCTCCCGTGGCATCGGGTAGTACTCCTGGCGGTGCAGCCCCTGGTCGAGGTCGGCCCGGTGGTGGCTTCGGCGGGTTCGGCGGTCCCGGATCGTCTGGGGCAGCTTACGCATCGCCAATCGCAATCGACTTCGACGGGCAACGCCAGTATGTGCAGCTTACCGCCAAAGCGCTTATCGGGGTGGCGGCTGCAGATGGCAAATTCCTTTGGCAATATGAGAAGCCCGCCAACCGGATGGGGATCAACTGCTCGACACCGATTTACCATGATGGGATGGTTTTTGCCGCTTCCGCCTATGGTGCGGGAGGGGGAGCCGTGAAGCTCAGCAGGGACACAACTGGTGCGGTCACGGCCAAGGAAGTGTGGTTGTCCCGGCAGATGGAGAATCATCACGGCGGCATGATTTTACACGACGGAGCTTTGTTTGGATCCAACGGCGGTAACGGGGGCGGCTACCTGATCTGTCTCGACTTTCAAACGGGCGAAATCCTGTGGAACGAGCGCGACCAAGATAAGCGACGGGTTCGCAAAGGCTCGGTCGCGTTTGCGGATGGCCGAATTTACTACCGCACCGAGGAGGGCGACCTGATTTTGATCGAGCCGAGCCGCAAGGAATACCTGGAGCGCGGACGCTTCGAGCAACCTGAGCGCACGAAGCTGCCCGCGTGGGCGCATCCGGTGATTGCGAACGGCAAGCTCTACATTCGCGATCAAGATACGCTGTTCTGTTACAACGTGAAGGCAAAGTGACAGTCGCGCGCGCGTGAACATGAGATAACCTGAGACACTAAACCGATGAGTGATCGATTACGCATCTCAAATACCTGGGGAAAGCGCTTCGCAGACCACAAGATAGTTGTCCCTGCACTACTTCGTCGCGCAGGATTACCTGTGGGGCTTTTCGAACAAGAAAAAGTTTATGTCACGACTGCTCAACTGTTCGCGCTTTGGCGGAGCGTTGGTGAGATTAGTTCAGATCCTGCCATTGGCTTAAAACTCGGAAGTGAAACCCGATTGGCACGTTCCCACCCGGCTGGCATCGCTGTCCTCTGCAGCCGGACATTTGAGGATGCTCTGCAACGACTCGCCCGCTACAAACAACTTACCTGCCCGGAAGAGATCCGCGTCGAGAGGAAGTCTCAGGAAGCGTCAGTCGAGTTCTTCTACGTGGAAGCTGCCGAGCCACAGCCCGACCTGCTGGTCGATATGGTGCTGTCGTGGATTTTGAGCGTGGGTCGCCATGGCACTGACGACCAAATCACGCCACTTCGGGTTGAGCTCGCTCGGTCCGCGAAGCAGCGCGCGATATTTGAAAACCACTATGGCTGCCGGGTGCGTTTCAAAGCGGACCGCAACGCTCTGATATTTCGCAGTCGTGATTTGGACTGTCCGTTCGTGACCCATAATGAAGAACTGCTTGCGGTGATCGGCGCGCACGTAGAGACCGAACTGGAAGCGCGGAACGCGAGAGCGAATGTTGGTGAACAGGTAAAGGAAACCCTTAGCCGATCAATGGCCGGGAAGCGCCCGACGCTGGACGATGTCGCGAAAGAACTTGGTTTGGGCGCGCGCACCCTTCAGCGGCGGCTTACAGACTCGGGCCTCACTTTTCAAACGCTCGTTGAGGATACCCGTCGCCACCTTGCCCACCATTTTCTAAAGCAGCGGGCCGTGGAACTCAATGAAACCGCCTTCTTGCTGGGTTTTGAAGATGCTAATTCATTCTTTCGTGCATTTCAGATTTGGGAAGGGATCTCACCTGGCGAATGGCGCGCCCGGAATTCCCTGGAGGAGGCGCTCTTCGAGAAGAAATGACTAACAGGTTGCTGAAAAAGTCATGTTTCAGAAAAGCGACCAGCAAAAACATTGGGGTTTTTGCATGTTTTGTGCCCTCAAAAAGGGTTTTGCAGCAGCCTGCTAAGACGCGATCTTTAGGGGTTTTTGCATGTTTTGTGCCCTCAAAAAGGGTTTTGCAGCAGCCTGCTAAGACGCGATCTTTACAGAAGCAATCCAACGAACAAAAAATATGCGACGACAAGGATTTGAAACCAATTTCACCGCCCTCTGGCTGCTGGCGACAACTCTTTTTACTTCAGCAAACGCACAAGAAGCGAAAGTGGGCGAGCCCGCACCCGCGACTCACCCGACCGTTCGCACAGCGTCAGGCGTTGTGCGCGGTGTAACCGAAGGAGATGTCTCAAGCTTCAAAGGGATTCCCTATGCGGCTGCGCCGGTTGGAGCCAACCGCTGGCGCCCTCCACAACCCGTGTCCCCGTGGCAAGGAGAGCGTGATGCGAGCAAGTTCGGTGCGGATTGCGCCCAGAGGGGCTTTGGCCCTGGCACTGCCTCCATTCGGGAGAATTCATCGGAAGACTGCCTGTTTCTCAATGTGTGGAAACCTGCCGGGGCCGAGCCGGGAGCAAAGCTGCCGGTCATGGTGTGGATCCACGGCGGGGCCTTTGTGGGAGGCTCCGGCTCCTCTCCTGAGAATTCAGGAAATCAGTTTGTGAAACAAGGCGTCATCTTGATCACCATCAATTACCGTCTGGGGCGGCTCGGCTTCTTCGCTTTCCCCGCGTTGAGCAAAGAGCATCCAGAAGAGCCCAAAGGCAACTACGCTTACATGGATCAGATCGCCGCCCTCAAGTGGGTGCAGAACAACATTGCCGCGTTCGGAGGCGATCCAAACAACGTGACCATTTTCGGCGAGTCCGCTGGCGGCGTCTCAGTGCATACCCTCCTGACCTCACCGCTTTCGCGCGGCCTTTTCCAAAAGGCAATCAGTGAGTCCGGTGGCGGACGCGACGGTGTGCTCACTGGAAGACCGATGAGTAAGGACGGTGTCGATCCAAACTATCCGGTGTCGGCGGAGACAATCGGCGTGAATTTCGCACACAAGCATGGGATTGCGGGCACGGATGCGGCCGCACTGGCCAAGCTGCGCGCGCTTAGAGTGGAAGAGATTGTGGATGGGGGGCAGGAAAGTGATGGGCCCGGAGGTCCGCCTATCTACCCAGGTCCGATTCTGGACGGCAAGCTGGCGGTTGAAACTGCTGAGAGCGCATACAAGGCAGGGAGGCAGCCAAACGTCCCGCTCATCATCGGATCAAATAGCGCTGAAGTGCCGGCTGGCTTTGTCAATGCCAGTTCGAAGGAGGAACTGCTGTCTCAGTTCGTGAACGTGAGGGGTGAAATGAATGCGGCATATGATCCCGATGGCGCTAGTGATTTCGCCAGGATGCTCACGATGGTCAACACGGACAAGGTATGGGCGGAGCCGGCCCGGTTCACCGCAAGGGCCTTTGCCGCCAAGGGCGCACCCTCCTACATATATCTTTTCTCCTACGTCTCCCCCTCAATGCAAGGGAGGATGCGGTATGGTGCCGCGCACGGATCTGAAATCCCTTACGTGTTCAACAACCTTAGAGCCCGAAATGGAACCACAGTGGCACCCAAAGACGAAGAAGTTGCCAAGATGCTGAACACCTATTGGGCAAACTTCGCCAAGACAGGTGATCCTAATGGTCCGGGACTGCCGATATGGCCGCGTTACGAACCCAGCAAGGACGAGATCCTGGAGTTCAGGCCCGACGGTTCGCCGAGCGCCGAACCCGATCCCCGGAAAGCGCGGCTGGACGTGATCGAGAAGGCCGCGAAGGCGAAAGGAAGCGTAAAATAAAACTCCACATGAGAAAACATAGTCTGCTCCAACCCTGGAAATCATTTGAAACATCCCGACTGGCAATGCTCCTGGCATTCGCGACGGTTTCGTTGACATCAGCCCAAAGCACCGATGTGCTCACCTATCACAACGACAATGCCAAGACCGGGCAGCAGTTGCATGAAGAAATCCTCACGCCTGCCAACGTCAATGCTGCCAAGTTCGGAAGGCTCTGGGTGTTGAATGTGGATGGTAAAGTCGATGCGCAGCCGCTCTACGCCGCTGGAGTGCCGATCGCAGGTAAGGGATTGCGCAATGTTCTTTTTGTCGCCACTGAGCATGACAGCGTTTATGCGTTCGACGCAGACAGCACGAACGTGTTTTGGCGCGTGTCCCTCCTGGGAGCCGGGGAAACGCCTTCGGACAGTCGCGGGTGTTTTCAGGTAATGCCGGAGATTGGTGTCACTGCCACGCCAGTGATCGACCGCTACCTTGGAACCAATGGCACTTTGTTTGTGGTGGCCATGAGCAAACGGGGCACGAGCTATTTCCAACGCCTGCACGCGCTTGATCTCTCCACCGGCGAGGACCGCATGACTCCCGCAACGGTTACGGCCACGTATCCGGGAATCGGTGACGGCAGCAGCGGCGGTCGTGTCATTTTCGATCCTGCCCAGTACAAGGAGCGTTCCGGACTGCTTCTTCTAAATAGCGTCGTATATACTTCCTGGGCCTCGCACTGCGATCGTCGCCCATACACGGGCTGGATCATGGGATACGACGCGCAGACGCTTGCACAGGCCAGTGTGTTAAACATCATCCCGAACGGAAATTCAGGTTCTATTTGGATGCCCGCAGGACTGGCAGGGGACAATGCCGGAAACGTCTATTGCATTTCTGGAAACGGAACATTGGATACTACGCTCACGCCCGCAGGCTTTCCGATCAATGGCGACTTTGGCAACAGTATGGTGAAGCTCGGAATAACGAACAGCGCGCTGGCGGTCATGGACTACTTTGCGCCATCCAATACGGTCTCTGAAAACTCGATTGATCAGGATCTGGGGTCAGGTGGCGCGCTGGTACTTCCTGAAATGCTCGACGCGCAAAATCAGCCTCGCCACCTCGTTGTCGGCGCGGGAAAGGACAGCCGCATCTATCTGCTGGACACGGCTGACATGGGAAAATTTCACACCACGACAAATGCCGTTTACCAGCAAGTCAACGGCGCGATCACCTGCGGCGTTTGGGGAATGCCTGCATATTTCAACGGCACGCTGTACTACGGCGCGGTTGGGGACCGCATCAAGGCATTCCCCTTCCAGAACGCGCGGCTGGGCCCCAGATCCTCGCAGACTTCGAGCACATTTGTTTATCCGGGTGCGACGCCCAGCATCTCCGCAAATGGAACGGCTAATGGCATTCTCTGGGCGGCACGAAACACAACGACTGCGGGATTGCACGCGTATGCAGCCACAAACCTGGCCGTCGAGCTTTTCAACACCGATCAGTCTGGCACGCGTGATCGCTTCGGGACTGGCAACAAGTTCATCACGCCCACCATTGCAAGCGGCCGCGTTTATGTCGGCACTACCTCCGGCGTCGGCGTATTCGGCCTGCTGGATCTATCGTCGCTCACGCCGCAACAGGCCTGGCGGGACGCACATTTCGGTAATCCCTCGAACGTAGGAGCGGGAGCAGACGGAGCCAGCCCGGCGGGCGACGGAATTCCGAATCTAATTAAGTATGCGATCGGTCTCGATCCGATGACTGCGACAACATCGAGCGCCTTTTTGTCCGCAAGCCTCGTCGAAGCCAGTGGCCAGAAGTATTTGGCGGTGACAGTCACTCGCGCAGCCGAGGCACCGGATATCAATTACACGGTGGACGTTTCCTCCGACCTGCTTACTTGGACGTCCGGCCCTGCGGAAATCGTTACTCTCACCGACACGCCCACGCAGCTTGTCGTGCGCGATAACACGCCGGTTCCCGATGCTACGGCGCGCTTTATCCGACTGCGAGTCTCGACTCAATAACACGCTTGCAGCTCTCAACTCCTGAATCAATCCTGCGAATGTCTTACCGCATTGTGAGGAAGATAGGGATTGGTGCCCTAACCATCCTGGCGACTCCGGGCGTCGTTTCTGCGAGTGCGCAAGACACGACCAGAATGGCCAGGCCATTGATGATCCAAGAGCAAGGGAGCTTCGCCATCGGCGGCACGGTGCTAACCAGCCCCGGCACCTACGACGCCACTAACCGAAGCCCTTCTGGCCAGACGTTGCACGGGGACCACGCATGCGTATTTTACCAGGTGCCGGTCCATGCTCGAAAACTGCCGCTCGTGATGTGGCACGGCATCGGGCAGTTCTCAAAGACTTGGGAAACCACGCCGGACGGGCGCGAGGGCTTCCAGAACGTTTTCTTGCGTCGCCGCTTCCCGGTTTACGTAATTGACCAGCCGCGACGCGGTCGCGCGGGCCGGAGCACGCTGCCAGGGACGTTCACGCCGAAGCCCGACGAGCAGGACTGGTTCGGCACATTCCGCCTCGGCATCTGGCCGGACTTCTTTCCGGGTGTGCAGTTCTCACGCGAGCCGGAGGCTCTGAACCAATACTTCCGCCAGATCACACCCGACACTGGCCCCCTCGATCCCGCTTTGAACTCGGACGCGGTCACCGCACTCTTCAAGAAGATTGGGCCGGGGATTCTCGTGACCCATTCACATGCCGGGGGCATGGGCTGGCGCGTTGCGGTAAAGAGCTCGAATGTCCGCGCCATCGCCTCCTATGAGCCCGGAAGCGGTTTCATCTTCCCGGAAGGCGAAGTGCCTCCCGCGATGCCAAGCGCTGGCGGCGCGCTGCAGGGGGTCAGCGTGCCGCTGTCGGAGTTCATGGCGCTGACGAAGATTCCGATCATCATCTTCTACGGCGACAACATTCCGGCGCAACCGACGGCGAATCCGGGTCAGGACGGCTGGCGTGTCCGTCTGGCGATGGCGAGGCTGTGGAGGGACGCTGTGAACCGCCGAGGTGGTGATGTCACCGTCGTGCATTTGCCCGAGATCGGGATCCGGGGCAACACGCATTTCCCATTCTCGGACCTGAACAACATCCAGATCGCGGACGAACTGTCGAAATTCCTCTCGGCAAAAAAGCTGGACTAGACTACTGAAGGCCGAGACGCTCGCCGAGGCCACGCGTCCGCAATTCACGACGGGCGCCTACGGCTTCGGATTCCAACTCGGACGGCCGGACGAGGCGCGGACCTACGGCCACGGCGGCGGCGCTCCGGGAATGAACGCGATGCTTCGCGTGTATCCGGAGTCGGGCCAGTCGGTGATCGTGTTGTGCAACCTGGACAGTCCTTCGGCTTCGCGCATGGGAGATTGGCTCCACGCCCGCATGCCACTCAAGTAGTTCCCACAACCGGCGATGCAGCGGTGGAGAAGACTCGCCGTACCCAGGTAGGTTTGGAACTCGTCACGCCTCACTAAATTCCCAGAAACGCTCGCCGATTCATCGCCCACTACTACAGAGGCGATGAAGGCCGAGTTCTCCGACGTGCCCGACGAAGCCGTGGGCCAGACACTCGGGCGCTACAAGTTGCTGGAACGAGTCGGCGAAGGCGGGTGTGGCGTGGTCTATGTCGCGGAGCAGACCGAGCCGGTGCAGCGTCGCGTGGCGCTCAAGGTCATCAAGCTGGGCATGGACACCAAGCAGGTCGTCGCGCGGTTCGAGGCCGAGCGGCAGGCGCTGGCCATGATGGATCATCCCAACATCGCCAAGGTGCTCGATACCGGCCCGAACCGCTTTGGACTGCGGTGGCAGAGCGCAGCGGCGACACCGCTTTTGGAATGCGCGGGATGGTATCGAAGTTCAGCGACTGCCAGTCTGCTCGAAAGCGCCGTCGCGTCCGACTTGCCGGCGCACTCCAAAAGCTCGCGCCAGTTCACCTCCGCGAAACCGCAGCGGTCCTGGCGACGCACTCGCCCGGTCTCTCCTCGGCGAAACGCGCGCTTGTGTGCCTGGGTAGGGAAAACCTCCAAAAATTGGACGCGCATCGAGGCCATGAACCTCGGAGGGACGAGTTACACGAATCCCTGACTTGAGACGGGCAAGGTTCCAGGGCCTCGTATAACTCGGCCCTCCGAGGCTGATGGTTCATGGAGAGCGGTTAAATGGCGTTCGTACGAGTGAACAGGAAGGGAGTCACGAATTCTCGCCGAGCTTGAGCTTGTGTCGGCCAGCGGGCGGAAACGAAACCGGGCCGTTGCTGACAACGGCCCTGCTCGTGGGAGGCACCGAACTTAATTGGTTTTACGCCGCCTTGTTTTGGGGCGGGGTGGTAAAGGCAGCGGTGGGGCTGACCGCCGGTTTCTTTTCGCGCTGCGGCGCGCGTTCGATGTGGCTGGCACTTTGCCAGGCGCGCAGTTTCTCGGGCTGGCGCGCGTATTTGTTGTGCATGATGGCGTCGAGGGTCGTCATTTCTTTCATGCCGTCGCGGATGAGCAGGCCGACGGCGGCAGTGCTTTCCACGCCGTCGTTGTTGGAGCTTTCCTCGGCGTCCTGCGCGGTGTCGATGGCGGCACGGTCATCGGCGAGGTTGCTTACGAAGTCGGCGGGCAATTCGTGCGCGACGAATTTGGCCACGAGCGCCGCTTTGGCGGAAGTGGTGGCAGCGTCATCGGTGGGTTGCGGCTGGAGACGGAGCAGAGTGGCGTCCACGGCGGTGAGCAAGGCACCCTGCCCCGGCGTGGCGGGCGGGCGGAATTGGTCGGCAAGGCCCGGTTGCGTGAGGTCGAGCGCGCGGTGGTGCGCCTGCGCCTGTGCGGCTATGATCTCGGCACCACAAAGGCACGCGGCGGTACTGCCGAGGCCGTGGTCGGCACCACTTTTGTGCGACGCGGGTGTCGCGCCCACGTTCTGCGACGAGGGCGTCGCAGCCACCCGCCAAGGTGACGGCATCGTCGGCTAATATGGCGAGGCTACGCCAGGATCTTCCGAATCAATTCCGATCCAACCCAGCGGCGAGTTTCGGAGCCAGTCACTTTCGCTGGCGCTTGCAAAGGAGGACTCCGAGTCCAACCAGCAACAGCGCCCACGTCGATGGCTCGGGGCACTCCGCCGCGCCGATGGTGAAGCTTTGCAGGCCGGTTAAGGTGCTTGGAGGGTCAGGCGCATCTATTGGCTGAACCCGTATGATGTTGGACTGACCAACTAATCCGCCATTTGCAAGCGCAACATCATAAGTATCACCAGCGGTGCTCTGCCAGGCCCGAATCTGGACCGTTGTAATATTCGTTGGCCCGACCAATGAGCGATCAATAGATATGGCCGCCGCTCTCCAGTAACCAGCAAACGCTTGTGTCCTAAAAGGGATTGCCCCTCCCACCGGCACCAAATGAGTTGCGTCAATCCCAGCGAAAAGTTGAACGAGATAGTTGGTGCCAGAAGCACGACCTAGCACACCGCCTTCGCAGACAAATACCGGCGCATCGTAAACACCGGCGATACGCGAAGCAAAATTTAATGCTCCGACAATTTGTGCTGTGATCGACTGTGGCGAAAAAAGTGGCACCCAAAAAAGCAACGATGCGAGCCATCGGAATTTTGAAACGGCATTGAGTTTCATGCGTTGGGGCTTACACGATAATCCCGCGAATCAACTCCGGTTCCAACACGCCGGTGAGCTTTTGATTCAGGCCGCCGTAAAAATAGGTGAGCTTGCGGTGGTCAAGGCCCATGAGGTGCAGCATCGTCGCATGGAGGTCGCGCACGTGATGGCGATCCACGACGGCTTCGTGGCCCAGTTCATCCGTCTCGCCGTAGCTCACGCCGCCTTTGATGCCGCCGCCCGCGAGGAAGTAGGTAAAGCCTTTGGGATTGTGATCGCGCCCTCCGCCCGCACCTTGCACCACCGGCTGCCGGCCAAATTCACCGCCCCAGACGACGAGCGTTTCATCGAGCAGGCCGCGTTGTTCGAGATCCTGCAAGAGCGCCGCGATGGGTTTGTCGATCTCCGGACAATGGATTTTCAAGTTCTCCTCGACGCCGTTGTGCGCGTCCCAGTTCTGCTGCTGGTGGCCGCCGCCGTGGTAAATCTGGATGAAGCGCACGCCGCGCTCGACGAGCCGCCGCGCAATGAGGCATTGGCGTCCGAATGGCGCGGGACCAAGCGCGAGCGCGTGATCGGTCTTGGGATCGTTGAGGCCGTACATCTCCTTCGTCGCGGCGCTTTCGGTGGCGAGGTCGAGTGCCTCGGGCGCGGAGGTCTGGAGTTGGAAGGCGAGTTCGTAGCTCGCGATGCGCGCCTGCAATTCGGAGTAGCCGGGCCGCGTGCGAAGATGCTCGGCGTTGAGCGCGTTGGCGGTGCTGATCAAATCACGCTGCATCTCGGCGGTCTGGCCCGTGCCCGAGTCGAGGTTCAGCACGGGCTGGCCGGTCGAACGAAAAACTGTGCCCTGAAATGCCGCCGGCATGAAGCCGCTCGACCAATTCGCCGCGCCGCTGATCGGCCCGCCGCGCGGATCGAGCATGACGACGTAGCCGGGCAAATTATTGTTCAGCGAACCCAGCCCATAACCGAGCCACGATCCGAGCGAAGGATACCCCTGGATGATGCGGCCGCTGTTCATCTGAATCATCGCCGAGCCGTGCGCGAAGGAATCCGCATAGAGCGACTTGACGACCGCGAGTTTGTCCATCTGTCGGGCGAGGTGGGGCAGGGCATCCGAGCACCACAAGCCTGATTGGCCATGCTGCTGCCACGTGCGCTTGCTGGCCAGCAGTTTGGAATCCTGCATGTCACGACGACGGATTTCCATCTTCACGGATTGACCGTCGCGCTTTTGCAACTCCGGCTTGTAGTCGAACAAATCCATCTGCGATGGCCCGCCGTACATGAACAGAAAAATGCAGGACTTCGCTTTCGTCGGGAAATGCGGTTGCCGCGGGGCGAGCGGAGGCGCGCTGCCAGTTGCGTCGAGCTTAACGGGCGTGGTGCCGAACGCTTGGCCGCCAAAGAAACCGTCGGCATCGAGCAGCGCCGTGAGCGCGAGGCCAGCGAAGCCTGCGCCAGTTTGCCAGAGAAATTCGCGGCGCGTGCCGGCGCAAGGATTGGAGGCGAAATGACGATTGGTCATGACGTGAAAAACATTTCGCGACTTTTGACGCGACCGAATGAAAAAGCCTTCATCATGCGACAGGTCAATCTGTAGCGCGGGCATTGGCGATGAGCAAGCCAAAGCCAGAGCAGAAGCGAATACAGATGAAATGCATTTTCTCTTTTACCCCGCGAAGTTCTGGTTTTTACTCCGTGCGCTTAACGCTGAAACATGAAGATTGTCACACTCGGAAAGAGTTCGCTTCCCGTCAGCCGCCTCGCCTATGGCTGCTGGCGAATAGCCGGAACTTGGGAGCCGAGTGAAGTGACACCGGCGATGGAAACGGCCGGCCGACGCGCCGTCATCGCCGCGCTGGAAGCGGGCTACACGTTTTTCGATCATGCGGATATTTACTGCCAGGGCGTGGCTGAGAAGATTTTTGGCGATGTGCTCCGCGAAATGCGCGGCGTGCGCGAACGCATTGTCATCAGCTCGAAATGCGGCATTCGCCGTGCGGGCGAGCCGACGCCGGACGCGCCGTATCGTTACGATTTTTCCGCCGCGCATATCGTCTGGTCGTGCGAACAATCGTTGCGTCGGCTCGGTGTCGAGGCGATTGATCTCTACCAGCTTCATCGTCCGGATTACTTGTGTGACCCGGCGGAGGTCGCGGGCGCGTTCGAGCAGTTGCGGAAGCAGGGCAAGGCGCGTGAGTTTGGCGTCAGTAATTTTTCGCCACCGCAAGTGACGATGCTGCGGAAGGCCTGCCCGATGCCGCTCGTCGTGAATCAAGTCGAGATCAGTCTGGCCAGGCTCGACGCGCTCAAGGACGGCACGCTCGATCAATGCTTGGCCAAAAAGATAACGCCGCTGGCGTGGAGTCCGCTGGCGCGGGGAAAACTCGGCACGACTGCGCCGACGGATCGCGAACATGTCGAAGCCAAAATTGCCGCGCGGTTGACGGAGACTTTGGACGCCATCGCGAAAGCGCGCGGACAAAGCCGTTCCGTCATCGCGCTGGCGTGGCTGTTGAAACATCCGGCAGGCATCGTGCCCATTGTCGGTTCTACGAGCCCGGAACGCATTCGCGACGCCGTGACGGCAACCGAACTCGATTTGACACGTGAAGAATGGTATCGGCTGATGGAAGCGGCGAACGGCTCGCGTCTGCCATGAGCCACTCCCACGCCAGATACTGAAGTGAATTATTGATGAGCACACCTGATCACCTTGGATACCGGATGCCCGCCGAGTGGGAACCACACGCCGGCACATGGTTCACCTGGCCGCGCCCGGATGGAATCAGTTTCCCCGATAAGTATGAAACTGTTCCGCCCGTGTTTGCTGAAATGATTCGCCACCTCGTTCAAGTTGAGCAGGTGAACATCAACGTCTGGGACGCGGGGATGGAGGCGACGGTGCGTGAGACCTTGACCAAATTGAAGGTGCCGCTGGCGCGTGTTCATTTTCACCACTTCCCCGCGTATGAACCCTGGTGTCGCGACCACGGCCCGATTTTTCTCAAGCGCGAGCATCAAGGCGCGATGGAGCGCGCGATTGTCGATTGGGGCTACAATGCCTGGGGCGGGAAATATCCAGATTACGATCTGGACGACGCGATTCCGCAGCACATCGCCAAATTGCGCAACCTGCCGATCTTCACTCCCGGCATTGTGCTCGAAGGTGGTTCGATCGACGTGAATGGGCGCGGCACGCTGCTCACGACGGAATCATGCCTGCTCAATTCAAACCGCAACCCGCAGCTTTCGCAGAAGGAAATTTTCCACTACCTCCGCGATTATTTTGGCGTGAGCGAAGTTATCTGGCTGAACGAGGGCATCGTCGGCGACGACACCGACGGGCACATTGACGACATCGCGCGGTTCATCAATCCCACGACCGTCGTTGCGGCTGTGGAGGACGATTTGGATGACGCGAATTATCCGGCGCTCCAGGAAAACTTGAAGCGGCTTCGCATGGCGCGCAATGAAAGCGGGCACCTCTTGCGAGTCGTGAAACTGCCCATGCCCGGCCTGGTCGAGCATCAAGGCCAACGTCTGCCGGCGAGTTACGCCAATTTTTACATCGCGAATGGCATCGTCCTGCTGCCCACTTACCGGCGAAAAAACGACGCCTTAGCCCGGGAAATTCTGCAACGCGAGATGCCCGACCATCGCGTCATTCCCATCGATGCGACGGAATTGATCTGGGGCCTGGGTTCGTTCCATTGCCTCACGCAACAGGAACCGGCCTGAAGCGCGCGCACTTCGGTCAGAATTTTTTCCAATAGTCCGGCAGACTGGATTTTGTTTCGCGCAGAATTTCGAGCACGGCCTGACGATCCGCCGGGCGGAGTTTCACGAAATCGGCGCTCACGTCCTTGCCGGTGAGGATGTCGTGCAGCCGCTGGAGCAAATGATCACGCATCGCCTGAGGTAGTTGATCGAACGCAGTTGAATAGATCAAGAAGCTGCAGGGATATTTGAACAAGCGGGTTTGCAAATCAAAATCACGCAGCGAGTGTCCACGCCGATCTCGGATGGCTGGACTCGCAAAATCTTTGAGATACTGCGAATCGCCGCGAATTGCTTCCGTGAGCGGCGCTTCCTCCGTGAAGAGCAGGTAACGCAGGAACGCGTTCACCTGGCTGTTCAGGTAGCGAATGTGGCCGTAGGACGCGAGCATGATGCGCGTCTCGAAGTTCAGGCGCGTGATGTAATTGTGCATGTGCGACTGGTGTTCGAGCACCATCAAGGCCACGATATCGCTCCGGCCGGTGAGGTAGGCTTCAGTCTTGAAGAAACGATTCAAGTTCGTGACGTTGCCCAGATAGTTCGGGTGTTTCTCCTGCCTTTCGAAAGCGTCGGCTCCAATTAAATTACCACGATGCGTCTGCGCTCCGTGCGTTCCGGTCACATACCAACCGGCCCAGCGGTCGGCGAGTGGCGTGCGATGAGTGACGGGCGAAACTTCGGTGCGGGTGTCCAGTTCGCCCGTTTCGTCCGTAGCGATTGAGCGCACGAGATGACCGGGCACGCCGAGACTTTTCCCGGCTCCGTGGCATTGCAGGCAATCCGGATTGCGGGTGATTTGCGGCCTGGGTTTCTCGGTTTGTTCCAGTTGATAAAAAATTCCGCCGAGCTGCGGATCCACTGCGCTTACTTCCATCACCGGCGCGCCGGGAATGAACCCGAGATAAACATCGTCATTGAAATAAATCGCCCGCGGATTCTTCGGCGAGATGAACGCGCGTTGCAGCGACGTCTTCGAGAACACCAGCATCTGCGATGACTTCGGCACCTTGAGCGCGTCCATCATCGCGGGCAGATAGCCAAACTTCGGATCGAACTTGAGCGTCAAGTCGCCGCGATCGATTTTGGCCTGCAGCTCGGCGACCGGCCCGCGCGGGATCGCTTTGTGGTAATTGATTACTTCGTCGTCGTACGGAAGCTGGTGCGTCGCGCCTTGAAAATCATCCGCCAACGCAGACGCGGCGGTCAAAAAACAGATCGCGCTGCCAAGTAGCAGACAAATGAGAATCTCGATTTTCAAAATGATTTGCTTTCTTCTTTGCACTGCATTTTCGGAGGAGAATAGATTTACCCATTAGCTGGTCGCTAGACGAATTTTGGCGAAACCAAAGCCCGCAATTAGTGGGGAACTTTTTCCGCGGGCGAGGCTCAACGGCGAAAGGCAACGAAAAGTGCTCAAGTCGCAGCGCTTCGATTCTCGCGCGTCTGGAAAGGCGATACTTCTAGGTCCACTTTAGCCGTAACCATGCAGTTGCGAATTTTTTTTTTTACCACGGATGTACGCGGATAAACACGGATGGGAGCGTATTCGTTCTGTCGGGAGCACGCCTGCCATCTGGTGAAAGTCTAAAACCAGACGGTTCCGGATTTCTATCCGTGTGCATCCGTTGGTTGCACTCTCTTTTCTTCGGCATCGTTCCGGTTTAGGGGGTGACTAGGCAGTTGGTTTGAGAGTGCGTGGCCTCCCGCTCCCCATTTCAACTGCACCATTCCGGCGTCAGCCGAGATGCCAAGTCGCCGCGCCTCCAAAGCGAAGCAGTCATGCTTACCTTCGCCAGCGTGGCGGTGGGCTGGAGCGACGATGTTCAGGACGGCTGCCACGATGCTGTGGGGCAGATTGACCACGCATAGGAGGACGGGCTTGATTTTGCGCGCGTGGGAAACGGCGCACGTCTTCATCGGGATTTCCCGGCGGTGGCGGGGCCGCGTAGTTGAAGCCTTCGGCGCGTTTGCGGACGATGCCACGACCAATGAATCGCTCCAACGCGCGCAGTTCGTCGCGATCCTCCGGCGTCACGAAACTGATCGCGTCGCCAATGGCATTGGCGCGGCCCGTGCGGCCGATGCGGTGAACGTAATCCTCGACGTGCATCGGGAAGTCGTAGTTTACGACGTGTGAAATGCCGTCCACGTCGATGCCGCGCGCCGCGATGTCTGTTGCCACAAGGACGCGCACCGCGCCGGATTTGAAATCTTTCAAGGCCTTGAGCCGCTGGTTTTGCGAACGATTGGAGTGCAACGCAGCGGTCTTGATGCCCTTGCTCTCGAGTCCACGCGCGAGGCGATCCGCGCTGTGCTTCATGCGCGAAAAGACCAGCACCATGTTCATCTGTGGATCGCGCAACAAGTGCAGCAGGAGCGCGGTCTTGGCGTGCTTGGGCACTTCATAAATGAGTTGCGTGACAGTCTCGGCGGGGTTGGCGCGGCGGCCAATTTGCACGATCTTCGGCGTGCGCTGGAATTCGTGGGTGAGACTTTCGATTTCGCGCGAAAGCGTGGCGGAAAACATCAGCGTCTGCCGCTGCCTGGGCAGTTGTTGCACGATGCGCCGGATCGAAGGCAGGAAACCCATGTCGAGCATCCGGTCGGCTTCATCGAGCACGAGAAATTTTAACTGGGAAAAATCTCCGCAACGCCGGCCCATCAAATCCAGCAGCCGTCCGGGACACGCGATGATAACATCCGTTCCCGCCCGCAGCGCACGCATCTGCGGGTGTTCGCCCACGCCGCCAAAAACCGTGGCGACGGTCAGCCGCAGGTGCCGCGCGTAAGCCCGGACGTTCTCTTCGATTTGCAAAACGAGTTCGCGGGTCGGCGCGATCACCAGCACGCGCGTGCGGTGATTCGGGCTGGCTGCCGCGGGCATCGCCGCAAGTTTGGTGAGAATGGGCAGCGTGAACGCCGCCGTTTTTCCGGTGCCGGTCTGCGCGATACCAATGAGGTCGTGCCCCGCGATGATGGCCGGGATGGCGGCGGTTTGAATCGGCGTCGGCTCGGTATAGCCGGCTTCCTGCACGGCTTGCAGAATTTTGGGATCAAGGCCAAGGGTGCGAAATGGCATGTGAAGAAATGGGATTACGGCGCGCGGAAGCGCGCGTTGTGGTTGAGAAGGGAACGAACGTTCACTGGCGGCGCATGACGCGTCCCGCTGATTTTCCTGCGAGACAGGTTATGCGGCGGCCAGTTGAAAAATCTCTATTTTAACCGCCAGGTAATGCGCGCCTTTTCCAAGTCATAAGGCGACATCTCCATTTTGACACGGTCGCCGACGGTGAGCCGGACCCAACGTTTGCGCATCTTGCCGCAGATGGTGGCGAGCACGAGATGTTTGTTGTCGAGTTCGACGCGGAACATGGTGCCGGGCAGCACGGTCATGACACGACCTTCGACTTCGATATGTTCTTCTTTCATGGTGGGGCCGGGAAAATTGCGGTCGGTTAAACGCGGCGTCATCCAGCCGACCACTCAAAGGACGAAGCAAAATGAAAAGGCGGAGTCCGGTTCAAACCGAACCCCGCCCTGAAAACTACGAAAGCTTAGTAGCGATTGCGACCGCCACCGCCATAACCGCCACCGCCGCCGCCGTATTCACGACGACCACCGCCACCGCCCGTGCGCTCTTCGCGTGGCTTGGCGACATTGACGGTGAGGGCGCGGCCATGCAGTTCCCGGCCGTTCAGGGCTTCGATGGCTTTTTGCGCCTCTTCGGCTGAACCCATGGTCACAAAACCAAAGCCTCGCGGGCGATTGGTGGTGCGATCCATCATCAGGTTGGTTTCGGTGACCGTGCCATGCGCGGCGAACGCGTCTTGGAGGTCGTTTTCAGTGGTGTCGAAGGAAAGGTTCCCGACAAACAATTTATTACTCATGTGATGTTTACTGTCCGACAAACCGGCACTTTCCACAGACTGTTCCCGAACGTCGGGTTTAAAATCATCACTGAACTATGTTCACCTGAGGATTCACCATGCCTTGAAAGAGACAAGCTATCTTACAGACGCAAGGACAATCGGGGACTTCCGGCACGATGGCAACAACTATCGCGAATTATTTTTGGGGTCTGTTTGTGCTGTGACGAGTTGTGGGCTGCGTGTCGTTGAGGCAAAGAAGATAATTCTTTAACTGCCTGGAGAATTCTCCGCCGCGGAACCGCTGTCGCCCGAAGGCTGCTCGTCCGCCATGGCATTGCGCGGGGGCTTGCCGCGTTTATCCCGGGGCAACGGGCTGATAATCACGTTCAGGTCACGGTCGCCGAGCATTTTTGGCGGCGAGTCGGCACGGCCGTAAAGCGCGGCTTCCTGGACGAACTTATTCACCACTTCAAAGCCAAACTCCTTGTGCGCCTTCTGCCGCCCGCGAAAGCGCAGTTTGATTCGCACCTTCATGTCGTCGCACAGGAACTTGATGGCGTGGCTCAGTTTGACCCCGAAATCATGCGGGTCGATGTTCGCGCTGAGTTGCAGCTCCTTCATCTGGTTCGTGGGCTGGCGTGCGTTCGATTCCTTTTTCTTCTTGGATTCCTCGTATTGAAATTTCCCGTACTCGATGATGCGGCAGACGGGCGGAGTGGCCGTGGGCGCGATTTCGATCAAATCCATGCCCTTGCTTTGCGCCAGGCGGAGCGCGTCCCCCAGTTGCATCACTCCCAGCGGTTGCTTTGTCTCATCAAGCACGCGGACTTCGCGGGCGCGAATCTTTCCATTTCGGCGATGGCTGGGTTCTCGTGAAAACGAACGGAAGGGCGGACGGCTCAATGAGCCCCCAAGGTTTGGCAATGATTCATTTAATCGTGATTATCGAGTCAACGCCGTCACGTTCGCAGGCAATCCCTCACTCGCAAAGCTTTTTATCTGGTTTTTTAATGCCTTCATTGCCTTGCACTTTGAGTCTCGGCGTCTTCGTGGCTCCTTTCTCAACTGCTGTTTCAAGCTCAAGGCAAGCGAGTCTGCTCGCTTTTTGGAATTTACTTGAAGCCGTCCGCGACCTGACAAAAATCCTGGCGGAATGAAACCAATGGCGTGAACACAAACTGGCCACTTCGCTTGGCAAGAGTTGGAGACATCCCGGTGCTGGAGATCCTCATTCCGCTTTCCGTTCGCGGATTGCAGTCGGCGCACTATTCGCCGCTGCAAATGGAGGCGGCATTGGGTCCGGTTTTCGGCGTTGATCGCCAACTCATTCGCGATGGCACCTACTTTGTCGCCGAGCAAGCCGGCCAAATCGTGGGTTGCGGCGGTTGGAGCAAGCGCCCGGCGATGTTCGGTGGCGACCGGGGACGGAACGATGAAGGTCCGTTGCTCGCTCCACGGCATGATCCGGCCCGCATCCGCGCCTTCTTTGTTCATCCATCGTTTGCCCGTCGTGGCATCGGCCGTGACATTTTGCTCGCCTGTGAAGCCGCGATTCGTGCAGCCGGGTTTCACAGTGCCGAACTGGTCGCCACGCTCGCGGGTGAGCCGCTTTACGCTTCCGGCGATTATATCGTTGTCGAGCGTTTCGAAGTTCAACTGCCAGGCGGATTGAATTTGCCGGTCGTGCGGATGAGCAAGCGCTTGGACGTCGCTTGACTCGACTCCCTCATCGGCTCGTGGCGTCCGGCCAATTGCCGGCGCGTCGGGATGGACATTCACGGAGCGAACTGATTTCATGCGAGCATGAGTTTGCGAATGTTCTCAGTTTTCCTCGCTTCATCTACTCCAACGAATGCGTGGTTCGGCCAAATCGCGTCACGCCAGTTGGCCAGTGCAATACTGCTGCTCGCGACGTGCGCAATGAACGTCCACGCTGATCATTGGCGAATCGAAACCATCGCCGGCAACGGCCGCGCCGGTTACAGCGGCGATGGCGGTCCCGCACGGCAGGCGCAACTCAACAATCCTTACGGCTTGGTGAAGGGGCCGGATGGCGCGCTCTACATTTGCGACATGGAAAATCAAGTCATCCGGAAAATTTCGCGCGACGGAAACATCTCCACCGTCGCGGGCACCGGCCGGCACGGCTATTCCGGTGACGTCGGCCCAGCGCTTCAGGCGGAATTGAACGAACCGTATGAAGTGCGTTTCGACCGCGCGGGCAACCTTTATTTCGTCGAGATGAAAAATGCGGTTGTCCGGCGGGTGGATCGGAAGACGAAGATCATTTCGACCGTCGCGGGCAGCGGGAAGGAAGGTTTCTCCGGCGACGAAGGGCTGGCGACCAGTGCCACTTTGAAACAGCCGCACAGCCTTCAGTTCAATCAGCGGGGCGAACTATTTATCTGCGACATTGGCAACCAGCGAATCCGGCGGGTTGATTTGAAGTCGCGCATGATCACGACGTTTGCCGGCACTGGTGAGCGACTGGCCACGCCGGACGACGCTCGCCTCGCGGGCACGCCGCTCAATGGCCCGCGCGCTCTCGACTTCGATCACCATGGCAATCTCTGGCTCGCGTTGCGCGAAGGCAATGCGATCTACCAGTTCGATCTTTCCAAAGGCGTCATTCATCACGTCGCGGGCACGGGCAAAGCAGGCTTCACTGGCAATGGCGGACCGGCCAGGGCGGCGACGCTTTACGGACCGAAAGGCATCAGCGTCGCGCCGGATGGGAACGTTTATTTTGCCGACACGGAAAGCCATTCGATCCGCATGATTGATGTGCAACGGAACACGGTTGAACTCATCGCCGGCACGGGCGGGCGCGGCGACGGGCCGGACGGCGACGCACGCCAATGCAAGCTGGCCCGGCCGCACGGCATTTTCGTGGACAAGGACGGCGCGATCTATGTCGGTGACAGCGAAAACCATCGCGTGCGTGTCATCCGGCGCGTGAAGGATTAAGAACAACGAGATAACTAAGCCGACGCCGAATACCGGCCGCGCAATAATGCGCCGCCGCCCAAGGCAAGCATCGCGACCGTGCTTGTTTCGGGCACTTCAAATCGAATATTACAGTAATTCACATAGCCATTGGCACATAGGGTGATAGAAGCGGTTTCATAAGCTGATTTTTGTAAGTACTTTGTACTTGTACTTTTACGAAGGTTTTGTGAAAAGCTGGGGATGCCAAAAGCATTCTTGTCGGATGAGCAATGGGAAAAAATCCAACCGTTGTTGTCGTGCGAGAAAAGTCGCGGCCGGCCTTGGGCGGACAATCGCCGCGTGCTCGAAGGGATTCTGTGGGTACTCAAAACTGGCGCGCGCTGGCGCGACCTGCCCGCAGCATATCCCAGTGCCAGCACGTGTTGGCGGCGACTGGCCCGCTGGGAAAAGCGCGGGGTGTGGCTCAACGTGTGGCGCGCGTTTTTATCGGAACTGGACGCGCGGGGCACGCTCGACTGGGAAGAAAGTTTTCTGGATGCCAGCTTCGCTCCGGCCGAAAAGGGGGCTTCGGTGTCGGCAAAACCAAGCGCGGCAAAGGCACGAAGTGGATGGTGGTGGTCGACGGCGCGGGTGTTCCTCTGGGAAGCCAACTGGCCAGCGCCAGCCCGGCGGAAGTGACGCTGGCCGAGAGCACGCTCAAAAAGATTTCCGTGCCGCAGCCGCGCGGCCGTCCGCGCAACCGGCCCTTGCGCGTGGTGGCCGACCGGGGTTACGATAGCGATCCGTTGCGCTGGCGATTGTTGCGGCGCGGCATTCTGTTGATTTGTCCTCACCGCAAGAACCGCACAAAACCCTCGCTCAACGATGGACGAGCACTGCGCCGCTATCGCAAACGCTGGAAGGTCGAGCGGACGTTTGCTTGGCTGGGCAACGCCCGCCTGCGTCGCCTGCTCTACGTGCCCGCGCTGGCCGGGCTGCAATACAACCCCGTGCTCCGCGCCCAAGCCGCGCGGCTGGCGACGCGCGGCAAACCCGGCAAAGTGCGCGTCGGCGCCGTCATGCGCAAGCTCCTCTGCCTGTGTGTGGGCGTGCTGCGTTCCGGCCAGCCCTGGCAGGACTCCGGCCGCCCCATCCCCCAAACCACCCCGGCTCAGTCTTCTC
>JACPZS010000135.1 GCA_016195385.1 Verrucomicrobiota bacterium
AAGCAGCCGTAAGGACATCTTGCTTTCTGACCTTATGCCTCGCGATTAAACTGGCGGTATGCGTGAGTTTGGCTCAGGAAAGAAATGGTCGTAATGAATGGGAAGCGTCCGTCGTGACCGTCGATGTGACACGCAAACAATACGATTACCAGCAGCCGTGGTCCACTCGCCAGCGAACCGTGCAGAAGAGTGGCATTGTGATCGGCGAGAAGGAAGTTCTAACGACGGCCGAGGATTTATCAGACCGGACACTGGTGCGCATCCAGAAATTTGGCCGCGGCAAGTGGTCGAACGCCGAAGTGAAATGGATCGACTATCACGCCAACCTCGCAATCTTGAGCGCCGATGACACGGCGCTCTGGACGGGACTCAAGCCAGCTACACTCGCCCATCCAATCGTGACCAAGGCGCCGATGCAAGTCGTGCGCTGGCGCAACGGCAAGTTTGAAACCCGCAAGGCAGAGTTTACTCAATTCGTAGTGAACGATGCGAAATTGAGTTTCATCGATTACCTGCAATTTGAAGTCAGTTCGGAAATCAACGGTGGAGGCTGGGCTGAACCCATTATATCCGGGGACAAACTGGCCGGCCTTACAACCTCGCAGACCGGCAACACTTGCACGGTGATTCCTGCCTCGTTCATATACTCAGTTCTCGAAGCGCGCCGACAGGGCACTTACGCCGGCTTGGGTTACTTCGCGTTCACCTGGCAGCCTGCGGAAAACCAGGCTTCGCTCAAATTCCTCAAGCTCGATGGCGAGCCGCGCGGGGTAATTGTAAGCGAAGTCCCACGGACACCGGGATTGGAATCGCCGCTCAAGCCGCGCGACATCATCTTGCAGGTCGATGGTTTCGACATCGACATCCAGGGCGATTACGATGACCCGGATTACGGTTCGCTGTCGCTGGAAAATCTGGCGACGCGCAACCGTTGGGCTGGTAACGACGTAAAGCTGAAGATTTGGCGTGACGGCCAGGCGCAAGACATTGTTTACCGCCTGCCTAAGGCCGACTATGCATCTAGGTTCTTGCCTGACCAAATTGTCGATCAGGAGCCGGAGTATTTGATTGTGGGTGGACTGGTATTCCAGCCGCTCTCGGTTCCATTCTTGAGGAGCTGGGGGGACGACTGGAAACGCCGTTCGCCCTTTCGGCTTTTCTATTACAGCTCCGAAGAGCCAACCAAGGAACGTCCGGCTCTTGTGCTGCTTTCGCTGGTGCTGCCGGACGCATATAACCTCGGCTACCAGGATACACGCTACCTGGTGCTCGACAAGGTAAACGGTCGGAAAGTTAGTCGCCTGCCCGAATTGCGCGAAGCCTTGCGATATGCCGAAGGTGGTTATCACGTCATTGAATTGACCCGCGGCGAAGGCTTGCAGCGTATCGTGCTTGACGCGTCTGAAACCGAATCCGCCACCCAACGCATATTGAAACGTTATGGCATCGTGAAGGATCGTTTCTTCGCGAGCGAAACGAGCGGTGCTCGTTGATCTTCCGGCTTATGTCCAGAGCCACAGACTGCCGGGTTGTATCCGTCACGCTGTATTTTCTGCCGGTACAAGCTCGCGTCCCGCTCAAATTCGGCAGGGAAACCATGACAAGCGTTACGTGTGCACGCGCGTCGATGCGGGTCATGGGCACGAAAGGCCGCGTCGCCGAAGGTTGGGGCGAGACGCCGTTGAGCGTGCAGTGGGTCTGGCCGGGCGCGCCGTCTTATGAAGACAGGCACTCCGCGCTAAAAGATTTTTGTATCCGGCTCATCGCTGCGTGGTCGAAATTCTCGGAACCAGGGCATCCCATGGAAATCGGCTGGGATTTTCAGGAACACCAATTGCCCCTCGTTTTGCGGGAAGCGAACCTCGCTCGCGGCGCGGACGCCGAGCCGATACCGTGGCTTGCCGCCTTGGTCTGTTGCTCGGTGTTCGACCTGGCGTTGCACGATGCGTTCGGACAACTGCATCAGCGCCCGATTTACGAAACCTACACGGCTGATTTCCTGAACCGCGATCTGAGCGCGTTTCTTGCCGACCCAGATTCCACTCAAAAAACTTTCACTGGAAAATATCCCGCTGATTTTTTGGTGAAAAACCCGCCCATGCGATTGCGCGCATGGCATCTCGTCGGCGGACTCGACCCTCTCGACTCATCCGAACTCACCGGCGAGGAGCCAGATGACGGTTATCCCGTGCTGCTGGCGGACTGGATTCAACGAGATGGTTTACGCTGCCTGAAAATCAAATTGCGCGGCAACGATGCAATGTGGGATTTTGAGCGACTGATACATGTCGGACAAATCGCGGTGGCGCAGCGGGTCGAGTGGCTTACGGCGGATTTCAACTGCACTGTCACGCAGCCTGATTATGTGAACGAGATTCTGGATCGACTGCGCGACGAGCAGCCGAGACTTTATGGGATGCTGCTCTATGTCGAGCAGCCGTTTCCTTATGATTTGGAGCATCACCGCATCGACGCGCACAGCGTGTCCGCGCGCAAACCGCTGTTTCTCGATGAAAGCGCGCACGACTGGCGGCTGGTCAAATTGGGTCGTGAACTCGGCTGGTCGGGCGTGGCGCTGAAGACCTGCAAGACGCAGACGGGCGCGCTGCTGAGTTGCTGCTGGGCGAAGGCTCATGGCATGACGCTCATGGTGCAGGATCTTACGAACCCGATGCTCGCGCAGATTCCGCACGTCCTGCTCGCGGCGCATGTAGGCACGATCATGGGAGTCGAAACGAACGCGATGCAATTCTATCCCGAGGCTTCGGCGGCCGAAGCAAAGGTTCATGCCGGCCTTTACCAGCGGCGCGATGGTGTTGTCGATCTGTCGAGCCTGCGCGGCTCAGGCTTTGGTTATCGGACTAGTGAGATTCAACGGACGTTGCCGATGGCAGTTGCGGCGTATGGAACGTAACGGCGCAAAAGAAAATCAAAGTGGTGGTAGGAACTGGATTCGAACCAGTGAAGGCGTAAGCCAGCAGATTTACAGTCTGCCCCCGTTGGCCACTTGGGTATCCTACCACTCACCCGCCCAGGCGGGACGGGGATTTAGCCAAACGCGCTTCAGCTTGTCAATCTGCCGCCGGAAAATTCAACGCCTCAGATGGCGCTTTGCTTTTCCAACCCAGCCTCTTGGTTTGACTTCCCAGTTCGCGCGATGATTGATCTTGCGCGATGAAAGACGCAATTGACCAGAAGCTCATTGTCCTGACCGGCGCGACACGCGGTTTGGGAAGGGCCTTGACAATGGAAATGGCTCGTCTTGGTCACACTGTTCTGGGCTGTGGCCGCTCGCGAGCGGCGGTTGACGATCTGCGAAGCAAGTTCACCGTGCCACACGATTTCGCGACGGTGGATGTAATCGACGACAAAGGTGTTCGAGTCTGGGCGCAGCGGCTGATCAAGCAACACGGCGCGCCGGACTTGCTGCTCAACAACGCCGCGATCATCAACCGCAACGCTCCGCTCTGGCAGGTGAGCGCCGCTGAATTTTCCGCCGTCATCGACACGAATATCAAGGGCGTGGCAAATGTGATTCGTCACTTCGTTCCGGCGATGGTCGCGCGCCGCCGTGGCGTCATCGTGAATTTCAGCTCCGGCTGGGGTCGTTCCACCGACGCGCAGGTCGCGCCGTATTGCGCGACAAAGTGGGCGATTGAAGGTCTGACGCAGGCGCTCGCTCAAGAACTCCCGCCGGGGATGGCCGCGATTTCCCTGAATCCCGGCATCATCAACACCGAAATGCTCCAAAGTTGTTTCGGCGGATCGGCAGCCGGCTTTCCGACGCCGGAACAATGGGCCAAGTCGGCGGCGCCGTTTCTTCTCAAATTGGGCGCGAGCCACAATGGGCAATCGTTGACCGCTCCAGGTTGATCACCGGCGAGAACTTAAAAATTTCCTTGTCCCCACTTGTTCCGCGTTTGTGATTCAGCCAACGACTTCGCCGAAGACTCGCTTGAGATATTCCAAACTTTTCGTCGCGATGACTTCGGGGCCTTCGTCGAATTTAAAGACTTCCACGGAAACATAGCCGTCGTACTTCACGTCACGCAAAGCCGCCGCAATCGGCCGGAAGTCCACGTCGCCGAAACCCGGCCCTTTCAGGTTTTTGTCATTCGCGTGAAAGTACGCGAAGTGCGGCCACGACTCGCGGATGATTTGCGGAATAGGCTTCGCTTCGGAGCACATCGCTTTCACGTCGAGGATGATTTTGAAATGCGGCGTGCGAAGCTGCTGCACGAAGCGGATCGCGTCGGCGGCGGTGTTGATGAAATTTGTCTCCACTGGCGCGAGCGGCTCGAAACAAATCGTCACGCCGCGTTGTTCCGCCCGCATCACCGCGTCGCGAAACACCGCCGTTGCCCAATCCCATGCCTGCTCCGGCGTCACGCCGTCCATCATGTTGCGTTGCTTGGGCGAGCCGACGACGATGATTTGCCCGCCGAGGTCGCCGCAAAAATCCACCAGTTCGCAAAAATACTTTGCCGTTCGTTCGCGAACCGCCGCGTCCGGGTGCGTGAGATGAAGCCCCTCCGTCTGGACTAACACCCAGTGAATGCCGGAAATAGCAATGCCGCAGCGCACCGCGCACTCGCGAATCCACCGCCGTTCCGCCGGCGGCACGTCGGCGACATTTTTCGCCAGCGTAAACGGCGCAATCTCCACCGCGTCGTAACCAAGCTTCGCTGCGTATGCGAGCGTGTCATCGATTTTCCAGCCGTCGAAAATTTCGTTGCAGATGGCGAATTTCATGGAGTGATTTGGCGCACGCGCGCCAACTTCCCGCCAGTAGTTCGAACTAGGATCAACAGGACTACTCCGGAACGATTTTGAAAATCTTGCCGGATTTTCCGCTCAATCCGTTGCTGCCGTTGGTCAGCACGTAAAGTTCGCCTTCCTCATCCTGGCCGAGCGCGACGACATAAGCGCCGAGCTTGCCGCCGACGGGCGATGAAAGCTTCAGCCGTTCGAGCGACCATTTGCCCGCATCATTCGCGGGACGCGTCGCGACCAAGACGACGCCATCGGCCAGCACAAAGTTATGCGACCAGTCGGCGAACACGTAACGGCCGCTCAACTCCGGCAGCGCCTGGCCGCGATACACGTAGCCTCCGGTGACGCTGACGCCCATCGCTTCCGGATCTTTGGGAAAGCCGTTCATGTTTTTGTATTCCAGAATCGGCTCCACGAAAGGCGTTCCGTCGGCCGCTGTTTTCGGCGTCTCGGCTGGCGGATGTTTGGCGTCCTTGGGATTAAAAGCGTGAAAACCCTCGCGCGCGTTCCAGCCATAGTTGCCGCCTTTGACGATGATGTTGACCTCCTCAAACATGGATTGCCCCACATCGGCGGCAAACAGTTCGTGATTGCCGCCCCGGTCGAAGGACATGCGCCACGAATTGCGCAGGCCGTAAGCGAAAATTTCCGGCCGGCCTTTCTCCGCGTCGGCGAACGGATTGTCCGAAGGAATCGCATACGGGTCGCCTTTGTCCACGTCGATGCGCAGGATTTTTCCGAGCAGCGTCGAAGTATCCTGCCCATTGCCGATTTGTGAGTTGTGACCGCGGCCAATATCATCGGCGTTGCCACCATCACCGACCGAGAGGTAGAGGAATCCATCCGGCCCGAAGGCGACACAGCCGCCGTTGTGGTTGAACCACGGTTTGTCGATTTGCAGCAGGACGCGCTCGGAAGCGGAATCCACTTGGGCGCGATCATTCTCGCGCACTTTGAACTCGGAAAGTGTCATCGTGTGATCCCACTTCGCCAGCGCCAGCGATTTATCGCGCAGCGGCGCGCTGTAAACGAAATACACTTTGCGGTTCTCCTTGAACTTCGGATGCAGCGCCAGGCCAAGCAAACCGCGTTCGTCGAACCCTGAGTTTAACTTCGTGAGCCGGCTGCGCGCGTCGAAAAACAACTGCTCGGCCTTCTGGCCGTCTTTGCCCAACACGTGCGCCGTTCCCGCCTGATCGACCACGACGAGCCGGCCCGAGCCATCGTCCAGCGAAAGCAGCACGACCGGCGATGTGAAGCCGTCCGCGAACTGTTTAAGGGCAACACTTGCCCGCGCGACCGGCGAATCTCCGAACAAAACGCCCGCACACAAAAGCGCGACGGCACCGAGAGTGGAAGAAATTTTTGTTTTCACGGCCACGACTTTAGCTGGCTCCCGACACAGGACAAGAATTTAGCGAACGCGACGGGAGCAAAGTGAAGGAGAAGGGACGTCGCGATGTTATCGAGAAGAACCAAACCGTACGAGTGAACCACTCGATTCGCGAAAACGCCGCAGCACGCCCGGAATTTCAAAACGTCACCGCTAATTTCAACAGAATTCCATCCCTCAGCAAGGGTTGGCGAGGAACGGCTACCTTGGATCAGTGCCCCAAAAAATCATCAACCGCAACACGGTTGCCTCGCCGTTCCGCCTCGACTCGATTCAACTCCTTCGGAGTTGATGCCAATGTGAACCGCCACCCAGCGCCTATACCGGCTTCTCCTTGCAAACGGCGGATCGGCTGATTTACTTGCGGTTGCATGAGCCAACACATCCTGGTGGTCGATGACGAAGCTTCGATTCGCGATCTGCTTAAGACTTATTTTGAAAAGCGTGGCTACCAAGTTACCATCGCGGGTTCCGCCGAGGAGGCTCGGGCCGGCGCCAGCGTGCCGACGGTGGATTTGGTTATCCTGGATGTCGCACTCGGCGACGAAGACGGCATGGAACTACTGGGTGAATTCAAGTATCGGTGGCCGGATCTGCCGATCATTATCCTCACCGCGATGGGCTTCGATGATGGCCTGGTGCAGGAAGCGTTGGACAAAGGCGCGTCGGGTTATTTGAGCAAGACGCTGCCGCTGGAGCAACTGTTCCTCGACGTGCAGCGCGTGCTCCCCCGCGAGGAAGAGGGCCGTGCCGACGAACGATTTTAGCGCCGCATGACTCTCGGCGAATCCCCTCATTCACGGAAGCGCTTGCCGGCGAAGCTTCCGGAGTTGCGTCAGCGCGATGAACGGCTGGAATGCCTGCTGCGTCTCGCGGGCCGGCTGGCGCACGATTTCAACAATTTTCTGGTGCCTGTGCTGGGCTATGCAGCATTGATTCGGGAGGAAGCCGCGGCTGGTTCCGCAGTGGCCCAATACGCTGCGGCGGTGGAAAAATCCGCGCGCAAAACCGAATGCGCCATCGAGGACATGCTCATCGCCGCGCGCACCCAGCGGCAATTCATCCCGCGCTGCCTGGACCTAGCCCAGCTCGTCGAACAGGAACTGAAGGAGTGGAAGGCGAGCCTGCCCGCGCACGCGGCGATCACCGTTCATCAAACGCTGCCGGCTTGTTCGCTGGCGATGGACGAAACCCAGTGCCGCATCCTGTTGAAGCACCTTCTGCGCAACGCGCGGCTGGCGCTGGCCACCGGCGGTGATTTGCGGATCGAACTGTCGCCCGTCACGTTCATGGCGGAACAAGCGGAGGAACTTGGGATGGCTTATCGCGAGGTCGTTTTGTTGACAGTGACCGACACGGGAAGCGGCATGCCACCCGAGGTCTTGCAACGCGCCTTCGATCCGTTTTTTACCACGCGGCGAGCCAACCAGGCGCTGGGAGTTGGTCTGGCCGTCGCCCACGCAATCGTCCGCGCACACGGCGGTCAGATCGTGCTTGATAGCCGCGAAGATCAAGGCGCCACCGTGCGCATCTGGCTGCCGTTGCTTCAGACGAACGAGCACGGGGAAACCGGTGAAACAAAATTGGGCGCTCGTGCCGCGGAGCGGCGGGAAAATTCGTCGAAGTTATTGCTGATCATCGACGACCCCTGTCTGGCGGAAGCGATTAAGGGCGCGCTGCAACGAGCCGGGCTGGCTGGCCATTTGGGACGCGATTGCCAGGAGGCGCGCAAATTTATGCAAAACCATCCAGGCGAAATTGTAGCGGTGATTGTGGATGTTTCGGCCGGCGATGAAAGTTTGTCGAGCGCACTGGTGCAATTTCGCGAGCTACACTCGACGGCGCCGTTTATTTTTATTCGCGGCGATTCCCCACTACCTGACGGCCTGCGCGCATTGTCCTCCGAGGCGGTGAATCTCGAAATAAAAAAGCCCTTCGCGATGAAGGGCTTGATGGAAATGGTTGCCAAGCTGGCCCGTTGATTATTCGACTTCTTCGCTTTCGAGAAAACCCTGGAGTTGGCGAATGCGCGTCGGGTGCCGCATCTTGCGCAACGCCTTGGCCTCGATCTGGCGGATGCGTTCGCGCGTGACTTTGAATTGTTTGCCGACTTCTTCGAGCGTGCGCGAATAGCCGTCGCCCAAACCGAAGCGCAATTCCAAAACCTTCCGTTCGCGCTCGGTCAAACTTTCGAGCACATCGCCCAGCTTGTCTTTAAGCAGGCTGTAGCTCGTCATGTCGGACGGATTCTCGGCGGATTTATCTTCGATGAAATCGCCAAAGTTCGTGTCCTCGCTGTCGCCGACAGGCGATTGGAGCGAGATCGGCTGTTGCGCCATCTTGAGCACGGCGCGGACACGCTCGACCGGGATCTGCATCTCGTCGGCGATCTCTTCCGGCGTCGCCTCGCGTCCGAAATCCTGCACGAGCTGTTTCTGCACGCGCATCAGCTTGTTGATCGTCTCGATCATGTGCACCGGAATGCGAATGGTGCGCGCCTGGTCGGCGATGGACCGCGTGATGGCCTGGCGAATCCACCAAGTGGCGTAGGTCGAAAATTTGTAGCCGCGCCGGTACTCGAATTTCTCGACGGCCTTCATCAGCCCCATGTTGCCTTCCTGGATCAAATCGAGGAACGAGAGGCCGCGGTTGGTATATTTTTTGGCGATCGAGATGACGAGCCGCAGGTTGGCTTCCACCATTTCCGTCTTGGCTTGCAGCGCTTTTTTAGCGAAGTGCTGCAACTGCTGGTAGGCCCGCAGGTACTCGGTGAAACTCATCCGCACGAATTCTTCGAGCGCTTTGATTTTGCGTTGCTCGGACTGGATGATCGTCTGTTGTTGCGCCGACTTGCGCTGGCCCTCGAGATCTTCGATCTGGCGCAGGCTCAATTGAATCTTATCATGGATGTTATCCGCGACGAGCGCCATTTCTTCGATGACTTTTTGCTTGTAGAAAAATTTTGCGAACGTCTTCTGCAACTTGTCGTCGATCTTTTTGAATTCGTTGGCGAGTTTGTCGCGTTTCGCTTTGTTCGGCGCGCCCTGCAACTCGGCATACTTGTCATCAACGTGCTGATCGACGGCCCGAACGTCCTTGACGAGCTTGCGCAGCGCGCGCAGATGATTTTCCCGGCCTTCGATTTTCTTGTCGATGATGACGCGGTCGAAGCGCTCCTTTGGCGGTTCGGAAATCAATTTCTCGGCGAGCGCGATGTGCTCTTTGCCGGCAAAACCAAAACTGTAAATGATCTTTTTGACCTCGTTCTCCGCCGCCTCGATGCGCTTGGAAATTTCAACTTCCTGCTCGCGGGTTAACAGCGGCACTTGCCCCATTTGCTTGAGATACATCCGGACGGGATCGTCCAGAATGTCGAGGCGAACCTTGTCCTCCTCCTCCTCCGGTTCGGGCTGTTTGACGCGATCCACCTCGGCCTGATCGACGATCTCGACTTCGAGGTTGCGGAGCTTGATGTAAATCTCGTCGAGATCTTCGGGCGACACCAGATTGTCCGGCAGCGCATCGTTGATGTCGTTGTAAGTCAGGTAGCCTTGTTCTTGAGCGAGCTTGACGAGTTCTTTGATCTTCTCGGTGAGAACAAACTCTTGTTGCGTTTTCGCAACCGTGGCGGCGCCATTGGCGGTCGGATTCAAATCGTTAATCACTGCGGTTTTCGCTGGATGGCCGTTTTCCGGACGGTTGCCGGTGAGCGGGAAGGCACCGCTCACGGCCAGGCTCGTCTTGTCCCCGGCCGGGGACGTTCGTTTCGTTTTCGGTTTGGCATCCGCAGCCGGAGCTTTGCCAGCCCGGGGCTTGGGAGCATGCTTCTTTGCCTTCGATTTGAGCATATTCAAAAGTTAGGAGCTTGCGCTTGCAAGCGCTACATAAAAATAGCCGCGCAATATGTTAATCGTTGCAGCGTTAGTCAAGAACGCTTTCGGTTCAAACGCGGAGGCATCGCCGCACGCGAAAAGCTCCGCCCGCTTCGCGACCCGCTTCAAGGCAATTTAAGCAATTCCGCTTCCGTCCAGGCTTCTTCGCGTTTCTCGGTCGCCGCGCGGATTTTCGCGATGGTGGCGGGCGCGACCGGCGCGGCAGTGTGACCCCATTCGCGGCGAACGTAAGTCAGCACACAGGCCAGTTGATCATCGTTAAAAACCGCCAGCGTCGGCATTTCCAGTGAGTACACTTTGCCTTTGACCGTCAGCGGCCCGCGCACGCCCTGGAGCGTGATGCGGATGAGCCTTTGTTCGGAGCCGAGCACCCATTCTGAATCGAGCAGTCCGGGCGCGAGACCTTCCTGGCCCAAACCGGTGGGTTGATGGCACGCTCCGCAACTGATCAGATAAAGCTCCTTGCCGGCCTTGAAACGCTCCTGTTCCTCTGCGGTCAGCGGTTGCGCGACAACTTCGGGTAGGCTGCCTGGTTTGCCTGGCCATGTGAATAAACTGGAAATCTGTTCCACTCGTTCGCGAATTTCCGCGCGTTCTATTTTCTTCAACTCAGTCAAGCCCGTCGGTTCCGCCTCGAATTTTACGAGACGCACGTTCGCGGGTTTGCCGGCGACTTTCGGCGGCACCGCCTCCGCCAATCCGTTGAGCAAAGCCATTTGCTTCCATGCAGCGGCAGGCTGCTTTGCCGCCAGACTCAGCAATCCATTCAGCTTGTCAGCCTTCGCTGTGTTCAAAACGCAGCGCGCGAGCGTGGCGAAAGTCTGGACACGTGCGGGAGTGCTCTCCATCCAACTCGCTTCCGTAGAAAGTCTTTCCAGAAATTCGAGTTCCCGATCGCGCAGTCCCGAAATGACCGCTTCGCGAATGAGCGCGTTCGTTGCGCCACGGGCAAGCAGAGAAGACAGCGCTTGATCTGCCACCGTGCCTTTCGTTTCGCTCAAGGTCGCGCCGAGTTGAATCAGCACATCGGCATCCTGCGACGCCGCGCGCGCGACGGTTTTATTCCACAAGGTCGCGGCCTGCGAATCGCCTGTCTTCAAGAACGGCTCCGCCAATCGAATCGCCGCCGCCTGCACTTTCGGACTGGTGTCGTCGAGCGCGCCCTCCAGCGTGCGCGCGTCGAGCCGGCCCAATCCGTCGAGCGTCCACAGGGCGTGCAATCGCGCCAACGCTTCTTTGCCCGACGCCACCAGCTCTTTCAGATCCGGAACAACTTTCGCGTCGGCACGCTCAATCAGAAGCCGCTGGGCTGTGTCGCGCCACCAGCCATTCGAATGCGCTAACGTCGCCACCAGCGTCGCACCACTGGCGTTCGACAACGCCGGTTTGCGGTTGAGTGGACGCCCGTCGGCCACGATGCGATAGATGCGCCCACGGTCCACCGCTTTGTCCAGCGCGCGCGACAGCGACTGCTTGCGCAAGTAGCTCGTCAGGTACATGCGATGTTGCAGGATGCCGCGATACATATCGACGACGTACAGCCCGCCGTCCGGGCCGGTGTAAAGATTCACCGGGCGGAAGCGCTCGTCCGTGGAAGCCAGGAACTCGGCTTGCGGAAACGCATTCGTCGATAAAATAAAACCGTCTGACTCGGTGAGCCGCTCGCAGCGAATCAAATTCCCCGTCGGCTCACAGACGAACGCGGCACCGGAAAATTCCTTCGGAAAATTCTCGCCGCGATAAATGCACGGCCCGCACGCGCCCGTGTAAGTCGCCAGCCGTCCATCGTCGCGCAACTGGCCCTTCTGGTAGCCGCGGTTCACGCCCGGATTCACGCGAATCGGCCAGACCGCCAAATCCTTCGCCACTTGAAAATTCACACCGACCGCGCCGCGCAAATTCGGGTTGCGGCTCAAATATTGCGACGGCACCAGGTCGGCGCGCAGGGGATCGCTGTTCGAGTTGTGAAAAATTCTGCCGAAATCATCCTGCGTGAGACCCCACTGGCCGCGGCTCACTGTCGGCTCTCGGTGCCACGAGCCATCGACGTTGCGGAAGCGCGTCGTGTAATTCGCGCTGTAGATCCAGTTGTCCATCGCCCACATCAAGCCATTGGCGGAATGCTCCGGGTTCATTTTGGAACCGAGTTTGGGATCGGCCTCCGTCGCGTAATCATTCGCCACTTCGATTTTCTCGTCGCACTTGCCGTCGCCGTTCGTGTCGCGGCAAAACCAAAGATGCGGCGGTTCGGCGATAAGCGCTCCGCCGCGCACGAGCGCAAGCGCGCGCGGCATCACCAGGCCATCGAGAAAAATCGTCCGCTTGTCCATCCGGCCGTCGCCGTCCACGTCCTCCAGCACCGAGACGCGGCCCACCGGCGCGTCCTCGCCGATGCCGTCGGCGTTGGGCATGAACCCGCGCATCTCCAGAACCCAGAGGCGTCCATCGGGATCGAAGGCCAGCGCGACAGGCGATTCAATCATTGGGTCGCTAGCGACCAAGTCGATGCGAAAGCCCGGCTGCAGGCGGAACGATTTAAGCGCGTCCTCTGGCGAAAGCGGCGGCGCGGGCGGCGCCTGAATGTGCGCGGGCAAAGCGGGTTGCTCTTCCCCAGGCCGGTCGCCATTTTGCGCGTGCCCAACGGAGGCGAACGCCACCAGCATTCCGATAACACGGATCCACATTTGCAGATTGAACGTTTGCATTTCGATCGCTTCGCCCGCTGAAACGAGCGTTCGCCCAAATCAGCTTCGCGAAGAAGATGTTTCCTTACTTTACCGATGACTGGTTGCCAAGCATTTCTCCCGCTGACGACCAAGTTTGGGCTGGATCGCCTTTCGCTGCCGCAACGGGTTTGTTATTCAAGATGGTCCCTCTGCTGGCAGCGGGTGTGACCAAAATTTCGGCTGCGGATATTCTCCAACGCCTGCGTCCGTGCAAGCCGCTGAAACGCGCACAAATCCTTTGCGCGCACGGCCCGGCTTTGGTTTGCTCTGGCGAACTTCAATATGATCTCAGCGCGTCAGATGGTGATGGCGATGGTGCTGCTGCTCGCCGTTGTGCCGCGTCTGCACGCTCAGAATCGCGTCCTCGAACTCGACGGCAACGACAGCTACGTCGAACTGCCCGCCGACCTGCTCAAGGACGTGAAGAACGAGCTGACCGTCGAGGGCTGGATTCGTTGGGAACGGCTCGGGGAATGGGCACGCTTTTTCGACTTCGGTCCTCAGGGAAAATCACTGACGGTAAGCCAATTTTACGACACGGCCAACCTTGACGGGAAAATTCACCATACTGATCGGCGAGTCCAGACGGTGCGGGTCGTAAGCGTACTCCAGACCAACCGATGGTATCACCTGGCTTGCACGATCTCCGACCTCGGCACGCAGCTTTACGTCAACGGGGTGCTCGCCGGCAGTGACCGTTTTATCCCGAACCTCGACCAGTTCCGCTCTGGCGTTCATCGCGTCGGCGCGAGCGCGAATGCGGCGGACAAACAAGGCCATCGCCAGATTGACGAGTTCCGTGTCTGGTCCGTGGCCCGCACCGAAGAACAAATCCGTCAGGCGATGTGGGAGAAACCTACGGGACGCGAAGCCGGGCTGCTCGGCTGTTGGACCTTCGACCAAGGTGACGCGATCGACCTCACTCCCGCTCAACGTCACGGTCTCTTGCGAGGCAACCCGCGTTTTCCAGCGGAAGCTCCACAACGGCCTGCGGACCTGCTCCTGCCGGCTCAAATTGAAGGAAATGTCCGCGACGCCAACGGGCAGCCCCTCGAGTTTTCAAAGGTCACGCTCCGAAGCGTGGGAGCGGAACCCGTTCCCAATCTCATCTTAAACGCCACTCCTCGATTCCGGTTTACCGTCTTCAATCCCGCGGCCAGCGCGTTCGAGCTAACCGCTGCTGAAGGCGATCGCTCCGTCACGCGAAATAACATCCTGCTTCAAGCCGGACAAAGGCTACAACTCGACCTGAGTCTCGCGGACTCCGGGAATATTTTCGGGACGCTGCGCATGTTCGATCAAACGCCGCACGTGGCCGTGCCGGTGCAGATACTCAACGCGACCAACGAAGTCATCTTGACGGTGTTGAGCGACGCCGCTGGCCGCTTCGCTTTCACCAATGTCCCGCCGGCGTTTTACCAAGTGCGCTGTCAGGTGCTCGGCGGCTACCGGTATCTCGGCGTGAATCGCAAGGTCACCTATGGAGAAGCAGGCGCGGCTGCGAGTTTGCGCGAAGCCCGAATCATTCGGCTGAATCCAGGGCAGTCCGTGGACAACGCCGACTTCACCTTCGCGCCGTTCAAGAAGGGCACGTGGAAGACCTACAACTTCCGCGATGGACTCGTGGGCAGCGAGATTCGGAAGATCCTCCCGCTCGACGACGGAACCGTATTGCTCGCGACGAAGAACGGTCTTGCGATCTTCGATGGAGCCACGTTCAGGCACCTGCGCAAAGAGGACGGCCTGCCGGACAATTACATTGTCAATCTTCACCGCGAACCGAACGGCTCGATCTGGATTTGCACTGGCAATGGCGTGGCACACTTCGATCCGTCCGCGCTACCAGGGAGGCAGATTCGCAGCTACACTTCCGCGGATGGTTTGATTCCCGGGGAGACGCACGCGGTCTGCCAGACGCCGGATGGGGCAATGTGGTTCGGGGTCAATGGAAGAGGGATCAGTGGATTATCGAAGTTCGACGGCCACAAGTTCGTGAGCCATCAAGTTGAGTTCACAGTCAACAAGCTGGCCGCCGCCCAGGACGGCAGGCTTTGGATCGCCACCATGGGAGGTCTCGCCCGCTTCGATGGCACAAACTTTACTGCCATCACCAAGCTGACGAGTGACTATTGTCCCGACCTGACCGCCGGACCGGATGGAGGCATCTGGTTCGGCTCAACTCAAGGCCTGTGGCGCTGCGATCCTTCGCCAGACTCCAGCGGCCGGTTGCAATTTCGCAACTACACGAAACGGGACGGGCTAATCTCCGACGCTGTTTACTTCCCATTCTTCGCACCGGACGGCGTCCTCTGGATCGGAACCGATCAGGGCGTCTCGCGTTTCGACGGCACGAACTTCGTGAACTTCACCACTGCGGATGGACCCACGTTAAGCGGGACCGGTGCCATCAACAGCACCAGGGACGGCGTGCTCTGGTTCGCCTCATGGAGTAGTGGACTGACGAGATACGATCCGGACAGCTTCGAGAGCTACACCGTGGCCGATGGTTTGGCCGGCAACGATGTGAAGAACACTCATCGGCTGCCAGACGGGCGATTGTGGGTTGGATCGGGGGTCAGTCCATCGCATCTAATCGGGCTAAACCAATTCGCCGAAGGAAGATTCAGCGAGGTACTGCTGCCCGATGCCGACACGGGGGCGATCGACGGAATTCGCGTCCGCCCCGAGGGGATTTATCTCGTCGGTGATTTCAAGCGTGCCTGGGCTTATCGGATCGCGGGCACGAACCTGGTTTCAGTGATCACAACCGGCGATTTCAAGGCGCGCCGCACCTACGATATAGTCGCCGAGAAAGATGGCACGATTTGGCTGGCTCAGGGGGAGGCGGGCTTGTGGTGTGCGCGGCGTGGACCTGGAACTGCCCGAGGATGGGAACTGCGTGGCTTCGGAGGGTGGTACTTTGATTCGAAGAGTTGGCTCCATTCGCCCATCTGTCTCGAGCGGGATGATCAAGGCCGCATCTGGGCAGGGGGCGAACAGAGCAGGGCAGGCCGATACGAAGGCGAGCAGTGGCGGGCCTTTACTACGAAAGAAGGATTGGCGGGTGAGCATGTTTTTGGAATCTGGAAGGACACGGATGGTTCACTCTGGCTCGCGACGGAACGCGGCGCGGCGCATTTCGACGGGAAGACTTTTGCCAACTCCACCAGCGCGGATGATCGACTGGCCGACGATTTAGTCAGGTTTGTCAGGCGAGATTCGCACCGATTGCTTTGGTTCGGCACGCGCGCTGGAGCCACGCGCTTCGATGGCCAGGTCTGGTCCTCGCTCGATTCACTCGATGGACTGGCGGGCGACCAAGTACGCCACGTCTTGGAGGACACCGACGGGGCGTATTGGTTCAGCACCGACCGCGGCCTGACGCATTACCATCCACGACACGACGTCGAAGCACCACGCCCACGAGTCTCGATGATCCTCGACGCGACGACGAATGCGACAGGAGCCGAGCTTCCGTCGATCGAACAAGGCCGCCCGGTGCGATTCAAATTCGACGTGAACGACCTTCGTACCCGTCCAGAGACACGGCGGTTTCGCTACCAAGTCGTGTCCGAGCGAAAGAGTGCCAATGATTTCGGAGACACAAACGGGTGGGTGCTTACGGGCAAAGCCTCGGAGATTTCTTGGAGCACGAACAAGCCCGGCTCGTTCACGCTCGCCGTCCAGTACATCGACCGCGACATGAATTACTCGAAGCTCGCGCTGGTTCCACTGACCGTCTTCACGCCGTGGTATGCCAACGCGCGCGTGACGGTGCCGGGCGGCGGTGGAGTGTTCGGCTTGGTGGTGTGGGCTTTCGTGGCGCGCGCGCTGGTAGCCCGCCGCAAACTTGAGTCCGAACGATTGCGCGAGCAAATGCTCGAACAGGAACGCCACGCGCGCGAAGCGCTCGAAGTCAAAAACACTCAGTTGGAATCCGCGCACAAGTCAGCGGAAGAAGCGAAACTCGCGGCCGAGGAAGCCAAAGCTATCGCCGACTCAGCCAACGCAGCCAAGTCCCAATTTCTCGCCAACATGAGCCACGAGTTGCGCACGCCACTCAACGCGATCATCGGCTACAGCGAGATGGTGCAGGAAGAACTCGAAGACATGGGCGACAAGGTGCTCATCCCCGATGTGCAAAAAATCCACAGCGCCGCCAAACACCAACTCGGCCTCATCAACGACATCCTTGATCTTTCGAAAGTCGAAGCGGGCAAGATGACGTTGCACGTCGAGGAATTCGACGTGGCCAAACTCGTGCGTGAAGTCGAAGCGATGGTGCAGCCGCTCATCACGAAGAACGCAAACAAACTCGAAGTGAATTGCGCGAGCGACCTCGGCACGATGAAGGCCGATCAAACCAAAGTGCGGCAGGTGTTGTTTAATTTGATCAGCAACGCGGCGAAGTTCACGGAGAAAGGAACGATCCGACTAAGCGTAGGACAGGCGTCGCGCCTGTCTCATTTACCCGACGGTGCGTCGAAGGCTTCGGGTGCGTCGGCGGGACCGGAGTCAACTAATGAAGTCAGAGACAGGCGCGACGCCTGTCCTACCTTGGAGTTCATCATCAGCGACACGGGCATCGGGATGACGCCGGAGCAGCTTGGAAAACTTTTTCAGGCGTTCACGCAGGCCGACTCGTCCACGAGCAAGAAGTACGGCGGCACGGGACTGGGTCTGGCGTTGTCGCGCAAGTTCTGTCAGATGATGGGCGGCGAACTCACGGTCGCGAGCCAGTTTGGCGAAGGCTCGACGTTCACCGTCACGCTGCCGGTGGAGGTTCGGCCGGCAACGCCTTGAATTCCGGCGTGGCGTTGTTCGCCGTCAAGTGACGGGACTGGCGCTTTGGGCCGCTGCGGGGTTGGGAGGAAATCGCCGGCCCGGTTTCAGCGCCGATGTGTTGACGCAAAAACTCCGGCGTGTCCGTGCGTCCGGCGCGCTGGTAATCGCGGAGCAGCGCGAGCGCGATGGCGTGTTTGGCGCGGCCGCGTTGCTCCGTCAGAAAAACAAACAGCGCCTCCATCAAATCCGCGAGTGGCAGGCTGTGCGTGCGTTTCAGGCGCGCGTGAATCCAGTCGCTGAATTCGAGGAAACTGGCGAAAGGTTTGCCGCTCTGCGTCCAGAGCAGTGGAATCGATTCGATGAAGTTGCCGCTGTTCGCGAACAAATCCCAGAACCGCGCGAAGCGCCGCAGCCGTTGCATCGTCGCGAAGTCGATGAGCCGCGTTTGTAGAATTTCATACGGCGGCTGCGCGCCATAGACCATCTGCCACTCCGCGTCGTGGCGCACAATCGGCGTGCCGCGGAGCCGCTTGAGGATGCCGACCTGAATTTCCTGCGGGCGCAGCGCGACCAGACGATCAAAGCCGGCGGCAAAACTTTCAACCGATTCGCCGGGCAGGCCGACGATCAAAT
>JACPZS010000029.1 GCA_016195385.1 Verrucomicrobiota bacterium
AGTCGGAGCAGCCCAGCGGAGTGACTGCCGATCAAAAACCCGCACGGCGCAGCGACCAGAAATGGATTTAGCCATGACCAAAAAACAATTCCGGCAAAATCACCCGGTTTTGCAGCGGCCTGTTAGTCCACGAATTCCGACAACGGCACTCACCGGACTGGCCCACGGCAATGGATTGTATGTCGCCGTCGGTGGATTGTATTCTCTAAAGTATTTTATTTACCCTGATCCGCCGCAAGTAAAAGATAGATCAGGAATTATTTTGAGTTCTCCAGATGGGATTACTTGGAGTCGAATTTTTGCTACCATTCCGGCGCTTTGGAACGTGGCTTATGGCAGTGGCACGTTTGTAGCCACCGGCCAGGCAGGGACAATTCTTACTTCAACCAACGGGCCGTCCTGGACAGTGGAGGATTCGCACACAACTTCGTCTTTATACGGCGTTACTTTCGCGAACAATCAATTTGTGGCAGTCGGAGAAAATGGCACGGTTATCACATCGCCCGATGGTTTTACTTGGCAGAACCACGCTTTGGAGTCTTCAGCCCTACTTTACACAGTGGCGTATGGGAACGGCGCATTCCTGGCTGCTGGAGAACAATTGGTGAGTTCCGCCAACGGCGTTGACTGGACTAAGATCAAGCAGCAAAGACCCATTCACTTCTGGAGCGTGGCTTTCGGGGTTGGTCGCTTTGTTGGCGTTAGCACAGACGGCGGCCTTTGCTGTGGTACCTATACGTCCGATGACGGTGTTACTTGGGTGAAGCATGATCGGCAGTTTGGTTTTTATGTTCAATCCATAAGCTATCAAGCGGGACGATTCGTGGCGCTTGGTGTTCCGCTCGCAGTTTCCGTGGATGGACTTCACTGGCGGGTAGCTGAACAACCGGCGGCAGCTATCCTGGGCGGGATCGTGTATGCAGATGGCATGTGGACTGCGGTTGGCTCTAGCAGTGATATTCTTCAAAGCGCGGAAAGTGGCTCCGCTCTGCTTGGCCGGCCTAGTTGGACGAATAATGGCGTGCAATTTTTGGTGAGTGGTCTGCCGGAGAATTCTTATCGCGTGGAAGCCGCCACACTCGGAACCAATCTGGATTGGCGTGCGATTGGCACAGTTAAGCTGAACAACGCACCCGTGGAGTTTATTGACACACAAGCCACCAATTATTCCTCGCGAATCTACCGTGCTGTGCGAGTGACTTCCGAGGCACAAGATTCTTCCCGCTGAAGCAAAAATTGCCTTGCACAAGGTGAAGAGGGTGTTCGGTGAACCAAAAAAGGTTAACCCGGCATCGAAGGCAGTCGATACCGGGTTAATTTGCAGGCAGACCAACAATGCGTTGGTCAAAATTGACGAAAGCGAATCAGGTCAGGGCTTGTTTCCGCTGGTTCGCCGAAAGTCGGCGCGCTGTTTTGATTGAGGCCGTTTCGGTCGGCGAGATTGAGCGCGATGTTAAGCTGGCTCTTGTCATGGGCTGAAAGTTTTTAGGCGGCCTTGGCCGGTTGCGCGTGGTAATCGGCTCTTTGCCTGGCCGGCACGGTGTCGATGACTGCAGGGATGTCGTCAAATTTGATGCGTGCGTTGTCAGACGCGGCCTGAGAATTACGATGGAGCAAAATGTCCTCGGCGTGGCGCGCGCCATTCTTTGCGCTGACGACAGAGGCGAGCAGCGATTCCATAAGCTGGCGTTGCAAATCGTTGCGCAGCGACGCCACCAGATTTTCCACGGCCACTTGCGCGGCGAACTGTTGGGCCTGCACAAACTCGTCGATTTTTCGTTCTTCGGCCCGGAACATCTCGACCAGTTCGGCGCGTTTGCGCAGGCCGTTACGCGGACATTCACGCGACCATGCGGCGATGGCTTTCGGCAGAATATCGTCAAGAATCAGTGCCGACTCGCTGGCTTTTCCCGCGCGCTTGAGCAGGCACGCCTGCCGGAAATCCCGCACGACTTGTTCCCACATGTTTTCGCTGTTTGCTGATGATGCCATAATCAATAAGTTGCGCGTTTCCTTTAGCACGGTGCGTACCACGCGGTGTTTTGCTGGAAATTCGAGGAATCAATCCACTTACCGTGCCTGAAACAGGAAATGTTTGCCGCCGCGCCGGTTCTTTTTTGCCGGGCGCGGGAGGCCGAACAGAGGCCGAACCTTGGCATCCGAGAAGCAGCCCTCGTTCGTTGGTCGCAATCTCGCCTGCCGGCTTGCCTGTTGGTGAAATTGATGGTTCGCTTCTCCGCGCAGCCAAAATATTATGAAACCGACCTCGCTTCTTCCTGCGAACACTCGCCTCACTTTTGCTTTCGTCCTCTTCGGCGTGCAAGTTTTCGGTGGTGCCGTCCTACGCGCCGGCGATGCGAACGCGAACGCCGTCAACGTCCGGCTTCGCGATGCGCTGACTTTCCACGCGAGCTTCGATGGCCAGGCGGACGCGGATTTCGCGGCCGGCGACCGGCGAATTTTTACCGCGCCGAACATGAATCATCCGCGCACCGGCGCACCCGGCTTGCCCGCCAGCGGGGTCGTGTCCCTCGCGCGTGGGCAGGGCAAATTCGGCGATGCGTTGCGCTTCCATAAAAAAGTTCCCGACGTGGTTTTCTTTCAGACGGAAAAAAATTTCCCCTACCGTACGAATAATTGGACCGGCACGGTTTCGTTCTGGATCAAATTGAACCCCGAGGAAGATCTCGAACCCGGCTATTGCGATCCGCTCCAGATCACACCGCGCGACTGGAACGACGCGGCGTTTTTCGTCGATTTTAGCAAGGACGAGCGGCCGCGGCATTTTCGGCTGGGCGCGTTCGCGGATCGCGCCGTTTGGGATCCGAACAAGCGCGACTACGACCGCGTGCCGTTGCCCGAACGGCCAATGGTCACCGTTACCAAACCGCCATTCAGCCGCGAGCGTTGGACGCATGTCGCCTTCACGTTCGCGAACTTCAACACCGGCCGCAAAGACGGCGTTGCCAGACTTTATCTCGACGGCCAGTTGCAAGGCACGCTGGCTGGCCGGGAACAAACGTTTACGTGGGAGCCAGCGAAGGCGATCATGATGCTGGGCGTGAGTTACGTCGGACTCTTCGACGATCTGGCGGTTTTCAATCGCGCGCTCACGGAAGCGGAAATCGGCGCGTTGCAACGACTGCCCGCCGGCGTTCATTCGCTCAAGGAGCAGTGAGCCGGTTCGTCCGGCAAAAAAGCATTTCCAACCGGCGCTCCGCCGTTATCGTCTCGCTCATGCACTCAAACAAATTTATGAAAACATTTTTTCGCCGACTGTCTCTTGGATGGCTCGCGTTGGTCGCGAGTCAATCGTTTGTCCGCGCCGGTGTCGCCGACAAGACACTGGATGTTTATTGGGTGGATGTCGAAGGCGGCGCGGGCACGCTCATCGTCACGCCGGCGGGCGAGTCGGTGTTGATCGACACGGGCAGTGCCGGCGGGCGCGATGCCGGACGCATCCACGACGTGGCGACGAAAGTCGCCGGCCTCAAGCAGATCGATCATCTCGTTACGACGCACATGCACACCGATCACTTTGGTGGCGCGGCCGAAGTCGCGCAAAAGATGCCGGTTCGTTTCGTGTACGACAACGGCGTGCCTGACAAAGATCCCGACGGCAACGCGGACAGTTCCAACTTCTTGAAAAACATCCAACCGTATCGCGAGATGAAAATCGAGAAGCGGAGCATCATCACAGTCGGCCAGGAAATTCCGCTCGCGCATCCCAAAAGCATGGCCGCGTCGTTGTCGCTGCGCTGTCTCGCCGCGAAACAAAAAATCGTCGCGTCAACCGCGAGCGCCAATCCGCTCTGCCCGGAAGCGAAATTGAAAGACAAGGACACCTCCGACAACGCCAACAGCATCGTGTTGCTGCTGTACTTCGGCGGGTTCAAATTTTTCGTGGGCGGCGATTTGACGTGGAACGTGGAGGCGCAGTTGGTTTGCCCCGCGAACGTCGTCGGGCCGGTGGATGTCTATCAAGTCAATCACCACGGCCTCGATATCAGCAACAACCCGCTGCTCGTGCGCAGCCTCGCGCCCACCGTGTCGGTGATGAGCAACGGCACGCGGAAAGGTTGCGGCGCGGAAACTTTCGCGACGCTCAAGGCCACGCCGTCGATTCAAGCGATGTATCAAATTCACCGCAACCTGCGAGCCGATGGCGAGAACAACACGGGAACTGAATTCATCGCGAACCTCGAAGAAAAATGCCGGGCGAATTACATCAAGCTCTCCGTCGAACCATCCGCGCAAAGCTACACTGTCAGTATTCCGGGAAACCATCACTCGGCGTCGTACCGCACGCGCCATCCGGAACGCCACTGAGCAGCCCGCTGGCATTCCGAACTCAAACAATCGGATGCGAATCGCACGCTGGCGTAGCGCGCACGCGCCCGGGAAAAGAAGTCGGTGCCGCAATTAGCTTGAGTTCGGTCGTATGGGTTGTTAACGCTTCCCCGGTATTCCTCGGGAAACATGAGAGCACGACTTTTACCGCCTTTGCTTCTTGTCCTCGCGGAATTGTTTTGTCTCCGTCAGTCGATGCACGCGGCGTCACCCCAGCTCTCCATCGAGCGAGTCGCGCAACAAACCGTCCGCGTCACTTGGACGAACAGCGCCACCGGGTTCGTGCTGGAGCAAACGCCCGAGCTTCTTGCCAACACGCTTTGGACCGCAGTAACCACAACACCGAGCCTCGAGGACGGCGAGTTCCATGTGTCGCTACGCCTTGACGCAGTCAGTCAGTTTTTCCGGTTGCGCTTTGTTCCTGAGCAGCGACCGCCGGCCGACTTGGTAGATATTGCGACGCCGCCAGCCAAGGGAGTTTCCACTCTCGTTGGCGATGCGACCCGTTTCCTCTATTCCGGGACCAATGCCGTCCAACTCGGCGTCGCTCCCGGCACGATCGAACCCAAACGCGCTGCCGTCGTCCGAGGCAAAGTCAAGAACCGTGATGGAAGCGCACTTGCCGGTGTCCAGATCACCGTCGTAGGTCACCTCGAATTTGGCAGCACATTGAGCCGCACCGACGGGAAGTTTGACCTGGCTGTCAATGGCGGTGGGTTGCTCACGATCAACTATGCGAAGGCTGGCTTCTGCCCCGTGCATCGCGACCTCAAAGTGCCATGGCAGGATTATGTCATCGCGCCCGACGTGGTGATGGCGCAACTGGATCCGGTCGTCACGACGATCACTCTTGGCACCAACTCACCGATGCAGATGCACCAGGGCAGCATGCAGACCGACGCCGATGGTGCGCGCCATTCCACGTTGCTCTTTACGCCTGGCACGTGCGGCAGTCTCGTGCTCGCAAATGGCGCCACGCAAAACTGCAGTTCCATAAGCGTCCGCGCCACGGAGTTCACCGTCGGTGCCAACGGCCCGTCGGCCATGCCGGCAGGGTTGCCGCCGCTTAGTGGCTACACTTATTGCGTCGAGCTTTCCGCCGATGAAGCGTCGAGTGTCGGCGCAGCCGGTGTCGTCTTCAACCAGCCGGTGATTACTTACACGGAGAACTTCCTCAATTTTCCGATTGGAGTGAATGTTCCCGTCGGCATTTATGATCGCGCGAAAGCGGTTTGGATTCCCTCGCCCAACGGGCGCGTCGTCAAAATAATCAGCATCACCGCGGGGCAGGCCGACGTGGACACCGATGGCGACAACGTCGCCGATAATGGTCTGGGCATCACGACGGACGAGCAACGGAGCCTCGCCTCGGCATTTCGCGCAGGCCAATCGTTGTGGCGCGTTCCCGTCACTCATTTCTCGCCGGCCGATAGCAATTGGCCCTACACGACTCCGGACGACGCCATTCCTCCGGGACAAAACGGCGCCGGCCCAGACCCCAACGAACCGCTCCAAGATCCTTGCACCAGTGCCGGCAGCATTATCGAGTGCGAGAACCAAGTCCTCGGCGATTCGATCAGTATCATCGGAACACCTTACACCCTCAACTACCGGAGCGACCGCGTGCCGGGTCGCGTCGCCACCCGCAATATCGCGTTGAGCGGTCCAACAATGCCCGCGAGCCTCGCCTCCATCGGTCTCCATTTGTTCGTCGCCGGGCGGAACTTCGACTACACATTTGCGGCCAGCCCAAACCAGCAGATGACTTTTGCGTGGGACCGGTTGGACGCGTACGGCCGTCAAGTAATGGGTGGTCAGACACTCGGTATCACCATCGATTACAACTATCCCACGATGTACCAACAACCCGGACCGTTCCCTTCGGCGTTCAACCAAACAGGTGGCACCGTGCTCGCCGCAAACCCGGCACGTCAACAGATCAGCCTCTCGGATCACTTCACGGCGACCATCGGTGAGGGCCTCACCGACGCCCGCACGATGGGGTTGGGCGGGTGGACACTTAATGTTCATCAGATTTACGATCCTGTGGCTCGTGTCATGCACGGAGGCAATGGGAGCCGGCGACGCGCAGGGTCATTGGCGCGAATCCTCACGACGATCGATCTCACGGGGAAGAGTGTCTTGTTCGATGTGGCGGCCGGCCCAGACGGGTCGGCGTACATTGCGCTTCCGCATGGCGACCTCATCGTGCGCCTCGCTCCCGATGGTACCCAAACCACCGTCGCGGGAAATGGCACGGAAGGTTTTAGCGGCGACGGAGGACCGGCGACCCAGGCGATGTTAGGTGACCCGACTGGCATTGCCGTGGCAGCAGACGGAAGCTTGTATATCGCCGAAGAATCCAATGCACGCGTAAGGAGAGTATCGCCGAATGGGATCATCTCCACCGTCGCGGGAAATGGGCAGACTGGTTTCAGTGGCGACGGAGGTCCTGCCATACAGGCTTCGGTGACGAAAGCAGAACGAATCGCGGTCGGAACCGACTCCAGTATCTACTTTATCGACGGGGCTAGGATCCGTCGGGTGACTCCGGATGGAATCATCCACACGGTGGCGGGGAACGGCTTGGTCGGCTTTTCGGGTGACGGAGGTCCCGCGACCTCTGCCAAGCTAAACTGTTCCGCATTGACCATAGCCCCGGATGGAAGTTTTTACATCGCGGATTTCTTCAACAACCGTGTTCGGCGTGTCGGGACAGATGGAGTCATCAATACCGTGGCGGACTATTCATCGCAACTGGGACGTCCGGTGTCCGTGAGCCTGAGTCCCGACGGCAGCCTTTTGATCGCGCTGGAGTTCAGTGGTGGACAAACACCCCAAGTTGATCTGCTGAAAACGGACGGGACCATCTTCACCGTGGCCGGCGGTGGTAACAGCCCCATTCAGGAAGGAATTCCAGCAACCCAAGCAACTCTGCCGTCTATCCGCGCCATTGCCCTCGCGCCGGATGGCAGCGCATTTATCGCGCCGGGCGGCAATGGCAGTCGAATTTACCGCATTGGTCCCGCTCTGCCAGGCGTCGAAGGCAAAGAGTACCTCGTCGCCAGTGCCGACGGCAGTCAACTGTATGTCTTCGATCTGACGGGAAGACATTTGCAGACGCTCGATGCCTTGACCGGCACCGCGTTGTTTACGTTCGGCTACGATGCCGCCGGACTGCTTACGCAAGTGATCCAAAAGACCGGCGGCACCGACAATGTCACGACCGTCCAGCATGACGCAGCCGGGAATCCCACGGCCATTATCAGTCCGTATGGCCAAATCACCAAACTCGCCGTGGACGCGAACGGATTTCTTGCGAGCAGCACCAACCCCGCCGGCGAGCAACAGCAGTTTGCATCCACTTCCGATGGACTCTTGACCCACTACACCGACCCGCGCGGCAAGGCGAGCATTTACACGTACGATGCACAAGGCCTCCTCTTTCACGACGCCGATCCCGCTGGCGGCGCGCAGACCCTCGCGCGCGTCGTAACGACGAACAGTTTCACCGTCACCCGTACCACTGCGCTCTCGCGTACAACCGCCCACAAGGTAGAAAACTTTCCCGGCAACGTCCACCAGCGTACTGTCACTGCGCCTGATGGCACGCAAACCCAAAGCACCGAGTCCATTGACGCCGGGACAACCCACATGACGTCATCGGACGGCACCATCTCGGATCGCACGTTTGGCCCCGACCCGCGCTTCGGCATGGCGAGCCCGGTATTGAAGAATTATACCGTAAAATTTCCGAGCTCGCTTCAGATGACGGCCACCAGCACTCGCTCCGCCGTGCTCACGAACGCGCCGGATCCGTTGAGCGTGGACACTCTGACGGCGACGACGACCATCAATGGCCAAACAATTTTAAACACCTACACGGCAGCCACGCGAACTATCGCGACGACGACTCCAGCGGGCCGCGCGCACACGATCACCTTGGATAGCCTCGGGCGTTTTGCGCAGGGGCAAATCGGCAACCTCGATCCTGTGCTTGTGAGCTTCGATGCCCGCTCGCGTCTGAAGAGTGTTACGCACGGCAGTGGTTTGAACTCACGCTCCGTTTCACTGACCTACAACACTCAAGGTTTTCTCGACACGATCACAGATTCAATCGGTCGGACGGCCAGACTGGGTTATGATGCGGCGGGCCGGATCACGAGCAAGACCTTGCCCGACGGTCGGGTAGTAAGTCTCGGTTACGACGCGGCGGGTAACGTCGTCAGCGTCACACCGCCAGGACGTCCGGCCTATCAGCTTGGCTATTCGGATCGCAATGAACTGACGTTATTCAACCCGCCAGCCGTGCCGGGTTCTGGACCGACAACTATTGCGTATGACGCCGACGGGGCTATCACCAACATCAACCGCGCTGGTGTCCAGACAATTTCAATCGATTACGATGCTGCGGGAAGGCCCGTCGCGCTCAACCTCACCTCAGGCGTAGGCCCGACCACGATCAACACGTTCAGCTATGACGCTGCCGGCCGCACTGCGAATGTGATCGCGGCCAATGGCGTCACCAACAGCTACGTTTACGATGGCTCGCTGCCGCTGGGGGTGAGCTGGTCTGGTCCCGTCGTTGGTAGTGTGACGCGGACCTACGACAACAGCCTGCGGGTGGCCAGCCAGTCGGTCAACGGTGTGAACCCGATCACCTTCAGCTATGACGGCGATGGGTTACTTACCGGCGCCGGTAGTCTCGCGATCGTCCGCGATCCCCAAAACGGCCTGCAGACCGGCGCCAGTCTTGGGATTGTCACGTCCAGTCGGATCTTTAATGGTGTGGGAGAGATGACCAACTACACCGTGACGGCCACGGGGAGCACGATCTACAGCGCCAGCTATACTCGCGATGGAATCGGACGCGTCGCACAGAAGCTGGAAACGATCGCGGGTGTAAGCAATACGTTCACTTACGCCTACGACGCTGTCGGCCAGTTGACCGATGTGGTTAAGAATGGCGTTACCATCGAGCACTATGCCTACGACGCCAATGGCAACCGCACGAACGCGACAATCGGCGGCGTGACCGGCCACGTCTCTTATGATAATCAGGATCGGCTCACACAGTCCGGCACCGCCACGTTCATTTACAACGGAGCCGGTGACCTCGTGAGCAGAACCGACAGCGGGCAAACAACCACTTTCGACTACGACCCGCTGGGCAACCTTCTGCGAGTGATATTGCCAAGTAACACGGCCATCAACTACCTCGTCGATGGGCTGAACCGGCGTGTCGGTAGAAAAGTTAATGGCAATCTCGTCCAAGCCTGGCTCTATGACGATTACTTGCGTCCCGTCGCTGAATTAGACGGTGTCGGTACGGTGATAAGCCGTTTCGTGTACGCTGGGGGAAATGTGCCCGCGTATCTGATCAACGGTGGTGCTTCCTACCGCATTGTCACGGACCAATTAGGCAGCGTGCGCCTGGTCGTCAACGCCGCCACTGGCGCGATCATTCAGCACTTGGATTACGATGGTTTTGGCAACGTCCTGCTCGACACCAACCCAGGGTTCCAGCCGTTCGGTTTTGCCGGCGGGATATACGATCCCTTGACGAAGTTAGTGCGCTTCGGGACGCGTGACTACGATCCTCAGACGGGCCACTGGACAGTGCAGGATTCCCTCTGGTTCGGCGGGAACGATCCTAATCTTTACCGCTACTGCCATAACGACCCGGTCAACCTGCTGGATCCAGTCGGACTGGATAATTGGGACGCCGCACAAGGATTTCTCGACCAGATGAATGAGGAAATACAGACCGCTGCAAGCCCGACGCTGGCGATAAATTTGCTCGTCGATTCGCTGGTGAACGCTGCTGCGCGCCAATTGGGATTTGATCCCGGGCCGACGATGCGAGATCGAATGTTTCACTCCATGCCGACATCGGCCGATCGCAAGAGTGAAGATTACGCGACTGGCGAACTGGCTGGTGTCTGCGTTGGCGCCGTTGGACAATTGGCGACCGGAGGAATTGGAGATGCGGCCGAGGCGGCCCGGCTGGCCCGACTCGCAAGCAAAGCCGAAGACGAAATTACCCAAATCGTGAGGTTGCGCGAAATAGCAAAAAACTTCCCGAGGCCATTTGCCCGCGAACCGCTCCAAGTGATTTCGGCCGGAGAGGCACAACAGAACATCGAGAGCTTTATCGACGCACTTTTCTAAGAGCCTCCCAAATGAGTCGGTTCAGTTCTGAAATTGGAGCGCGTGGAGTTTCTGGTAAACGCCGCCGTGCGCGAGCAACTCCGCGTGCGTGCCGGTTTCGACGATTCGTCCGTGCTCGAGCACCACGATGAGATCGGCCTGCTGAATCGTGGAGAGCCAGTGCGCGATGCAAATGGTTGTGCGGCCGTGCATCAATTCCTCCAGCGCCTCCTGCACTGCTCGTTCCGATTCGCTGTCGAGCGCGCTTGTCGCCTCGTCGAGCACGAGGATGGGCGCGTCTTTCAAAATCGCGCGCGCGATGGCGAGCCGCTGCCGCTGGCCGCCGGAAAGATTCGCGCCGCGCTCTCCGATGACGGTGTCGTAGCCGAGCGGCTTCTGTAGAATGAATTCGTGTGCGTGCGCGTGCCGCGCCGCTTCTTCAACTTCCGCTGGCGTCGCCCCTGGCCGGCCGAGTTCGATGTTCCGGCGAATGGTGTCGTTGAACAGAATCGTCTCCTGCGTCACGACTGCGATCTGCGAGCGCAGATCGCGCAGCGCGACGTCGCGAAGGTCCGTGCCGCCGATCCGCACCACGCCGCGCTGCGGATCGTAGAAGCGGAGCAACAAGTTCGTCAGCGTCGTCTTGCCCGCGCCGCTGCCGCCGACCAGCGCGACCAACTGCCCCGGTTTCACGATAAGCTCGACGCCGTGCAACACCGCCTTGTCCCCGTAACTAAAGTCGATTTTTTCGAAATGGATTTCCGCCCCGGCCGCGCGCAATGGAACCGGATTGGCTGGCTCGGCAATGGATGATGCAACCGCGAGCAGTTCAAACACACGCAAGCTGGCGGCGCGCGATTGTTCGAGCTGATTGTGCAGCCGCGTCAACGCTTTGATTGGCTGGTACATCATGAAAATCGCGCCGACGTACGCCAGAAAATCGCCGGGCCCCATCGGCATCTGCCGGTTCGTCGTGCTGAAAAAGAAAATGAGGGCGACGCCGAGCGCGCCGGCGAACTCGATCAAGGGACCGGGAATTTCCGACGAACGCACGAAGCGCATGTAGTCGCCGATAAACTTGCGCACGCCCGCGTTGAACTGCGCGATCACCGTCGGCTCCAGGTTGTAAGCCTTGATGATGCGATTGCCGGTGAAGCTCTCGTGCATGAGGTCGGAAAGATCGGCGTAGTTGTTCTGAATGGCCGTGCTCGATTTGCGCACCTTGCGCGCATAAATCACGATGGGCACAAGGCACACCGGCAGCACCAGCAGCGCCAGCAGCGTGAACTGGAAATTTTGCGCGAAGAGATACGCGGCGAGCGTCACGACGCGCACCGGTGCGGTGATCGCGGTCGCGAGCGAATTGCTAATCGTCAGATGCAGCGAGATCGTGTCGTTCATAATGCGCGACATCAAATCGCCCGTGCTGGAACGGTGGAAAAAATCGTCCGATAAATTCAGCAGATGGTTGAACAAGCGCGCGCGCAGATCCGTGATCGCGCGAATCGCGGCCCATTGCAGGAAATAATTGTTCAGGTAGGAAAACAGCCCGCGCAGCAGCATCACCAGCGGGATCAGCGAAATTGTCAGAATGATCAACGGGGTGTTCCGGGGATCAATGCCTTGGGGCAGCCAGGCTTCAAATTGTTGCACCAGCGAACCCAACCACGGCCACGCGCCGCGCACTCGATCCGCCAGCGTCGGCGCGCCGGCCGGCGCAAAGAGCACCTTGAAAACAATCTGCACGGAGGCAATAAGCGCGGCGTCGGTGAAACCCGCCAGCACGCCGCAGCCCACACCCAATCCGAGCCGAAAACGGTACGGACGGGTCAACTCCCATAACCTGCGCAGAAATTCGGACATTGTCGGGGCGAGTATGCGCGGGCGCGATTCGGCGTGGCGAGATTATTTGCGGACGGCGGCTCGAATTGGTGAAACTGCCTGCGACTTCACACCCACGATTTCAAAGCCGTGACTTGCGCAGACGGCGAAAGTTCGTATCTTCCGGTCAGGAATTCTCAAACGCATGCTCAGCCGAAAACTTTTCGCCACGTTTGCTTTTGCCGTGCTGGCGCTCTCCGTTCGCGGTCAGGGCACGATTCAATTTGCCAATCACGTCGGCGGGGTGGTGGACGCGCCGGTGTTCGGCACCGACGGCGCGACCAAACTCCAAGGCCCGGCTTACTCGGCGCAATTGTATGCGGGGCCAAGCATGGATGCGTTGATGCCCGTGGGCGAAGCGGCGCCATTTGGTTCCGGCATCGCGGCGGGTTATTTCCGCGCGCTTAATCCAGCGGTCGTGATTCCGATGGTTGCGCCTGGAGCGATTGCATTTTGCCAGGTGCGGGTATGGGATACGGCGAAGGGCACAAACTACGACGTGGCGTTCGACGCGGGCAGCGCGCACGGCGAATCGGAGATCGTTCAATTGACGACGGGTGGCGCGGGCACGCCGCCAAGTTTGCCAACACCGCTGCTCGGCTTGAAATCGTTTCAGCTCGTACCGCCAGTTCTGGGCACGATCGATTTTCGCAACTTCGTTCCCGGCACGCTGGACGCGCCCGTATTCGCGTTGGATGGCACGACGCGTTTGAGCGGCACGGGCTTCCTCGCGCAACTGTATGCTGGCGTCACGACGAATGATTTTCAACCGGCGGGCGAACCGGCACCGTTCGGCGAAGGTGCGGCGGCCGGCTATTGGGATGCGGGCGCGGATTCGACCGTGGTGTTGAAAAATATCCGCGCAGGTGTGACGGCGCAAGTGCAGGTGCGCGTCTGGCCAGCGCAGTTGGGTAAAACTTTTGAGGAGGCCGTCCACAATTTTGGATTTCATGGAGAATCCCCAGTTCTTACGGTCAAGATCGATAATCACCAAATGCCAGTCTTGCTTGGAGGATTGCGGACTTTTCGGCTCAAACCGCCAACATATGGGACGGTCGAATTCAACAACTACATTCCCGGCGAAGTGGACTGGCGAATTTTTGGCCCCTATTTTTTAAAACCATTGGAAGGAGCGAATTTTCTAGCCCAGCTCTACGCGGGACGAACTGAGGCGGAGTCGATCCCGGTCGGATCACCTGTGCCGTTCGGCACAGGACAGAAAGCCGGCTACTTGAGCCAGGTGCCGACGCGACAATTGTTCTGCCGAACGTGCTGGCGGGAGAAGAAGCCTTCTTCTCCGTTCGCGTGTGGGACGCAAACCTGTGGACTTCATACGAAGACGCGGCCGGCCGCGAAGGATCTGGTTCGAGCGCTACCATCCAAGCCCGAACCGGCGGGGATGGAGCCCCACTTTCTCCTCCTGCCCGGCTTCAGTTCGCCAGCTTTAGCATTTTCTCCGGCTGGGCAACTATTCGTTTCAGCAACCACATTCCTGACATAATTGATGCGCCAATACTAGGACGAGATGGCGTGAGTCGCCTTTCTGGAGATACTTACGTTGCTCAACTTTATGCGGGCAACAGATACGCCTACATACCTGGACCCGGACCTCTGCCCCCTCCAGGCCCATTGCTTCCCGCCAGTGATCCATTCCCTTTTGGAACTGGGACTAATGCCGGCTATTGGATGACTGGACCTGATGCTACAGTCCGTCTCACCAATTTCTTCCCTGGATCTTGGGTCAATGTACAATTGAGGATCTGGGAAATCTCAAAAGGCAGTACATTTGAGCAGGCGGAGGCAGTAAATGCAGCCTTCACACAATCAGAAGTTATTTTCACCGCAACAGGGGGTTATGGGCTCGGCCCGCCAGTAGTTCCAAATTTTGGGACTCTCGCAATTGGAACTCTGGTCAAGGCTCGTCCCGGTCTGTCTCTCTTTGGAAATCCAACAATTGCTCAACACACAGTCGCCGAAGTCTTCCAGACGCCAAAGAATGGGACTGTCGTTTATTTGTTCGATAATTTGACTCAAACTTACGACGTCAACGTCTTCGATTTTGGAGAATGGGGCGAACCAAATCAGGTCGTGCTGCCTGGGCAAGGCGGGTTCGTATTCAATCCGAGTAGCGAAAGCTTGGACGTCATTTTTGTCGGAACAAATCGCGGAGGACTTGGGTTTAGCAGGTCGACCGGCAAGTCCGTATTCTACTTGGTAACGTGCTCTTCGAGGAGCGGGTGTTTGGCGGAATTTTTTACTGACCGATCTCGTGGCTCCATGTTTCCCGGCTCAACAAGTCTTCAAACTGGCGACATGGCGTATCGATTCTACAACAATCGATGGTACATTTCTAAGTTTGAAAACGGCTTTTGGCAGGACGGCGGTCCCTATTTAGAAGCAGGTGAAGCAATGTTCCTCCACTTGGTGCCACGTCCGTGATTACCATCCAGCTCGCGCTCCATTCGCATTGGAGTGCAGGCGCGAGCATCGGGAGTAATTTCCAGTTTTCAAGTTGCGTTCATACTGGCACGCTCGTTTCGTGACTTCCAACGAAGCGATTGAGTTGCTCGAACAATTTCGTGCCGGCCGCCGCAGCCGCGCCGAGGTCTTGCAGACGTTTCAAGCCGCGCCCATCGCCGACCTCGGCTTCGCGCAAGTCGATACGCATCGCGCGCTGCGCAAAGGTTTTCCCGAAGTGATTTTCGGCGCGGGCAAATCGCCGGCTCAGGTCGCGCAAATCGCCGCGCAAATTCTGGTGCGTGAACAGCGATTGCTCATCACGCGCATCACGTCCGAACACGTGCGTGTGCTGCAAAAAAAATTCAAACACGCCGTCCATCAAGAACTCGCGCGCTGCGTGACCATCGAGAAAAAACCGCTCGCCAAGCGTGCCGGCATCATCGCGGTGTTGTGCGCGGGCACGAGCGATCTGCCGGTCGCCGAAGAAGCGGCCGTTACCGCCGAAATCATGGGCAATCGCGTCGAGCGCGTGTGCGACGTGGGCGTGGCCGGGCTGCACCGGTTGTTGTGCCGGCTGGAATTGATCCAGCGCGCGAATGTTTTGATCGTCGTCGCGGGCATGGAAGGCGCGTTGCCGAGCGTGGTAGCGGGATTGGTTTCACGGCCAGTGATCGCGGTGCCGACGAGCGTGGGCTACGGCGCGAGTTTCGGCGGCGTCGCGGCGCTGCTGGGCATGCTCACGAGTTGCGGCAGCGGCGTGACCGTGGTGAACATTGACAACGGTTTCGGCGCGGGTTACGCGGCCAGCCAGATGAACGCGCTCACTGATCTTGTTTCTCCATGAAAACTCTTTATCTCGACATCTTCAGCGGCATCAGCGGCGACATGTTCCTCGGGGCGATGCTCGACCTGGGCGTGGAACTGGAACTGTTGGAGCGCGAACTCGCGAAGCTCAAGCTCGACGGCTATCATCTTCACGCGGAGCGCCGGCACAAGGCGAGCATCGCCGGCATCAAATTCGATGTGCATCTCGAACACGAGCACGAGCACGTTCATGTCGAGCATGACCATTCGCGCGACGATCACCCGCGCACGCACACCCATGACGACCATGTCCATTCGCACGACGACGAGCTTTCACCGCACGCGGAAGACTGGGGCGAACACGGCGGTTTGCTGGTGCCGACGCTGCTTGGCCAGGTTGAATTGAGCGTGTTCGAGAAGAACGTGCCGCCTCGTTTCCGACTTTATTTTTCCGACCCTCACGGAAAAACCGTCAAACCACCCAGCGCACAGACTGTCACCCTCGAAACCATCCGGCCGGACAAAGCGCGGCAGGTTTTCAAATTCGCCCGCCATGGCGAATATCTGGAAGCCACGACGCACCTGCCCGAACCGCACGAATTTACCGCCGTGCTCAAGCTCCGCCGCGGCAGCCGCACCGAACGCTGCCAGATCCAGTTCGTCGAAAATCACCAGCATCAGCACGGGCATTCGCACCGCGAGCACGCTCCCGGACACGTCGCCCACTCTCACGCCGGCCAGCGGAATTTTGCGGGCATCCGGCAACTCATCCTCGAAAGCAAACTTTCCGATTGGGTTAAGCAAAAATCCGTCGCGGTCTTTCATCGCGTCGCGGTGGCGGAGGGAAAAATCCACGGCCACGCTCCGGAGGAAGTTCATTTCCACGAAGTCGGCGCGATTGATTCCATCGTCGATATCGTCGGCGCGTGCATCGCGCTCGAGCAACTCGGCAAACCGCGCGTGCTGGCCGCGCCGGTGATTGAAGGCACGGGCTGGGTGAACTGCGCGCATGGTCGGTTTCCCGTGCCCACGACGGCGACTTTGGAAATCCTCGGTGCGCGTGGCATCGCGCTCACGCAATGCGACGAGCCGCACGAATTGGTCACGCCGACGGGCGCGGCGCTGCTCGCCGAATTCGCGGAAAATTTCGCGCCGATGCGCGATCTCGTGGCGACGAAAGTCGGCTACGGCCTCGGCATGCGCGACAATCGCACGCGCCCGAACGTGCTTCGCGCTGTGCTCGGCGAGGCGCGCGAAGCGATCGCCACTCACGATTGGGAAACCGACACCATCGCCGTGCTCGAAACCAACCTTGACGATCTCAGTCCGGAAATTCTCGGCCATTTCGTCGCCAAAGCGCTGGCTGCGGGCGCGCTCGATGTTTTTCACACGCCCATCCAGATGAAAAAAAACCGTCCCGGCGTGCTCCTCTCGGTGCTGTGCGCGCTCGAAACGGCGGACTCATTCACCGAAATGATCCTGTGCGAGACCAGCGCGTTCGGCGTGCGACGCTCCACCGTCGAGCGCCGCAAGCTGCGCCGCGAGTTCACCACGGTCAAAACGCCGCACGGCGAAGTGCCGGTGAAACTGGGCAAGCTGGATGGCCGCATCGTCCAGGCCGCGCCGGAGTTTGAAGCCTGCCAAAAACTCGCCGCGCAGACGGGCGCGCCACTCAAGGAGATTTACCAGGCCGCGCTGCGCGCCTTGTAAACGCCGTGGCTTCACCATGAACGCTGAACTGCTGAACCTCCTCTGCTGCCCGGAGACGCACCAAACTTTTTCGGTGGCGCCGCCGGCACTCATCGAGCAACTCAACCAGCGCATCGCGCGTGGTGGATTAATAAACCGCGCGGGCCGGATGATCGTCGAAAAAATCGACGATGGCCTGCTGCGCGCAGACGGCAGGTTTCTGTATCCGGTGCGCGCAAGCATTCCGATCCTGCTCATCGACGAGGCGATTGCCGTGCCGGTAGAAAATTGAAACAAAGCCTTGGTTCGAACGCCGGCCTGCTGCACGACATTGGCAGTGCGATCTCCGAAGCGCCGGGATTGACCGTGACAGTTTCCCGCAAACTGGCTACGAAAGAGCCAATCAATAATTGAGCAAGCTCAAATCCAGTCTCGGTATTTTTCTTGGCTGCTGCGTGGCGTTTTCCTTGACCACTGCGCGCCTCCACGCGCAAAGCTCTGCGGCGGAAGTCGGACGTATCGCCGGCAAACTGCGGTGCTTCGATCAAACGCCCCACGTCGCCGTGCCGGTGCAATTGCTCGACCGCGGGAACCAGGTCGTGCAAACGCAACTCAGCGACGCCACGGGCAGCTACAGCTTCACCAACGTCGCGCCCGGCGCGTATCGCATCCGCTGCCATGTGCTCGGCGGTTTTCGCTATCACGAGCTGGATCGCGTGTTCCATGGCGGGTCCCTCACCAACGCCGGGCCGGAAGTCGCCGAGATTCCCGCGCTCACGCTGCAAGCCGGCTCGCCCATCGCGAACGCCGACTTCACTTTCGCGCCGTTCAAGAAAGGGGCGTGGGAGGTCTTCAACACCGCGCGCGGCCTGGCGGATGACAACGAAATCCGCAAGATCCTGATTGAGCCGGACGGGTCGGTCTGGTTTGCCACCCAAGGCGGGGCCTCCCGGTTTGATGGCCATGAATTCGTAAACTTCACGACGGAAGACGGCCTGCCGGACAATTTCGTTCAGAACATGGCCCGCGATCATCAGGGAAACATATGGTTCTCCACGCAGACTGGCATTGCCCGCTACGACGGAAAGAAAATTGATAAATGGACGGGCGCTCCAGTGGCCAACCTTCGATTCATTGACGCCATCTATGCGACGCCGGACGGGAAGGTGTGGTTCGGGTCCAGTAGGGATGCCACGATCTTCTCTTTTGATGGCGAGAAGTTTTCCTATTTCACCGGAACCAATGGGCCGCCCAGCGGGGTCAATAAAATGGCTGGCGACGGGAAGGGAATCATCTGGATGGCAAGCAAGGCAGGTCTGCTGCGCTTCGACGGAACTAACTTCATCAACGTGACGAAACAAGCGGGCCTGGAATTAAATTTAGATACCCCAAGCGTCGATGCGAAAGGCAAGGTTTGGTTTGGATCTTTCGGCTCTGGGGCTGGAAGCTATGACGGAACCAATGTCGTCATCTACGGCCGGAGTCATGGACTTGGGCTTGCAGGGGTCAATTGTACCCACGTCGCTTTGGATGGGGCGGTCTGGTTTGCGGGCGACGGCGGAGTTTCCCGCTTCGATGGGACAAATTTCGTGAACTTCACCAAGGAGGACGGCCTGCCGGGCGAACACATCATCTTCGTGACCAGTTCGCCGGACGGAGTGATGTACTTCGGAAGCAATCAAGACGGCGCTGGCCGGTACGATCCGACGACCTTTGTCAGCTTCACCAGGGCGGATGGTTTGGCGGCCAATTCCACGCGGGGTAGCTTCCTGGCTGCGGATGGCGCGTTATGGTTTGGCCACGACGCTTCAGCTTCCTTTTATGAAGGGGGCGAGGGAATCTCTCGCTTTGATGGGCGGCAGTTCACCACCTTCGCGGAGACCAATCGCATCAGCATTCCAGGCTCCCTGGCGCAAACCCGTGATGGCGTCCTGTGGTTGCCGGCGCGAAGTGACCGGGTGATCCGTTTCGATGGCACAAACTTCATGCGCTCCTCCGCGGCGGACGGCTTGGCGAACGACGGCGTGTTTGCGATGACGGCAGCGCCTGATGGATCGGTCTGGGCAGGGACGGAGAGTGGTTTGTCGCATATCATTGATGGACGCTGGCAGAATTTCCGCAGTCCCGGTGGCCAGCGAATTACAAGCATCGTCAGTGACGCCAAAGGGACCATCTGGGCAGGATCATGGCGGGGATTATCCGCCTGGCGCTTTGATGGCGCTGGATTTCAACCCCTGAGCGCCGCCGCCGGTTCACTGAGTAACGCTGTGTTCAGCTTGTCCATCGACCGGGATGACTCGCTCTGGATCGGCACGGATGTGGGAGCAGTGCGGTTTGACGGCCAAGAACTCACGCGCATTACGAAATCAAAAGGGCGGCTCGCGCATAACAATGTTCAATGCGTTTATCGCGATCACCAGAACGTGCTTTGGTTCGGCACCCGGGCTGGCGCGAGCCGGTTTGACGGAGCCGTGTGGTCCACGTTGACGAAGGCCGATGGCCTGGCCGGCAGCGATGTCCGCACGATCTGCGAGGACAAATCGGGCGCGCTCTGGTTCGGCACGGATCGGGGCGTGACGCGCTATGTGGCACCGCGTGTTCCCGCCCCGCCACCGCGCGTCACCGTGGTGTTGGACAAACCCTACGAGCCGGGAGCGGCGCTGCCATCGATCGAACGCGGACGGCGCGTGGACGTAGAGCTTCACGTGGCCGACCACAAGACCCGCTCGGAACTCCGCCGGTTTCGCTGGCAGGTCGTCCCCGGACGTCCGACGGCGGAGGCGTTGCGAGACAGCGGTAGGGCGCGTCACTCCGTGCGCGCCGTTCCCAGGGACGACCCAATGCGGCGCGCGCGGAGCGACGCGCCCTACCAGCCGTCCGGGGTTCAAGATACGAACTCCGGTTGGCGAGTTATCACCGAGCCGCAATTCTTTTGGAACGCTTCCGAGTCCGGAGAACACACGCTGGCAGTGCAATACATCGATCGTGACTTGAACTATTCGCCGCCGACGCTGGTGCCGTTGCGGATAGTTCCGGTGTGGTACGCGAACGCGTGGATCATCGGGCCGTTTGGCGGCACGACCGGCGGCCTGCTGGTCTGGGCGTTCGTGGCGCGTTCAATGGTCGTGCGCCGCAAGCGCGAGGCCGAGCAGTTGCGGGAACAAATGCTCGAGCAGGAGCGTCACGCGCGCGAAGCGCTCGAAGTTAAAAACACTCAGTTGGAATCCGCGCACAAGTCAGCGGAAGAAGCGAAACTCGCGGCCGAGGAAGCCAAAGCTATCGCCGACTCGGCGAACGCCGCGAAGTCACAATTCCTCGCCAACATGTCGCACGAATTGCGCACGCCACTCAACGCGATCATCGGCTACAGCGAGATGGTGGTGGAAGAGCTCGAAG
>JACPZS010000030.1 GCA_016195385.1 Verrucomicrobiota bacterium
CCAGCCTCTACACTATTCTACAGATTTTGAGCCTCACGCTCTTCGAGAAAATGCCCGTTTCACGGGCCCTGGCTCAACTTCCACCCACTCCCACATCAGGCGCTAAAGCTTTATTTTCATGGTTGGTTAGATTTCCTCTGAGCGGCAATGAGCCGCAAAATTATTGGTCTTTCGCCAGCTTCCAAATGCCACGCCCGGCATTTTCAAAACGGTCATCACGGCTTAATACGGGCGAAAGGTGATCTTCGCTTGGAATTTTAGCGCCACGTTCAATTGCGCGCTTGTAAATCTCTTTGCGAGTTAACTGTGTTGCGGCATCCTTTAGAACTTGAAAGCAGGCATCCGGCTGCTTTTTGCCAGCTAAGTCTAGCTTTTTTCCAGAATTCACCGACACCCCTGCGGCTTGCATTGGCTGGGCAGAAGGATCGATTTCCTTTGTGTCTGATTCCGAAACGAACTCAGCAATTAAATCGTCAATCCGTTTGGCTTGGCGTTTTAGTTTGGTTGATTCAGCACGGAGCGTTTCAATTGTCGTTGCGTTCACTTCGACAGATTCAATCCGGTTTGCATTATTGTCAATGATTGAATTGCAACCTACCTTTTGCAAATAAAGTTTCTTTTACCAAACTTTTGCAATAAACTGGGATTTCAAATTGGGACACTGCCACCCAGCACCGATAATCATCAATGTTTACTGGCTTTTTAAGCGGGACAGGAGTGGGGCGACGCTTAATCTTGTGCTCTCGAATTGCGTAATACAGAGCGAAAATCGCAGTCGCAAGCAACAAGAGGTTCCCGTAATCCGTATTTAGCGCCTTTAAAAATTTGAATAGCTCTTGCATGCGAGTTCTTCCTGCTGATTACTGCGGCACAACTATCCCGCACGCCCTAATCGTCGCCTTCAACGTCTCCCGATTCTTCGCGCTCATCGCCACGAGTGGCAGGCGGGATTCTTCTTCGATCTGGCCGAGCATTGCCAGCGCGGCTTTGACCGGCACGGGGTTCGTTTCGATGAACAGGTCTTTGAACAGCGGGTAAAACTTCGCGTGCAGTTTCCGCGCTTCGGAAATTTTGCCGGCGGCAAACGCTTTCACCATCCGGCTCACTTCGCGCGGGATGATGTTCGACGCAACGCTTACCACTCCGACCGCGCCGACGGACATGAACGGCAGCGTCAACGAGTCGTCGCCGCTCAGAATTGTGAACACCTTCGGCAACGCCGCGCACAACTGGCTCACGCGATCCGCGCTGCCACCCGCTTCCTTGATGCTCACGATGTTTTTGCACTCGGCGGCGAGGCGCTTCACCGTGTCCACACCGATCTCGACGCCGCAACGGCTGGGCACGCTGTAGAGCATGAGCGGCAGTTTCGTCGCGCGCGCGATGGCGCGGAAGTGTTGGAACAATCCTTCCGGCGTTGGCTTGTTGTAATACGGCGCGACTTGGAGCGAACCGTCCGCGCCCGCGGACTCGGCGGCTTTCGTCAGATAAATCGCCTCGCTCGTGGAGTTGCCGCCCGTGCCGGCGATAACTTTGATTTTCTTCGCCGCGAATTTGACGGCCAGCTTGATGACCTGGATGTGCTCTTCGAAATCAAGCGTCGGCGATTCGCCAGTTGTGCCGACGGGCACGATGCCACCCACGCCTCCTTTGATCTGGCCTTTGATGAGGCGCTCCAGCGCGGCTTCATCCAGTTGTCCATTTTTGAAGGGGGTGACGATGGCGGTGTAAGTTCCGGTAAACATGGTCAAAAAAGTTAGAGCTTCGTGGTGAAAAGTTCCGGGTCAAGCGTGCCTTCGCCGACGCGCGTGACCGGGCCGGTCATCTGCACGTCGAATTGGTCGCTCAACTCGATCGCGATCTGGCCGCCGGGCATGTGAACGGTGATGGAGTTGTCGCAGAGGCCCAGCCGCCGCGCGACCGCCGCCGCCGCACTGCTGCTGCTGCCGCTGGCAAGCGTGTAACCGGCGCCGCGCTCCCAGATTTCGATCTGGATATTGCGTCGGTCGATCACTTTGAGGAATTGCACGTTCGTGCGCTTCGGGAAATTCGCGTGAACCTCCAGGTGCGGGCCGTATTCTCTGGCCATCGCCTCGCTGATTTCAGGTAGGGCGCGCCACTCCGTGCGCGCCGCCTCGGATAATCTGGAGCCCGGCGCGCGCGGAGCGACGCGCCCTACTACCACGCAATGCGGATTGCCAATCGTCGCGGCGCAAAAAGTGAATTCGCGGCCGGCCACGGAAATTTCTTCGTTGATGACTTCGCGTTTCGCGCCGGCAACGGGAATCATGTCACTCATGAAACTGACGCGCCCCATTTCGACACGAATCGTTTTGCCGCCTGGCATCACCGTTGAGCGCACGACACCGCCGGCGGTTTGGATCGCGAATTCATTTTCGGCGACGAGTTTCTTGTCCCACAGATAGCGCGAGAAGATGCGAAGACCGTTGCCGCTCTTTTCCGCCTCGCTGCCGTCGGGATTATAGATGCGCAGCGCGAACGGCGCTTTGTCCGCCGGCAGCGGGCCGAAGAGGATGCCGTCGGAGCCGATGCCGAAATTGCGATGGCAGATGAGTTGAATCTGTTCGGTGGAAAACGGGCCGGGAAAATCCTTCGGATCAACGACGAGGTAGTCGTTGCCCAGAGCGTGATACTTGTAGAATTGCATGGCCGTTAAAATCAAGGCGGGCGAGGCTAACAAAGCGAGGCGAAAAGACAAGCGGGTAAGGTGAACGCGTATCCGTCGTGACGCAACTAACCGACCTTGCTCAGGATTCTGGCTGCCGCGTTCACGGCCGACAAATGATTCACTCGACAACGCATCACTCGTTCTCTAATCTCGCTATCGAAACACGATATTGGCGCCCGTTATGGCAATGGATCGCGACTTTCTCCGTGGGTTTGTGAAGCTCTACACGCTGTGGCGCGCTTCGAAAGAAGACGTCTACGGCGTGCAGATCCTCAACGAGATGGAGGAGTTGGGTTTCAAACTCAGCCCCGGCACTCTGTATCCGACGCTTGCAGCTCTGTTGTCGGAGCGCGACGTGAAGGTTTATCAAAAAGTCGTGAACGGCAAGGTTCGCAAGTTCTACCGGCTGACGCCGAAAGGGCGCAGAGAACTCGACGAAGTGCGGAAGCGTTTGAAGGTGCTGATGCGCCAGGTGTTTTCCTGAAAATCATTATGCGTAAATGGCACCGTTGGATTGGACTCGTGGCCGCCGTCTTTTTTGTCCTGACCGCGTTCACAGGCGTATGGCTCGAATGCGTCCGCTTCTTTGGCGAAGAGGAAGCGCTGCGCGAAAAACTGCGCGACACCGTCTCGAAAGTGTCGGCTCAGACGCCGAGCGCCGAGTTCAGCGCGAAGTTCGCCCAGGCCCAAGCCGCTGTCGCCGCCAAAGCCGGCAACCAACCGCTCGATAAAATTACGTGGCAACTCAAGGGCGACGCGCCGACGATCACGTTTTATCTGGGCGCAACGAAAGGGAAGCCCGCACGCAAGATCGTCGTCAACGCCAACACCGCCGTCATCGTGAAGGAGGATGATTACGACGACGATTCGTTCATCTTGAAACTTCACTCCGGCGAGGCGCTTGGTGACGGCGGGATGATTGTCGGCATGGGCTGGGGCGTCGCGCTCATCGTGATGACCATCACGGGCTTCGTCATCTACTGGCGGATGCGACCAAAACAAGCCACGGGACTGAAAAAGATTTTCTGGCTGTTCGCACTCGGCGGTTCCGCCATTCAAGCCCGCGCCGATTCTCCGTTCGTCACCGACGACCCGGAGTTCTCGCCCGGCTGGGAAATCAAGTACGGCATGACGGCGGAGCGCAACAACGGGGGGAACGTCTGGACTGCGCCCGTGCTCGATTTGAATTACGCGGTGGTTCCCAACGTGCGCCTTAACCTCACGCTCGCGGGCCGCATCCTTGAGCCGCGTATCGGGTCAAGCGTCGGCGGTTTCGCGGAAACTGAGTTCAAAGTGAAGTGGCGTTTCATCGACGCGGACACGAACAGTTGGCTCCCTTCCATCGGCATCGCACCGAAAATTTTCTTTCCGACCGCCGACAAAAAACGCGGGCTGAGTGATGGCGTGTGGCGGGCGCAGTTGCCGCTGCAGTTCGGCAAGACCATCGGCAACTTCTACAACTGGGCCGAAGTCGGTTATCAAATGGCCTTCCGCCCCAGCGCGACGGACGTGGGCTATTATGGCCTCGGCACGCTCTACTCGTTCAACAGTCATCTCGCGCTCGGCACGGAGATTTTCGGCTACACGCAGATAGAAGATCGCAAAAACCATCAATGGCTCACAAGCCTCGGAATCGTTTATACGTTCAACGAGCATTGGGCGATCAAGGCGTCCATCAGCCGCACTCTCGTCCATGAATCGCGTGGCGGACCGAATCCTTCCGGGGTGTTTTATCTCGTCCGAAATTTTTAACGCGGTGAGCCAGTTGCGCCAAACTCTCGCCTTCGCCCCGTTTACGTCACGAGTCTTGCTGCAATGACTGTTTTTCAGGAAGCGTTCACAGGTCAACCCACCCTCAGCGCCCGCAGTTCCTTGTCCCACGGCGCGCGATACGGACGCACGAGCATTCGCGCGGCGTCGTGGTCGCCGATGATTTCCTCCTTCTCGGAGTCCCAACGAAGCTTCCGGCCCGTGCGCAGCGAAATGTTCGCGAGATGGCAAACGGTGGCGATGCGATGGGCGCTTTCGAGATCGGAGTTCGCTTCCTTCCGCGACTTGACGCAGTCCAGGAAATTGCGCGTGTGCTGGACGTATTGATCTTTCCAGTCGCCCGATTTGTCCTGTTCCGGCTCCGTCCACAATTGTCCCGCCGGCTCCGGCACCGGTTGCGGCCCGCCGACCGGATGCCCGCCGATGATGCGCGCGACGATGTTGTTCGGGCTTTCCTTTTTGTCCGCCATGACTTCAAAGCCATCGCGTCCCAGCACCATCGTGCCCTTCGTGCCGAAGAAGACGAGACTGCCCATACTCGTCTCCGCGCGGCCCGCAGTGCATTCACGGAACTGGCAGGTGGTCTGAAATTTTGGATACTCGATGAGCGCGTCCTGCGTGTCCGGCACTTCGCAGTTGTCCTTGAGAAAAAATCTCCCGCCGGAGCTGCTGATGGCGCGCGCGCCTTTGACGCCCATGACCCAATGCACGATGTCGAGCGAGTGCGCGCCGAGATTCGTCATCTGCCCGCCGGAGTAATCCCAGAACCAGCGGAAGTGATAAATGGCGCGGTTCGGATTGTAGGGCCGCTTGGGCGCGGGGCCGAGCCACATGTCGTAATCCAGCTCCGGCGGCGGCGCGCAATCCGGAGGATTGCCGAAGCCCGGCGAGACGTTGCGAAAGAAATTGCACTGCACGGAAGCCAGTTCGCCGATCTTCCCGCCGAGCAGGAGTGACTTGGCCTTGTGATAATGCGCCGCCGAACGCTGCTGCGTGCCGACCTGCACGACGCGTTTGTGCCGCTTTGCGACCTCGACCATCCAGCGTCCCTCGCGCGTGAACAGCGTGAGCGGTTTCTCGACGTAAACATCCTTGCCCGCGGCGCAGGCGAGCATGGTTTGCAACGCGTGCCAGTGATCCGGTGTCGCGACCACGACGGCATCGACATTCTTGTCGTCAAGCAGACGGCGGAAGTCACCGTACTTCTTCGCGCCGCCGCCGACCATTTCCACCGCTGCATCGAGGCGCGGACGGTAGGTCTCCGCGATGGCCGTGATTTGAGCGTCCGGCTGCGCGTGAAAGTTGCGCAGATGGATTCTTCCGATCAGCCCAACGCCGATGAAGCCGACGCGCACGCGTTCGTTCGCGCCCAAGACGCGACTCCACGATGCTGCGGAGAGTGCAGTGACAGCGCCGGCTTTGAGGAAAGCGCGGCGCGTGAATTGGTGACGGGAAATGGTTCCGACAGATGACTCGGTTGGTTTCATGGACTGCCGGAGAATAGCGCCAGCGAGCGACGAATGAAAAGCGATTTTCAGCGGCTGAAAAATCTTACTCCGAGCGGTGCGGGCGGAAAGCGACGGCGTTCGGCGTCCTAAAATTGCGCGGCAAGAATAGCGAGGAAACAAAGGCTTGAAACTACTATGCCGAAGCAAGCCAGGCGGACTCCCCATGCCAAATAATTGGCGGCGGGATTCCACTCACCCAGTGCGGTCGTGCGACAGCGGCGAGAAGCATGGAGTGCCAGCACACCGAACGGCAGTCCAATCACCGGGAGTAAACTGATGACGCCGAGGCGAAACGCGCGCAGCGATAGTTCGATGGTTTGGATTTTATTCACGCCACGGAAATTCTACTTCGCACTTGGATTGTTGGCTCCGGCCACGCCATTCGTCTCGGAGCCAGCAACCGCGCGCGCCGCCGGCTTTGGCTCCAGCCGGCGTTGCTGCCGTTTCTCGACGAGCTTGAGTTCCTGTTTGAGCTGGCCCAGCGCGCGGCCGTTGCTCAACACAAACACCGCCATGATGGAGAGCAGCACAATTACCACGAGCACAGCCATGCCTTGTTCGCGTCGTTGTCGGGAGGTAAAATGCAATTTCATCGGCTTGCCTGAATCGCGGGGATGGATTGAAAACTAAACAATGGGCGGACTTTCGCCGGCTCGTGACGGCTTTTTAGTTCGACTTCCCAGCGCACCGAACGCACCTTCTGGCCTTGGTCGAATTGGATCCGCGAGTTTTTCACTTTCGACAACAGCAGAATCCAGCGCTCCTGTTTGCTCTGCGCCCGCCAGACGTTGCCCCGCGCGAATTGGTAAAGCACCGTCCCGGCGGTTTGCGGAATTTCCAGGACTTCGTCGCCCTCGAACACCTCCAGCCGCAGCGGTCCGGTCGCCGCGCGAACATCCGCGCGCCAGCGCTCGCCGGCCTGCAACGCGTGGACGATGTCAGCGGCATTGCGGCGCAGATCCAGCGAATTGCCGACGAATTGGTCGGACGCTTTGTACGCGACACCCAACACGACGAAGAGTACCGAAATGTAAACCAAACATTCGATGAGCGTGAGGCCTCGCTGCGAATGGAGCGCGGATGGAAAACCCGCGTTCCGGGGCTGCGCATTCAAACGAGTACCGCGCGCAGAGACGAACGAAACTTCTCGTTTGGGAAAGTGAATTTTCATGGGATGAATCGACTCAACGCAAATTGGCCTCGCGCCGCACGTGCCCGCCGCCGTTTTTGCCAGCCGGCAGCCATTCGAGACGGACGAGTTGGTTGCTCAACGTCAGTTCAAATTTTCCGGGCGGCAGATTCTTCGACGATTCGGCACGCACCACGTAAGGTTGGATGCCCGATTTGAACGCGCGCCATTCGCCCGCAGCCAACACTTCAAGCTCACCATCGACGATTTCCATTGCGATGGCGCGATGATAGTAAGCGCGACATAGAACTCGTTCGTGCGAGAACGCGTAGCCAATCGGGAGCAACACCGTCGCAAGGATGGCCATCGCGACGATCAGTTCCGTGGTCAAGGCGCCGCGTTGCCGGCGGAGCGCCGAGCATCGCTCGGCCCGGCCATGCACACAGTTCCGAAGCCGAGCAATGCTCGGCGCTCCGGCTGCAGATGCAGAGAAGAATTTTCCGAGACGAATCACCATAAAGTTCCTTGATCTATGATGGAGATCAGTAATTGAAA
>JACPZS010000140.1 GCA_016195385.1 Verrucomicrobiota bacterium
CGGGTCTTGATCCCGCGCAGCGGATGGTCGGCGGGGACACGCTGGTTCAGGTTGATGGTCGTCAGAAACTCCGGCTGGGCTTGAGGCTTTCCACGCATGGTTCTCTGACCCGTCCGTTTCGCCATTGTTCAAACTTGGTTGGAGTATTTCAGCAAACTGCTAACTCAAAATCGGTCTCTAAGATTATGAAAACAAAACTCCGACTCTTCATGGTGGCCTTGTTCGGCGTTTTTCCTGTTGCGGCACGCGCCGACACATCACCGCAGATCATCGATCCGCCGCTCACTCAGTTCGCGTGGCTGGGACGGCCCGTGACGTTTAAGGTGTCATTCACCAACACCACGCCTATGAACTTTCAGTGGCAGTGGAAAGGGGACGACATTTTGAACGCCACCAACAAAACCTTCCGGCTAAACGCCGCCGCACTGACCGACGGCGGCGATTATCGCGTGGTGCTCTCGAATTCTGCTGGCGTCATGACCAGCGCAGTGGCCCGTCTGACGGTGCGCGACTGGTCGCAACCTACGGGCGCGAGTTTCACGAACCTGAGCGCTCTGGAAAAAGGCCTTCAGACGCTCATGCGAACTCACGCTGTTCCCGGTGCTTCGCTTGCGATCATGAAAGATGGCCGACTGATCCTGGCTCGCGGCTACGGGTACGCCGATCCCGAATCGGACGAATTAGTGCAGCCCGATTCGCTTTTTCGTATCGCGAGCCTGTCGAAAGCAATAACCGCCACCGCTTTGCTCAAGCTGGTGGACGAAGGCCGGCTCAATCTTGACGATAGAGTCTTCCCCATGCTGAACCTGCCACCGCCGACTTTTCCCGGTGCGCAGATTGACTCGCGCCTGACCAATATCACCGTTCGTCACCTGCTTAATCACACGGGCGGTTGGGATCGGGACACGGCCAAGAATCCGAACGGCGGGATTGGTTTTAATCACAACACATGGTTCAGGCGCTGCGCAATAGACCTTGGCATCACGCGCCCTTTGACCGCACGCGATATGGTAGGATGGCTCACCGGTTTTCCTCTCCAACATAAACCTGGCACCACGTTCGCCTATGTAAACGCAGGTTACATGACCGCGGGCGTGCTGCTTGAAGAGATCACTGGCCGTTCTTACGAGGAGGCGATTCACTCCCTTCTTGCCTCGGCTGACATCACGCGGGTTCGAATCTTGGGAGCAACTCGCGCCGAACGCCTCCCAGAGGAAGTCGTGCAATGGATGAGCCCCGCTTACGACTTTCGTTCGTTTACATTCAACGAACAGGTCGCCACCGTGACTTCTGAACTCGCGTACAACACACCTCCCGCAGTCTGGCCAGGCGCCGGGGGATGTGCCACTTCAGCTATCGATTATGCCCGACTCATCGGTGCCATCGATGGAAAGCAGTCCATACCGGATCTGCTTTCTACGAACGCGCTCCAGACCATGCTTACCGTGACGCCTCAGTCAAGAACCGGCGGAGAACCCTACGGCATGGGCTGGTTCATCGACGAATCGACCGGTGAGATAAGGCACGACGGTTCCTTGAGCGCGGCCGACACTTGGGCGGTTCGCCGCAAGGACGGTCTCGTTTACGTTCTGTTTTTTAGCACCGAGGACAACAGTCTTTCCAGTGAAGCGAAATCGCTGATAGATTCAGCGTTATCCTCCATTAAGGCCTGGCCGACCAACGACCTCTTCGCCGCGACGATGTCCTACGAAGCCTGGCAGCGGCGACACTTCACTCCCGCCGAACTCAGTCAGCCGGAGATTTCGGGCGACGACGCCGACCCGGATGGAGATGGCATTTCGAATCTGACCGAGTACGCCCAAGGCTTGGATTCGCGAGTCGCGGACCATGAACCGTGGCTGCGAGGTCTGTTCGTCGGCGAAGGAAACCTGTTGCGTTTCGCCCTTGAGTACCGCCTTCGTCCGCTCTCCTACGAAGTAACTCACGTTATCGAGGTATCAAGCGACCTTAAAACGTGGGATTTCCGAAGCCTAGGAGGTAGCGCCTTTCCCAGTAGTGAGCAGTTGGGGGAGGATGGCATGTTAACGCTCCGGCTTGTGGATTCCGATTCAGACAAACGCCAAGGAACACGCTTCTACCGAGTGCGCGTGTTCAAAGGAAAAATTGGTGGCCAAGGCGGCTAGTCTCTGCCGCGTTCACGGCCGGAAACCAATTCGCCGAAGAACGTTTGTAAAGCGTTCCCCATAGCGCGGATCGTTTCGGAGCGCATCGAAGACTGGATACACTTTGGTTCGGTACGATTGGGCTGCACCGACACTATTCTCCAACAATTGAATGGCTTTCTCATACTCACCCGCCATAGCCGCTTCCATCGCGGATCCGATGGGGTTTTGATTAGCAACGGCGGGGTCGCCTTCTCCATTGGCGAAATTTATTCGCCAAAATACCAATGCCCCCTCACGTGCTAAAGGAGCATTAGTGATGGCATGAACGACGTTCGTCTCGCCCGAGAGTTTGGCGCTTTCCAGACAGGCGTCCCGGGCCTCGGTCCATTGCCCGGCGACCTGATGAACCATCGCCAAATAATCCCAGGTCAGTTTGTCTTTGGGTGCAAGTTCCAGCGTGCGATGGTGCTGTTCAATGGCCTCGGGGAAGAGATGTGCATCAAACAACCGACATCCAAGGTGTCTGTTCAGCGTCAGCGACGCCGGATTCAATTGCAAGGCGCGGCGAGAGATCGCGATGGCTTCGTCGAATTTGCCCTGAGAACTGAGACACATGGACAGCCATTGCAGTGCCCGCTCGTTGCTCGGTTCCAAGCGCACTGCTCGACGTAACTGGGCTTCGGCCTGGGCCGGATGGTATTCACAGGCGAAACTCGCGTAGCCGAGCGCGGCGAGGGGCTCCACCAAATTCGATTTCAAGGCCAACGCCTTGCTGGCCGCTTTCTCGGCTCTCGCAACACTCTCCTTGGGAGGAAAATCCCAATCCGTGACGTACCAGTAGGAATATGCCGTGGCCATCCCCGCATGAGCTTCGGCGAAGCTCGGATCGATTCGGATCGCAGTCTCGAACTGCGCCACCGCCTTGTGCAGGCTATCGCTGGTTTGCTCGTCGAGAAAAAATCTGCCTTTCCGGTACGCCTCCCACGCGGCGGGGTTCGTGGTGCCGGAAGTGTCGAAGGTTTCTCCGGAGGATTTGTTCGCAGTGCTGCGGCGGGCAAGTTCGTTCTTCGCGAGATTTAAGCCGACGACTACCAAACCAGTGACCACAGCGGCGATGGCGAGTCGCTTGACAGAGTTGAAGCGCTGTTGCCAAAGGCGCTGGCGCTTCACCGACTTGGCGATTTGAAGTAGTTGCAGTTCGGAGTCCATTTCGACAGCCGATTGGTATCGCTGTCGTGGATCGCCGTCGCACGCTTTGGTGAGGACTTCGTTGAATTCCAGGAGTTGGTCGAAGTCGGGGCGGGTGCGCCAGTCGGCGGGGAGTTCGGGGAAATCGAGGCGGTCTTTGCCGGTGACACATTCGTAAAAAACCTTGCCGAGGCTGTAGAGGTCGGCGGGCGCTGTGCCGGGGCCTTCGGGTGGGATGTAGCCGTCGGTGCCCACGAACGAGCGCGTGGCATCGACACTCGTCACCAGGCCGATGTCCGCCAACTTGGGCACGCCCTTCACGAAGATGATGTTCGATGGTTTGATGTCGCGGTGGACAAGTTCGTGCGCGTGCAAGTGCTCCAGCGCGCGGGTGAGCGAGAGAGCGATCTGCACGCATTCGGCGACGGGCAGCGCGCCGCGCGTGCGCAAGTCGTGCTTGAGAGTGCGGGGAATGTAGTTGAGAGAATCTTGAGTTGAGAGTTGAGACAAGCCGCCCTCACCCCGGCCCTCTCCCATCCGCTGGGAGAGGGTGTCCGAAGGACGGGTGAGGGTTTCGTGCGCGGTCCCGGAACTTTCAACCTTCAACTCATTTTGATCCTCAACTCGCGGCCCCGCCGCGTCGTCGGCCAGCTCCATGATGTAGTAGAAGAAACCGGCGGCGTCATTGCGTCCGACGTGGAAGATGTCCACCTGGCTTTCGCGGGCGTGCGAGATCGGCTCGAACTTTTTCAAACCCTCAAACTCGCGCTCGTAAGGTTTATCGTGGTCGAAGGATTGGCGATGGACGACCTTGACGGCGCGAAGCGAGCCAAGGGCATTGCGCGCGAGCCACACTTCGCCGTAACTGCCGCGACCGATGCAACGGAGCAGTTCGTGATCAGGAATCGACGGCGGCGGGCCGGGCGAGTCGGGAACCGGAGCCCTTTGGTCCGCAGTCAATTGTTCGGATGTGCTCTGGCTCGAATCGTTCATTGCAACAAGTCGCAACACAACTTCTGCGCACTGTCCAGCGTGTGAATGTGAGTATGCACAAGCCGGACGCCTTGGCGACTCCATTTGAATCCGCGGATTAAGCCACCTGCTTCGAGCCGTTTGCGAAGACGCTGGTTTGCTGGTAACTCCCGTTCGCGAGATCGATTTCAATGAGCTTCGCACCCTTCCGCAATTTGTCGCCGCCGTAACCGGCGTAACCACTCGAGCGCCCATAAATCAAATCGAGGTCGCCTGCTTTCACGACGTAATCATTGGTATGATTGTGGCCGCAGAAGCACGCGCGAATCGTGTGCGGAGCCGTCAACGCGGGAAAAGCCGAGCCGTCCTCCTTTGCGCGGCCGACGCCTTCGAGCTTCACGCCCTTCAATGTTTCCGCGGAGATGCGTGTTTCGTATTCGAGGATCGGGATGTGAAAGAACGCGAACGCGGGAACTGGCTTCGCGCGCGTCGCCGCTACCTGCGCAGTCATCTGACGCAGCGATTGAATCTGCCACGCGCCGAGACCGGCGTCGTTGCTGTTCAGGAAAAAAAGGTCGAGCACGGGCGGGGATTTTTCATCGCCACCGGGTGTTCGCACTTCGATCCGATAATCGCCATGCGTCGTGCCGCCGCGATAGATTGAGCCAGGCGCTTTCTCCAAAACGTCATGCCCACGCTGGTAATCCGCGAGCAGGTCGTGATTGCCCCAACACATGGTCCATGACACGCCCCACGAGGAAAAAGATTTCAGCGCGAGTTCCAAGCCACGCTCGCCGCGGCCATCGGGGTTGTCATGCCAAAGGTCGCCGCTGATGACGACGAGATCCGGGTGCTGGAGGTCGATGTGTTTGCGAAACTCGTCGATGGTTCGTTCGTCGTCAGCCTTCTCCGTGTTGAAGAAATGGAGATCCGTGAATTGAAGAATTTTGCAGACTTTCGGCGAGGCGGTGCGCACTTGCCCCGGCGCGACGGACGTGATTTCGTTCGCCGTGATGTAGAGCACGGTGCCGTTGCCGCCCCAACCGCAGTTCGCGGTCGCCTCGCCGGTGTCAATCGTGCCGAGATGCCGCCCATCGGAGGTGAACACGTAAACGCCGCCAGGACCGGTGGCAAAAACATTTCCCGCAGCATCGACTTTCATTCCATCGGGCAGACCTTTCTTGGTCGCGACCGCAGCCGTGGAGTCGAAAAATAAACGGCCGTTGGCGATGGTGCCATCGGGCTTCACATCGTAGGCCATCCAAATCGCCTTCTGCGGATCAGAGTTGGCCACGTAGAGCGTTTTTTCATCGGGCGAGAAGGCGATGCCATTGGGTCGGCTGAGTTCACCGGTGAGCAGCGTCACCGTGCCGTCTTTGGCGAGCCGATAGACGCCGTTGAACATGAGTTCCTTTTTCGGATCGTCGTTGTTGCCCTCGAGCCCGTACGGCGGGTCGGTGAAATAAAGATCGCCGTTCGATTTGTAAACAAGATCATTCGGGCTGTTGAAACGCCGCCATTTGTAGTGCTCGGCCAGGGGCGTGAGTTGGTGATTCGCTTCCAGGCGGGCGACGCGGCGATCGCCATGCTGGCAAAGCACGAGCGCGCCGTGGCTATCGACGGTCAGGCCGTTGGAGCCGGGTTCGCCGCCGCGCGGGATTTTGCCGGTGTAGCCGCTGGGCTTGAGAAACTCCGTTGCCTCAAAATTTCCTTCCTTCCATTTGTAAACGGTGTTGCGGGGCACGTCGGAAAAGAGCAGGCAGTTCTCGCGACGAAACCAGACCGGCCCCTCGGCCCACTTGAATCCCTCGGCGAGCTTTTCGATCTGCGCTTTGGGATCGATGAGCTTATCGAGCGCGGGATCGAGCCGTTCGACCGAGCCGAGGGTGGGATAACCGATTTTCTTTTTCGCCACGATTGCGTCATCGGCGAAGGCCGTGCCGGCCAGCAAAACAGCGAGCATGGCCAAGGCCGTCGGACGGATAAAACTTGTTTTGATCATAAATTCATTCATGCGGGACTTCGGCGGCAAGGATTAGTTGCGCTCGCGCATGGGTCAAGGCAAAAGCCGTTCAACGCGGACTTGCGCGCTGCTACTGACTCGGTGCGTCCGGCTCCGGTCAGCGTGCGCCGACGTTCTGGATTGCAGCACTTTCCGGCTGTTTTGGATGGAGGATCAAGAATGTTAAAATGGAGCATTTGCTGAAATTGTGGGCTGCCTTGAGGAGCGCGCGGCGTATCGCCCACTTTGGTCGGCGACTCGCCGACAGCGGATCACTGTTCAAACTGAGCATCGGAAAATCTGGCACTTACGGATGGACACCCAGAAAGGGCGGAACTCTTGGCACCGTGCCCGGCGCGCTGCTTGAACACTGCGGTCAGAAGCCGGGCAACCGCAGAACACAGCCGTGCGCCTGCGGCTCCAGGTCGGGAGATCGCGGAAATCAGTCCGGGGAGAACGGAAATAACTTGAGCGATTGCGGAAATCATCTGGGAGATTGCAGCCATGAGACGATAGTACGCGGAAATGCATCGGGAGCTTGCAGGAATGCGAAGGGCCAGCGCAGAAATGAGTTGAGAGATCGTGGAAACCGCGTGGGAGAACGCGGATCAGCTTCCGGAGAATACGGAAAACAGTTCAGACAACGCGGAACAGTGTCCGGAGCGTGCGGATCGCTGCCGTGACCATAAGGATCAGCGTCGTGATGGGGCGGATCACGGCTCGGACAACCGGGAACAGAGCAAAAGCAACGCGGATCACGACCGGGAGAGCGCGGAAAGGATTCGGGCGTTCGCGGAAATCGAGACGGACAGTTCAGATCGGCGGTCGGTGCGCGCGGATTACCTTTGAGGCAAAGAAGAATCGCACAGGAGAGGTTTGGAAATCGGTTGAAAAGAGGCTTCATCGGCGGCAGGTGACAGCTACCCTCAGCCACACTCCTGTTCACTGCGGCCGCCGCCGGCTCGCCTGCGCCCGCGTAAATCGCCTCACCTCCTTCTTGAAGCTGGCACACACCGCTCTCGCCTCCCCGACCAGTGGCCGCATTCGCTTTGCATCCAAGTCGAAGCCGTAGGCGTGAGTAAAGAAATGACGAAAAGCCAGGTAAGGCGCAAGGCCGTCGCGGAGTTCGGCGGAGACGATCCCCTGCGAGCAGGCCGACATGAGCAAATCGCGGTGCCAGGCAGCCCCGCTTGGCGGGGCCACTCCGAGTTCGAGCAACCCCTGCTTCAAAACGTTCTCCACCCCATGATAGAGCGAACTCAGCAGCGATGCCGTGCCTCCCAACTCCAACACCGAGAGTTTGGGAAAGCGGCGAACGCTCGGCAACTCGCGTATCGCCCGGTCCATCTGCTCCAATTCCGCCTCAACCTTTTCGCGCAGACTGGCCATAGATCGGTATCCCTTCCCTCCGAATCAGCCGGCTTAGTTTCGACCGCTTCTCCAGGACGACGACATCCACAGGCTGGGACAGCGCCATCATCAACTCGCCAACAAACTGAAAAAAACTGTCGGCGGCGACACCCTCCACCGCCAGATCCAAATCACGACCGCGCTGGCCCGGGTCGGCATTGGAACCGAACAGCCAGACTTTGACCGCGCCGTAACGGCGTGCCAAGTCGCTAATGATAGCTTTATCCCGGTCGGAAACCATGCGGTGACAATACTCTCCGGCCTGTACGATGACAATGGATAACTCGTGTCAGCACTGCACTGTAATCTGCCCGAAGCCTCGCGCGCCGCGAAGGTTTTTTTGAAGGCACCGGAGCACGGTGCTCACGCCGCCGATCTCGGCATCCGAGTTCAGCGCCACCAAGCTTTAGGGCTTCAATGAAATCCGGTAGAATCGTGTGAGCCGGTTGCTGCTGCCCACATCGATGGCGTTCAGCACGGAGCCGGTTCCGAGAATGTCATCGGCGAGGATCGACCAGTTGGCATTAGCGCTGGGTGACGTGTCGCTGTATTCGACCCGATATTTTTTGCCGACGAGCGTGTTGAATGAAAGGTGGGCGTCCTGGCCGAAAGCTGCTGTTTGCGTCATCGTCATGGCGCTGGCGGGATTGTGAGGATCGGTTCCGGCGAGGTATTCCTGCCAGTTCGTGAAACCGTCGTCATCGTCGTCGTGGGACGCATCGGTGGGGTCGTTGGGGTTCAACCCGTTCGCGATTTCGTAAGTGTCCGGCAGCCCGTCGTCATCGCTGTCGGCGGGGCCGAAGACGAGGGTGCCGGCCACAATCAGACCACTGACTTGCAGTTGGCCTCCGGTGATCAGGGCCGAAAAGGAACTCGCATTTCCGTTTACGACATGCACTGAATCCGGCGTCGAAACCCGCGCGTTGCCCAATACGGAAAAAGTTTCCAGCCTCACTAACCATTGCGGCGGCAGCGGGGTGGTAAAGCCCGAGGTGGCATTGCCGGCATTGTCGATGATCAACTCGCCGTAGGTGTCGCTGCTTTTCTTGAGGTACACCGTGCCCGCGCCTCCGCAACGCAATGGATCCACCAGCCCGGCATTATCGTGCCCCAAGCCTCCCTTGGCGCTGATCATCCCGTTGAAAGCGCTCATGCTTGTGTAATTGATGGCCACTCGTCCAGCGCCACCACCACCACCGCTGACAAAGCTGTTGGTCGGGTTACTCAGACCGTTGTGGCTGCCTCCGTCAGCGCTGATGGTGCCACTGCCACTGAGGCTGCCGACCTGCAGCCACACACTGCCGCCGGACCCGCCCGAATCATTGGGCTGCGCTGGCCCGCCCACGCTCTGACCATCGACACGGATCACACCGTCGAGCAGCAACTGCGTAGCAGCCACCTGCACCAGACCTCCGCCGTGCCCGCCGAGTGACTGGTCGCCGTTAGAGCCGTAGCCCGAACTGCCGAAACTGGAGGGAACATCAAACAGCCCGTAGCTTTGCCCGCCCAAAGAGTTTGCGCCCGGTTTGCCTCCCTGTCCCCCATACCCTCCGCCAACACTAGACTGCAGCCCCGCCCCCGGCCCAGTTCCGTTGGATATGGTGCCTTGGTAGCCCTTGGCTCGCCCGTCAATCAAGCCTCCCGCGGCCACCTGCGCCTGGCCCGCCACGTTCAACACCAACGGCACCAGCGGCACCGTCGTCAGAACTGAGCCTGCCGTCAGTAGGAAAGAGGCCGCGCCAAATGTGCCGTTGAAAACATTTGTGCCACTGGCGGTCAGTGAACCGAGGCTGCCTGTGCCCACCAGATAATTCGTTACTGTCAGTTGCACCTGGCCGGTCATGGAAAATCCATTCGTTCCGATCAAGATCGAGTTTGAAATTGTGGCGTTGGCCGCCGTGCTGTTGGTTCCAAGTTGCAACGAACTGCCAACGACCAAAAGGTCACCACAGTCCCAGCCGGCTGTAGCCTTTAGGCTGCCACCGTTGGTGACTATCACCGCGTTAAACGCCAGCCGCTGGGTAACCGTAAGCACCGGATCAATCATTACGAAGCGCGGTTGCACATTTACGATCAAGTGCCCGATGGCAATCAGCCCCTGCGCATCGGTTACCGTCAGCGTTACGACATGGTTGCCGGGCGCCCAGAAGCGATGCGCTGGCGGCGTGGCCAGGTTTGACGTGGTGCCGTCGGGAAACTCCCAAGCAAAAGTCAACGGTTGGCCTTCCGGATCGAAGCTGGTCGTGCCGTCGAATTGCACGTCGAGCGGAGCGGGGCCGCTGGTTTTGTCACTCGTGATGATGGGCGTGGGCGGGAAGTTGAAGAATTGGACGGTGACGTTCGCCTGCGTTTGCAGCGCGCCGTTCGTGATCGTGATCACGATGGGAGTCGTGGTGGCCTGAACGGCGCGCAGCACACCGTTCGTATCCACGCGCACGGTGAAGCGGTCGCTCGTGGTGTAGCGCGTGCCCGCCGAATAAGCCGTAAGGTCGCGCCGCACGGAATCCGAATAATCGCCGAAAACATGCAGCCGGAAAGGCGCCTTCGAGGTCAGCGTGACATTGGTGGTGTCCACCGAAATGGCCAGCAGCGTGGCGGCGGGCACGATGTTCAGGGAGAGCGAGGCGAACGAAACCTGGCCGCTTAAATCCTTCCCGGCGGCGAGCAGCTTGATGGTTCCGACCATCGTATCGGGCACTTGGAAAGAGAACGTGTAAGGCGCGGTCGTGTCCGATGTGGCTGCGCCCGGCGTCACGAACGAAACCGACTGCAAGGCCCGTGCGTCACTTGCGGCCGCCGTCACGCTCACGTTCTGGCCGGGCGTCACCGTCTGCCCGCCGGTCAGGCCGGAGAGCACCAGCCAGCTCCCGGTGTTGATCGTCGGTGGCGTCGGCGGCGCGAGGTTGGAGTTGGCGGTGAAGTGGCCAAACTTGCCCGACGTCGCAATGGGCTGCGTGAGCAGATCCAGGATGGCCGTCATCACATTGGTGTCGCTGGCCTGGCCGGAATGCGGCACGCCCGCAAGCTGGGTGAACGCGCCGTTTGCCACGCCGCCCTGGGCGCTGGTCGTCGAGGCAAGTCCATCGCCCTGAATCGCCGCGCCGAGCGCGAAATGGATCACGTCAAAGACCTCGCCCGGTGGCAGCGTGGTGGCGGTCGTCACGAGGGCGTGGCTCGGCGGCGTTGACGCCGACAGCGCGCCAAGCGCAGCCGAGCCGGGCGTTTCATCCGTCAGCACGCCTTCACTCAAGTCCACGGCGGGGAACGTGCCGGCGGCCTGGCTCGCCGTCGTGATGGCGCTGCGCAGGGTCGCATAGCCGGTGGGATTGTTCGTTTGCAAGGTGGTCACCAGACCGGCGAGGTAGGAACCCTGGTGCGGCGTACCCAGCGTGATGAGCTTGTGAACGTCGCCTTTGTCATAGTTGCTGACCTGTTGCGAGTAACGCTCCGCGTAAATCCGGGCGAGCAGGCCGCCCGCGCCGTGGCCGATGAGATCGACTTGCGACGCGGCGAATCCCGATTGCCGCGCGAGATTCACGGTGGCGGTGGTGTTCTCGAAGAGCCGGCTCGCGTTGGCGTTGAAATTCGTGCCGGCGGTCGATGAATAATCCACGAGCGAGACATCCACGCCCGCGTCGATAAGCGGACTGAGCAGGGCGCTCCATTCGTCCGGCCCGCTCCACTGATCATGCACCAGCACCACGGGCGGACGCCGCAACTGGATCGTCTGCGTGGCGACCACCGTGGCGCCGTTCAGGAGGTTGAGCGTCACTGGCTGCGATGCGGCGCTGTAGTCCAGTGGCGCTTGATAAACGCAGACCGCTTTGTGCGCAGCGCCGGATGCCGATAGCGTGGCTGCCACATTTGCCGCGCCGTTGGTTGAACCAATCCCGAACAAGAAACCGTCATTCGCCGCGTTGGCACCCGCGATGGCGAAGTGAAGGTTGAGCGTCGGATCCGTCAAATCCACGCCCGCCAGCGGAACGCGCACGACCAGCTCACTGACGCCATCCGCCACGACGCCAACGCTCGCCGTGCCACCGGAGTAATAAGAGTCCGGCGTGGTCAACAAGTCGGGGAGATTGGCCGCGCGAAAATCCACGGCATCCACGACTTCAAACGCTCCCTGCGTAACCGTGATGGTGAGCGTTTGGGTGTCCTCCTGAGTCGTGAAGTCGTCGAGGAAATAATAAGTGGCCCGGATGGTGGCGGTGAACGTGCCCGGAGCCGTTGGTATCCAGTTAATTTTCCCGGTCGTGGCGTGGATGCTGAAGCCGGCGGGATTGTTCGGGTTCGGCACCAAATCCCAGGTGATGTCGGAGATCACGCGAGGATCGTTTGGTTCGGGATTTCCGCCATAAGCTTGAGCGAAATTGTCGCTGCTATATTGATACGGCAGCCCGACTTGCGCCGTGGTTCCTCCGACCGTAATGATGCGTGGATACAGCGGATACGCCTTGAACACCTGGTAAAAGCCACCGACCTGTTTTTCAAAAACGATCACCCCGCTGCGATTGATGTCCACCCAACTCCCGGTGAGCGGGCTGCCGTTTTGATCCTGGAGCGTTCCCAGCACGGTGGAAGTGAGCGTGCTGCCGTTGACGTAGGCGATGTCCGGATTGTCCGTTGGCACGTCGTTGAGGCTCCCGGCCGCGGCGTTCACGGCAAACTGGTTGTTGAGAAACACCTGCCCGCCCGAGCTAAACACGAAGTCTCCCGCCTGGTTCACATCGGGGTGCTGCCACGGTGAAGACATTCCCGAGGCGACGAGGTTGCCGGCCACGTAAAGGTTGCCGACGTGGCTGTCGTTGCCCGAGAGCGTGGAAAGATCATATTGGGAAGACCTGATTATCTTTCCGTTGCTGGCCAACGATGGTTCGACGCCGCAGTTGAACGTTTCGAAACGGAAAACATTCGCGACCAGCGACGACGCGCAGAGGACGTTTTGTGGACCACCCGGGCCTGGGTAAAAGACAGTATCCTTGAAACTTCCCTGGGCGTTTGTGCGCGTTTGGGAGCAGATGAACGATCCATCATCCGCCAGGGCGGGTGAGGTGGCGTCCGAATATACCGCGTCAGGAAACGTGATCTGCCGGATCTGGCCGCTTACGCCGCCTTCAAATACCTGCCAGAGGCCGTTGACCTGCTCCTGGTAAACGTAATCTCCGAGATTGTTCACCCGGGGATAGCGATGATCTTTGAGGGCGGTGGTCTGCTGATAAACGTAGAAGCGCATCGGCGCGGGCGCGGGCGGTACCACCGGCGCGTTAACTGCCACGGTGACCGTCGCGGGATTCGACGTGGAACCCAAATCATCCTGCACCGTGTAGGTGAACGTGTCGTTGCCGGAAAAGCCGGTGCTGGCCGTGTAGGTGACCGCACCTGTGGTCGCATCCACCGTCGCCGCGCCGTGCGCCGGCGAAGCGGTGACGCTGACGGTGCTCGGATCGATTGTGCCAACCGTGCCGGTGTCATTGGCCAATATGTCCACCGCCACGGGAATTCCGTTGGTGGTCGAAGCGGAATCATTGGCCGCGATGGGTGCGGTGTTGCTCGTGATGACTGGCTGAATCACGACCACGGTGACCGTGCCCGGAATGGATACCGCGCCTTGGTTGTCTTGCACGGTGTACGTGAAAGTGTTCGTGCCCTCGAATCCATTGGCGGGTGTGTAGGTGATAATGCCAGAGGTTGAGTTCACGCTCACGGTTCCATTTGCAGGATTCGTTACAATCGCGACTGAATTTGTCGCCAGCGAAGCGTCAGGGTCGTTGTCGTTTGCAAGCACGGCAATGGCAATGGGCGTGTTCGTCGTGGTGCCAGCGAAGTCGTCGAAGGCGACAGGAGGCAGATTTCCCGTGCCGAACACTCCCGACTGTGATAAGTCCGATGAATTCATCCTGAGTGTGTAAGTCGTGGCGTTTGCTGAAGCGGGGATCAGTCCAGTAGCATTCTGAAGTGCGACGACAGGTCGAAACAATGTTCCACCTGCTCCAATTTGAGCTGCTCTTACGCTACCATCTAGCCCTGCTAAATAGACCCGCAAGCTGGTGCTGGCGTCGGTACCTGCAAGCTGTAAATTGAAATCACCATCAAGAGCAGATGGTATTGAAATCGTCTGTGTGTCAGTCCAGCTCCGGTGAACTGGCTGCCCGGCATTTCCGTGAATACGATACCGGACGCCTGATCGATTCCTGCACGTCGACCCAATGAGTCCGTCACCATCGCAAAGAATACGAGGTTATTTGGGTTCACTACCTTTATTCCAATACCCCGATTAACTGCGGTTAGAAAAGCGTCCCAAGGAAAATTTTGAGGATCCACTTTGCAGCCTTTCCTGTAAATCACACTGCCGTGGCTCAATATGCCTCTGGCAGACGCGTCTATACCATTGATGCATGCGTTAAGGCCCGAAACGCCGGCTAGCTGCGATTGGAAGATGCCCGCAGATCCCAGCGTGAGTAGTTGCATGGGAATTGAGTTCCGTAAGCAAATATCTCTTACCAAAAGGGCTGATTTTCTCCGCTGTTCTGTTTCCAACCATTGCTTGTCATTGATGTTGCCCGTGGTGCTAGAGCAGTCGCAGACATTCGACCCATTCACAATCGTGCATACACTTTGGCAATCGTCAACGTGCTCAATGCCAATACTGTGCTTGTCAGTCTCCCGTCTTAGGCTTGAATTAGGGTTGTTCTCGTTCCAAGCGTGGCTGGCTTCATCGGCCTCGGAGATCATTTGCGTGACGCGTCCTTGGCGGCTTACCAAATAGTGAACGCTGGTCCCAGAGTCGCGTGTGAGAGTACGTAGCGACCCTTTTTCAACGTCAGCCGTCGCGTGCATTACGACTTGGCTGATAGTTGTGACTTGTCGCCCCATCAGCACAGGCTGCCCTGCGCTAACGTAATCAACCAATGGCGAATCTGGGTCGAACCTCGGACGTGAAACATTCAAAAGCGGATTAAGAATGCTTGCGGCCGAATCTGCTCGAATAATTCCGCCGCCTGTCGCCGTCGCTGCGTAAAATGTGACGCCACCCGTCGAATTGACCGGCGCATAGATGTCCACATCAGTTACCGTGCCGAAACCAGCCACGGTGTCGTTGACAGCGATAACTTTGAGAGGGGCTTCCACACCCACCATTGTAGCTCCAAGCACACTTGCGTTTTTGATGAAGTTGACCCGGCTTGTGTAAATGCCTTTCTTGTTATTTGTATCCACCGCAATATAGGTAATTGTCGCGTAACTTCCTTTGGTCGGGTCCGCGAATGGGTGAAGAGGTGAAACCGCGACCCGCTTATCGGCGACAAAGCTTCCGATTTCCCAATCCCAATCCGGCTTGGAGTAATTCCCATCCGAGTTGAAGTCCTGGCCTCGGTCTTCGTACTGCTGGGTGATTGCATTCTTCAACACCCATCGTTCACCAGGATCGATTTGCAAATTTGTGACGGTACCGGCAACGCGGATGATGTGGCGCTGCCCGTTGAAATCGGGAACGCTTAAGAAAATCCCGGGGCCAGATGTCACGGGCAACGGAACGAAATCACGATTTGCCGCCGTGAACAGCTTCGCGTGAGCCGCATCCAAGTCTCCGAAGAAAGCCACCACCGCTCCAAGGCCAGTAAACGAGCCATTGTCGAAAGTTTGGCCCGGACTTTGACCAAGTTGTTGAAATCCGCCGTGCGTCGAATCGGCGTCGGCGGTGGCAATGATGTCGGACTGATTGTTGGCAAAATTTGGCGCGAGCCGCAGGATGGGCGAAGTTGATTGGTTGCCTGCGCGCACCACTACCCAGCCGCGTGTGTCAATCACGGGTTGCCAGTGAGGGAATGTGCCGGCCAGATATGAAGGGCCGATTGAGTTTTGATAGGCGCTTTGAGCAGTGAGGTAATAGGTTGATCCAAGCAGTCCCGTAAACGTGATCTCGCCGGAGTCATTCATGCTCAGGTCTTGCAGGATGTCGTCGAACGGCTCAATGCGCGAAGTGAATGTAATGGGACAGTAGCCGCCGAATGGAGCACACGGGTTGATGGTAGTGGTGTGCATCCCGGTGTTGGCTTTTGCCACGGCAGGGTCTGCCAAGTAAGGGGCGGCCGGGTTTGTCTTGGTGAACCGTTTCGCGTAAGCAAGGTGAGGTGTTCCCGAAACACGGAGGGCAGCGGCAACTTGATCAAGATCATTGTTAATCCAAACCGACGTAAAAATCTTGTTCCCAGAAATCTCGCTTGGCGTCAAAAATTGCAAATTGGCCGGCATTCCATCACCCACAAAAACACCTTCGCCAATCTTGGTGCTCCCGCTTTGGATTACCCCGATGAAGGCTACTTTGCCGTTGTCATTGATCGACGGATTCGGCTTGAAAGACTGGAACGTGCGCGGGTCGCCAGGTTGAATCGGATCACCCGTCTTGGCGACGACCTTAAAATCGTAAAACAGGCTTTGGGCGGCAAAAACGTTCGTTCCAAAGAGTGCGGTCAGCAACCAGCAGTTCAAACAGAGCACTGCCAGGGTGAGAGTTCCTCGAATCGATTTTCCGCGCTTTGAATCTCTGAATCGCAGCCGC
>JACPZS010000147.1 GCA_016195385.1 Verrucomicrobiota bacterium
CAGCGACCAGAAATGGATTTAGCCATGACCAAAAAACAATTCCGGCAAAATCACCCGGTTTTGCAGCGGCCTGTTAGACGCTTTTTGAAGAAACTGGTTTCTGAATGGCCATATTTCTTTTACGCAGATGCGTTAGAAAACGAATTCATTATCGAGCTAATCAAGTGCATGGCCGACAACATTTCCACAGGTTACATGGTAAAAAACGAAAGTCGAGCGATCAGCTTAATGTCGCAGGAGCAGATCAAAAAGGCGTGGGACACCCTGATTGCAGGATTGCAAACGGCATGTGCGATGGACGGACTTCAGAATCAAATACGGTTCGATGCAAGGTTCAACGAATTGTTGGCTTTTATCGAAAAGCGTCTCGTTGGCGGAATCTGATTCAGCAACAATCTATCGGCAGACTCGCTTGTAACGCCGCATCTCACATTCTGTGACAGATATTCATTTTCAATGTCCGCATTGCGGTGGCAACCTCGAAGTTGACGACGACGGTGCGGGATTGGAAGTTGCCTGCCCAATTTGCGCCCAATTCGTCACCATTCCAAAAAATGCCGCGCGAGTTGCTGCTCCGTCATCAAACGCAAGATTCAGACGCACGATTCTATGGGTCGCAATGGGTGCTGGTCTTGTGTTTATTGTTGGAGTGGTAGTCGTGCTGATGCCTGCGAATTGGAGCAAATGGTCACGACGGCCAGAGCCTCCCAAACAGAATCCCGGATCTGAGGTCAAAGGTGCGGGGACTAATTGGTGGGAAAAATATGGCGAGCCAGTTGACCAGCAAACATTTGAAGCCGAGGTCAAAGAAGCAAACGCCCAATTCATGAAAGGACTCGACGCCGCTTTCGGCGCGACGGGTGGCGGTTCCAAAACTGAAGCTGCGGAGTGGTTTCGGAAAGCGGCGGAAAACGGCCACCCAGGAGCTCAAGTAATGTTGGGAACTTTGTATTTTAATGGGGAGGGAGTGACGAAGGACGCGGTCGAAGCCGTGAAGTGGTTTCGCCAAGCCGCTGAACAGGATCACGCCGAAGCTCAATTCAATTTTGGATACTGCTACACCAATGGCGAAGGCGTGTCGAAGGACGAAATCGAAGCAGTGAAGTGGTTTCACAAAGCCGCCGAACAGAATCACGCCGAAGCTCAATACAGCTTGGGCGTCTGCTACGCCAATGGCAACGGCGTGACGAAGGACTTGGTCGAAGCAGTGAACTGGTATCGCAAAGCCGCCGATCAGAATTGCGCCGAAGCTCAATTCCATCTGGGTATCAGCTACGTCTTTGGTCAAGGCGTGACGAAGGACGCGGTCGAAGCGGCCAAGTGGTATCGCAGAGCTGCTGAACAGAATTTCGCCAAGGCGCAATTCTTTCTGGGTGTCTGCTACGCCAATGGTTTGGGTGTGGTGAAGGATCAGGTGGAGACGGTGAAGTGGTATCACAAGGCTGCCGAGCAGAATGTCGCCAAAGCTCAATTTTACCTGGGCGTCTGCTACGCCAATGGCAACGGCGTGTCGAAGGACTTGGTCGAAGCCGTGAACTGGTATCGCAAAGCCGCCGATCAGAATGACGCCCTAGCTCAAGCTAACCTGGGTGTCTGCTACGCTAATGGTTTGGGTGTGGCGAAGAGCCAGGTGGAGGCGGTGAAGTGGTTTCGCAAGTCTGCCGAGCAGAATGTCCCCAGATCTCAGTTCTTACTGGGCGGTTCCTACTATTACGGCTTAGGCGTAGCGAAGGATTACGTGGAGGCTTACAAGTGGTTTCTGCTAGCAGCGGGGCAGGGTGACGAGAGTGCAAAGAAATTCATTCCCGGATTGGAGCATATGATGACGCGAGCGCAGGTCGCAGAAGGCCAAGCGCTGGCGCGCAATTTCAAGCCGCGCGAGGTGCCAGCCGCAGGGAACGATAGTTCAAGTACGGGTATCGCGCAGACACGCCCGGCGTCTTCCGGCACCGGATTCTTCATTACCGACGATGGATATTTCATCACCAATGAGCATGTGGCCGGGAACGGTGCGCAGGTGCGGTTGGTCACGGCGACTGGCCTCATCTCCGCCAAGGTGGTGAAAGTGGATGCGGCCAACGACATCGCGTTACTTAAAGCGGAGGGAAAGTTCACGGCGTTACCAGTGTCGGCAAATCGCGCGGTGAAGTTGGGCGGCACGGTGGCCACAGTTGGCTTTCCGAACATCGGCTTGCAAGGGTTCGCGCCCAAGCTGGCCAAGGGCGAGATCGCGTCGCTCTCCGGCGCGGCGGATGACGCGCGGTATTTTCAAATCAGCGTGCCGGTGCAGCCCGGCAATTCGGGTGGGGCATTGGTGGACGAGCGCGGCAACGTGGTCGGTGTGGTATCGGCAAAGTTGAACGCGCGGGCGGCGTTGGCCGCGAGCGGAACGTTGCCGGAGAACGTGAATTACGCGGTGAAGAGCAGTTTCCTGCTGGGCTTCCTGGAATCCGTGCCGGAAGTCTCCGCCAAGTTGAAGGAACCAAACACGAAGGAACGGAAATTTGAAGACGTGGTGAAGTTCGCCGAGCAAGCCGCCGTGCTGGTGCTGGTGTACTGAGCCAAAAATCTTAGTTCGCACTCATCCTTACCCAACTTCGGTTTTCAGATTGGACTCAATCGCCGTCTCCAAAACTCCCACAACCCCCAAAAAGAACCCTTTTTTGGGTTTTGGGGCTTTTGGCGTGCGTGTGCCTACGACGCAAGGTTCACGTCAGCCGGAGGATTTCGCTGGGGCGTCCACCCGTCTCAACGTCCTCCACTCTGAAAAGTTCCGGGAATTTGCCGGCGAGCGTGAGGACTTCATCGCGCTTAAAACCGTGGCTCTTGTCGAGGTTGCGGAGCGTTTCTTTCCCCTGCTTGGTGACAAGGATGGTTTGGAGTTCTTCCGCGCGTGCGCCTCGCTTTTGCATCCGCGCGGCGTTGGCGATCTTGAGAGCCGAGCGAGCGCACCAGCGCATGATCTCCACCGCTCGACTTGCTTGCTCTCCGGTGAGCGCTTGGGCTTCGATGTTATCAGCCACGCATTGCCCAATGGCGAGGCGGATTGCGTTCTCTCGCCACCGTCCAAGCTCCGCTTCCACATCTCGGAATTCACCGCGCCGGAGCCGCACGCTTTCGTTGTGAAAATCCCGGAAGATAGCGCGAGCTTCGGGCGTGCATTCGATGCGGTGCGGCGTTCCTGCAAGGGATTCCCGCTGCGCGAGTATGCCGCGAATGAGCTGGCTCCATGCCGCTTCCGTTTGATCGTCCACACGCCGGGCGATACCGTCATCTTCGAGCGGTTCCGTCTCCGTGATAAACGCGAGCAAGCGCGCCGTCATGCCCCGCTCGAAGGCTTCCTCGTTGCCCATGAGTTCGTGAAGGATGCAAGGTTGCACTAGCAGGAGCATGGAAAGACACGGCGTTATCTGGCAGACGCCGCGTCCGATTCTATCACTCCGCCACGGCTCCACGCTGTAGCCGCTCAAGGCGAGGTCGTAATCTGCTTTCCCATCACCGCGATACTTGCCCATGAGGACGCGGACGGTTTCTCCCGCCTCCGCCGAATAGCAAAACAAACCGAGATTGTTTCGCTTAAATTGCACGGACATAGCCTCGCTCGTGGCGTTGCCGAGCCAATAAGTCGGCAGGGCTTCGAGTAGCGGCGTGATCGAATCGAGGCGTGCGTGGGCTTCCTCTAACTCGCGCCGGATTTCCGTTGTCTCAAATTGGCCCAGCACTTTCCTATTTTTGCCCGTGCCGGTTTTGCCGCTGGCGAGTTCGTTCACCAGCAGGCCCACGCGCTTGTCGAGGATGGCTTTATCCGTCCTTAGTCCGGGAAGATCTTGTTCCTTGAAATCCGCTTCGAGTTTGGCGGACGCTTCGAGCAATGGCTTCACGAGCGCACCGGCCACGCTGCCCTTCCCGGAGGACTTGGGCGCAGCACAAATCACGTAGAGGTTGCCGAAGCAATCCTTGCCGTTCACGGCTCCTCTGAGAGTGAAGACGTTGCCCAGTGCGCCACTCAAGATGCCCACGGCGCACATGCCAGAGAGTTCTACCGGGACGCGGTGAACCTCCGCCACGCTCTCCACCATTGCGCGCATGACGGGACTGAGTGCGTGAATCGGAAACTTGCCCGGCTCCAAGTCCGACTTGTCGGCGTCCACTGGGGGCGTATGAAGTAAACTCGGCGGCAGTTTCACCGCGCCCGTCTTCACAACATTCGTATCGTAGGGAGTGGCGACAATCATGGCAGAATCCTCCAAGTCACAGGATTTTGTTGATCGTCGGGGTGTAGCTCGTGAACAAATTCCCAAAGGTCGTTCACTGGCGAACCGTCGGTTTTCCGATAAGCTGAAAAATCGAACACGTCCACGATGGCAGAACTCACTGCTTGCAGTTGCGCCTGCCACTTGGCCGCGCCTATGAGTCCCGCGCCCTCGGCATGGGCAAAGATCCGGACGTGCTTCCCACGAAAAAGCGCGAGAGCGTCCGCATGTATTTCCGGCGACGAGGATAACATCGCCACGGGAACGCAGCGCGCATCGCGCTTGGTGTGGTGACTTGCTTGCTCCCACAGGCTGACATGGTGCCCCGTCAGAAAGTCAGGCAATCCCTCCACCAGTGCGACAGCAGCGAACTTCCGATCCTCTATGATGCCGAGTGGCCATTGCTTTTGACTACCTTTTACCGAATGGCTTTTCCTTTCAACCAGTGAAGTTCCAGGGACGGCAGGAAACGGATCGCCATCCATGCGGCGCAACTCGAGTACACGCCCGCTGGCGTCCGTAACGCCGTAGCAATCGAAACCGCGCCACTGGCCAAACACAAGCAGGCCGCGCTCGCTGGCCCATTCCAAACCCTCGCGATGATAGGGTCTCATCGACGCGAGCCGCTGAATTTGATCCGTCGTGCCGGGGGCGAAGCCGCTGCGATCCGGGAATGGCCGGATGACGGGCGCTAGTGCCGGCGTGATCCTCGCCGGACGAAAAGTGAGGACCGGTTGCGCGTCGCCTAACAGATGACCGCGCGGTTTGGTATGGGATGATCTCAGCGCGCTCGTGAGTTTGTGCCGCAATTCGGCTTCGCTCCAAGGCGGCTGGCAGACGGCGTTCCAATTCGAGAACAAAGATAAGGCTTCATCTGTTGAGAGGTCGAAGCCATTCACAAGAACGCAGGCAACATGGAAAGTGGCAGCGTGTCCGCCGCTGCCTGAAATTGCACCGGGGATGCGTGCGAGGTAGGCGCGAGCGCGTTCCACCGCGTTGACTGTCGGGGCAGTGAGAGTGGTAAATTTCATCGGCAAGGAATTGTTTCGGGGCGGTCGTGGGTCGGGTAGGCAAGCTCCGCGCGCTGGACGAAGTTCCATTTCCAAGCTTGTAAGCAGAGGCCGAATCGGAGAAGGCCGTTCTTGAAACAAACCTGTTCCCAGCGGAAAAGGATAACGGCAAGCATTGACCAAAAATGCCAACGAATGATGAAAAGGGGGGTTGATCTTTGAAGGCTGTCCGTGTAAGGTTTTTTTGTTGGTATTCTCTCTATGCGCTTCGTGCCTGCAAGCCGAGGCGCTTTTCTTTTGCCCGGCGAGCATCTGATCTTGATGTTCATCGCAAATCCTCCTCTTCCGTGGCGGTCGGCTCGGCGTGGAACATTACTCGCCCCCTCTCTGCACGCGCAGCAACGCTTCCGAAACGCTCGGCCAATGAAACAGAATGCGCCGCCCGATGGCTACGTACGGAATTTTCCCTCGTGTGCGCCAGTTGAATAATGTGCGCCGAGAGATCGGCAAACGGCGAAGCACTTCTGCCTCGTCAATGAAACAGGAATTGGGAGGCGGATGTGTTTGGTCTTTGGCGAGAATTTCTGCCTCGAACAAGGTGTCGTTCTCAGGGTCGCTTGCAGATGTTTGCGTCTTCATATTTCGTCTTGCTCAAACTTGCAGCGGAACGCGAATATGGCCCAGCGGACTCTCCTGATTTTATCAGCTAGTCATTCCGTCAGAAATCCCACGCACTGATGATTCGGCGGTAGCGGGCAAACAGTTGATCATTACGCATTGTCTTTTCGCCACGTGACAATTCGGCTTTCTCGAAGTTTGCTATCACGTTCAGCCGTTGTCCTATCCGAGCTTTGCCCGGTGGGCGTGGGCGTATGTAATGGACTCCCTCGGGTTTTTTTGGAAACAGTCGCCGCCACTTTGAGAGGCTGGCTCGAACATACTCCATCAGCCCTTCTTCAATGTTGGGCAAATGAGGATCAAAACGGAGCGCAATTTGACCGTTAGCAAAATGGCTGTACATGGCCAGTTCGGTGTTCGGATACGTCGCTTTCCAGATTGATCGAAGGGATTGATCCTTGCCAAAAGTTGAATGGTAGCGTTTCTGCGCAAGTTCTTAACTTGGCGAGTGACTTCTCAGACATTTTGCCAAAATCAGGAAGGACTGAAAAGCGGTGGCTCAGAGAGGGACGGAATCCACGTTGCTGGTCAAGTTGGTGGACTACCTGCTTCTTCCATGACACCTGCACCCTTTTGGGAAGTTCAACCCATGAACAAAAGGCGTAGGCTCCGAGCGACAGTTCAAGAAGATCCTTCGCCCGCCTTTTGTCTGAGAAGACCGGTGAATCCATTATCAATGAGAGAAAGTCTTTCCTCCGTCGCAGCCAGTAACGGTCAAGATTGTCCTTTAGAAACTGTTCTTTGCGTGACCAATTTTCACCGTCAAAGTTAAACTCCCAATCGACAAGGCAACCTATTTTGAACCACTCCGTAAAAGGATGCCGCCGCAGTAATTCCCAAATGGCTGCCTCAAGTTCCACTTTCTCTGCCTCCTCGCTCCACCAATGCTTATGTGAAAACGACGCCTTCCAAGGCGGAAGTAAGTGCCAGAGGAATTTTCCTGACTTACTGCGGACGGATGCCCCGGCGAATATGGGTCTTGTTCGCTTTGACATGGCAGGTCGCTTTAATTGTCGGCAGTGGCGGACATTGGAATCACGTTTTGGCTGCTTTCGCCGGAGAGACTGCAAAGCATTTCTCGGCCTCGGCTTTCGTGCCATTCAATTGCGTCAGCGCATGGCGGAATTCTGACTGTGCGAAGTCAACTGGCCGCCGCCATTTGCACGCGCGGATTGATGCCCAAATTTTTAGCGATGCTCTGCACAATCAGGCCCGTATCACGCAGCGTGGAGTCTCCGTTTCGATTTGCAGTCGCGATTGACACAGCCAACACCGGTTTCTTCGTAATCTCGGCACGGCACCTTCACGCTGTCACCGGCTCCAACGCGGCCAACGGTTCCACTTCGCGCTCAATGGCCCGCGCTTTCGCGTAACGCACCAGGCGCAAATCGTAATCAGCCTGCAAGCCCGTCCACATTTCCGCGCTCGTGCCAAAGTAGCGTGCCAGCCGCAACGCCGTGTCCGCCGTGATGCCGCGCTTTTCCAAAACGATTTCATTGATCCGGCGCGGCGGCACGCTCAACGCCCGCGCCAAAGCGTTTTGCGACAAGCCGCGCGGTTTCATAAATTCCTCGTGCAGAATTTCGCCCGGATGAATCGGCGCAAGTTTGTTCGTTTTCATTTTTAGTATTCGTTTTCATTATCAGTGATAGTCCACAACTTCCACGTCCAATGCGTCCTCACCTTGCCAACGGAAGCAAATCCGCCATTGGTCATTGATGCGGATGCTGTGCTGGCCTTTGCGGTCGTCTCGCAAGGATTCCAAGCGGTTGCCAGGCGGCGCGCGCAGATCGTCGAACCGCCGAGCCTGGTGCAACAGGTGGAGTTTTCGCCGGGCCACGCGCTGAATCTGCGTCGGCAATCGTCGCGACGTTTCGTCGTTGAACAGCCGCTCGGTTTCCTTGCAGGCAAAGCTGCGTATCATCTGCGTCAATCCATAACGACATGCGTTATACGTGTCAACTCGTCGTTGCCGGTCAATGCGATTGTTTGCGGGCGGCGGACAACGGAATGATATTCTTCGCTGAGTCCGGCGGCGTGGCGGCAAACCATTTCTCGGCCTCAGCTTTCGTGACCAGCCCCTTGTAGTGTACGTGAATCATTGCAGGCGAATTGCCTGCCAGCGCGGCGGTCAGATTCTCGTTGGCGTGCGCGGCAAAGTGGTAAGTGCAGAAGGCGTGGCGCAGCCCATTTCGGCGAGTCGGAATTTTGAGCGTCTCACGCAGATGAGCGAAGGTTTCTTGATACGTGTCCACGCTCTTGCCCCAAACCGAGCCGGTCGCGTCGCGAAAAGTTTCAAGCCACTGCGCGAGAGCCGGGCAGATTTCCACCAACCGACGCTGACGGCCCTTGGCCTTGCGCGCGGTGATCTCGATATGCCCCGGCACGCGCCAAACGTCCGACCAGTCCAGCCGCATGATTTCCTCGACGCGCAATCCGGCCAGTCCACCCAAAGCGATCACCGGCAGCAACGGCGCGTCGGCGGATTCAAGCAAGGCGCGCAGTTCGTCAGGCCGGAAGTAATCAGTCTCTTGGGATTCCACCGTCTCGCGCGTCATGCCGTCGGCTTCAAAAAGCCGATGGTTCACTGGCAAGTAATCCTTTCGCCCGCACCAACTGAGAAACATTTTCACGACGGCGCGGCGGTCGTTGCGGCTCTTGGCGGAGATCTTCGCGTGAGCCTTGAGGTACATGTCGAGGTGTTCTTTGCTCAGGTCGCAGATCGCCGTGGCTGGAAAGGTGTCCGCGAACTCACGGAGCCACATGGCGACGTTGTAGGCGTAAACGCGCGAGAGTTGCGCCCGCTTCCCGTCTTTGGCCTCGCTCTTGTGCTTCCGGCTTTCGGTGAATTCTTCCACGGCTTCACGGATGTCTTTCCGTTTCACCGTGGCGACGGTGGACAGGTAGCCATGAACGGCTTCCGTCAAGCTGCGCCCGCGTAACTTGGCCGACGCCTCGACAAACTCCGCCACGACACTCAGCAGCGAAACACGCCGCCCGGTGGATTGGCGAAAAGCCTCAAGGCGCTCAAGCGCGGCCAGCGCGTCGCGGGACTGGCTGGCGCTGAGGGCGGCGGCCTGCGAGCCGTTGGCCAGTTCGCGGACAATGCGCTCGCCTTCGGTCTTGGCCTCGCCATACGTCGAGAAATGGCGGATGCGCCGCGTGCCCGTGACGTAGTAGGCCAGACGATAAAAGGGATAGCTACGGCTCTTGCCGTAGATTTTCGCCTCGATTCGCCGATGGCGGATGACCTTCGGGAATTTCACTTTCTTGTTTTCGGATTCCGACAGATTTTGTGCGGAATCTGTGCGGGAATCCTCTAACTGTTCATTTTCCTTAGTAAAAATGGTGCCCCGGCTAGGACTCGAACCTAGGACCAATTGATTAAGAGTCAACTGCTCTACCAACTGAGCTACCGAGGCAACTTGACTTGCGTTCAGACTCGGAAAAAGGCCTGTCCGGCTTTCTCTCCTTCGCTTCTTCCGCGTGCCGATTCGCTGGCGGCCAGCAACCGCCGGGAGTTCAAACGCCAAGTGCGCGAGTTTCTTAATGCAACGCCAAGGTCGATGGCAAGATTTATCACC
>JACPZS010000163.1 GCA_016195385.1 Verrucomicrobiota bacterium
CCCTCACCCCGGCCCTCTCCCATCCGATGGGAGAGGGTGCCCGCAGGGCGGGTGAGGGCGCGCTTTGGCTCGCGAGGACGCTCGCCCCACCAGTTCCGGCCAACGGGTCGCTGGCCGGGGCATCTTTGCCGGGAGAGACGTTGTCCGCAACGTCCCTGATTATGTTTGAGCCGCTGGCGACAGCGGCCCTCCCGAGATTGGGGAGCGCAGCCGTCCCGGCTGCGGTTCGACGCGTCCGCGCGGCAAACATTGCGGAAAAGCTGTCGTGGTTGGTCGAACCGATGACACCGGCCAGCGAGCCGCCCGCGCTACCTTCAATCGCAGCCGCCGATGTAAGTCGGCGCTGATCATCCGACACGGATTCCACAGATGGCACGGATTGAATCGGTGAAAGTCCGTGTAATCCGTGTCCAAAATCAGGGCTCGCGGGGACGCTCACCCTCCCGGGACTGGCAACTGCGGCCACGCGCGTGGCATTGGTGGATTTCAATCCGGCCTGCGGAGCCGCCGGCAAATCTTTGAGCAGCGGCGCGAGGTCGCTCAACAACACATCCTCGAATAAAAACGTGCGCCCGGCGCTGCTTTCCAGATGTTTCGCCACGGGGATCGCATCCTCCAATTCCTCCGCCGTGAGCTGGTCGCCCAGGTTCAGCGCCACGCCGGGCGGCAGGAGCATGCTGCCAAAATCAATCGTCGCATCGATGAAATCCGGCTCGGCCATAGCGGCGCGAACGGCGGGATCCGTTTCCTCTTTCAGCACCCGAACGTCGAGCGTGGCGGGCGGGGATTGCAACAACTCGGTCATCACGGTCAAACGGCAGGTGTCGGGATTCAGGCCGAACGATTGCGGCGTGGGCGGTTGCGAGCCGAGAATTACGTCGGCTTCCAGCCCGCCGATGGTCAGGCGATAGCGCAGGCTGGCGGTGATGTGATCAAAGCAATCCGGGTAAATCAATTCATCCAGCGTGGGCGAAAGCACCCCGGCGACGGCGCGCGGCTCGGCGAACAAAACGGATTTGCCCGTGGCGGCGTCAAACCAGCCCAGGCCCGCGCAGCGGTTCACCAGCCGCGAACCATCCGGCAGAAGAATATCCACCGGTTGGGCATCCGTGGGGCTGGGACTGAGTATGACGCTAAAAGCGGTGCGCCGGGCGACGGCATTGCCGCCGAGCAACTCGAACTCCGCCACGGCGGGCAGATACTCTCCCTTGGGGCCGACGTAGTGCATGCCCGCCGCCAATTCGATGTAAGAGCCGACGTTGGTGGTGACGACGCCATTGGCATCCGTAAGCAGCGTGGTCGTTTGGACGGTTTGCTGATTCTGTCCAAGGTCGAGAAACACCGGCGGCAACGTCTCGGTCTTGACGATAACCGGCGCATCAGCGGCCGGAGCGGTTTGGGTGGCGTCCTGCGCGCGGAGCGACAGGGCGAGCAATGGACAGATTACGGCGAGGGAGAGTGCGAGGCGCATACGTTTCATACATGCTTATCCGGTTGGTTGACAATTTTGCGATGGAGCGGAGCGCCGAGCATCGCTCGGCTTGAATTGCTGTTGTTTTGCCTCTTGCCGAGCGATGCTCGGCGCTCCAGCGCTGGGTTTGTCAACCAACCGGATAAGCACGCTTTGATCGAAGAACCAGCGGGCAGCGGGTTGATCATCGCAATCGGAGCGGTCAGTCGAGGAACCGCTTCGTCAAACCGTCGTACGCATCGATGCGCCGGTCGCGCAGAAACGGCCAGTGCGTGCGCGTAACCTCGACTTTGCGCAGGTCCACCGGCACGATTAAAATTTCCTCCTGGTTGGCACTGGCCTTCGCGAGGATTTGCCCGGAAGTCCCGGTGACAAAACTTTGCCCCCAAAACTCCAGCCCGTCACCGCCGACGGGACGTTCGAGTCCAATGCGGTTAGCGGCCGCGACGAAACAGCCGTTGGCCACGGCGTGACTGCGCTGGATGGTTTCCCACGCGGCGTGTTGGTTGGCGCCGTATTCTTTTTTCTCGCTGGGATGCCAGCCAATCGCAGTCGGATAAAAAAGAATTTGCGCGCCTTGCATCGCCGTAAGCCGCGCGGCTTCCGGATACCATTGATCCCAGCAAATGAGGACGCCGATCTTCGCGTAGCGCGTCTGCCAGGCGCGAAAACCGAGATCCCCGGGCGTGAAATAAAATTTCTCGTAGAACAGCGGATCGTCCGGGATGTGCATCTTGCGGTAGCTGCCGAGGAGCAAGCCGTCCGCGTCGATGATCGCCGCCGTGTTGTGGTAAACACCCGCCGCGCGTTTCTCGAACAGCGACGCGATGACGACAACACGATGCTTCCTAGCCAGTTTTTGAAACGCGGCCGTGCTCGGGCCAGGAATCGGTTCGGCCAGATCGAAATTCTTGTGATCTTCGTTCTGGCAAAAATACTGCGAGCGAAACAATTCCTGCGTGCAGATGATCTGCGCGCCCTGCCGCGCCGCGCGTTCGGCCAGCGCCAGAGTTTTTTTCAGATTCGCCACCGGCGCAGCGGAACACGCGCTCTGGAGCAAACCAATTTGCACGGTGGAGGAAGACGCCGGTCGTTTCATCCGATTGCCGCTTTGGAGGAGGCGCGCGTAGTTGTGCGCGTGATGCGTACGCTCTTGCCTTGGGAGCGGGTGCTGCCCCGACCATGTGTGAGCGCCTCGGTCGAAAGCTGGCCGAACAACTCCCGAATGTATGCGCCAAGCGTTTCGTTGGTCGGGCCGTAGCCCGCGCCGTAGATGAACATCTCCAGTTCGCGCATCACGTCATCGGCGCTCTGGTAGCGTTGCCGGCGGTCGCGCACGAGCAGACGTTGCAGGATCTCGTTAAGGCGGTCGTTGATGCGCGGGCTGAGTTCGCGAAAGTCGGGAATCGGCATCGAAAGGATGCGCTGGCGCGAAGCTTCTGGCGTATCGGCCTTGAACACGTTCCAGCCGAGCAGCAAGTGCGCGAGCACGACGCCCATCGAAAATAAATCGGAACGCTTGTCGGTGATCTTGAAGTCCGCCTGTTCCGGGCTCATGTAATCCGCTTTGCCGGCCACGACCTCGCCTTCTTGATCGGAGAGAAACCCGGCGGCTTTCGCGATGCCGAAATCCGTCAACTTCACGTCGCCCTCGAACGCGATCATGATGTTCTTGAAGCTCACATCGCGATGCACGATCCCCAGCGGCTTGCCGTCCTTGCCTGTTTTGGCGTGCGCGTAAGCCAGCCCGCGCGCGACGCGGCTTGCGATGAACACCGCCAGTTCCACCGTGAGCACGCGCTTCTTCTCGTTCAATTGATCCTGAAACTGCTCGAGGTTCACGCCGCGGATCAACTCCATCGCGATGAAATAAGTCCCGCGGCATTCACCCAGTTGATACGTCTGGACGATGTTCGTGTGGATCAAATCCGCGACGAGCTTGGCTTCGCCAATGAAGTCGTCGATGAATTTTGTTTGTGTCGCGAGATTTTGCCGCACGACTTTGATCGCAACCCGCTTGACGAAATCCCGCGCGCCGTGCTGCTCCGCCTCATACACGATGCCCATCCCGCCGTCGAAGATTTTGCGGACGAACTCATACCGAAATTCGCTATGAATGGTGGAGAAGCCTGACACACGCAAGATGTTGTTGGTTTGCGGCACCGTGTCAAGCTTCCCGCTGTCCGGCCCGCCCGAAAAATTGATTTTCCCCTGTCAACATTAGTGATTTTTCCCTTGCGCCGCCTTTTTGAACGGCTTTAATACGCGCAAGTCTAACGACTCACAGAACCCAAAAATAAAATTAAAAAACCTATGGCAAAAGCTCTCACCAAATCGCAAATCGCGGCGGAAGTCGCTGAAAAACACGGCATCACCAAGAAAGTCGCTGCGGACATTCTGGATCAACTCGCGGATCTTTCCTACAAGCACGCCAAGAACACGTTCACACTGCCGGGCATCGGCAAGCTCGTGCTCGTGAACCGCAAAGCGCGCATCGGCCGCAACCCGGCAACGGGTGCAACGATTCAGATTCCCGCCAAGAAAGTGGTGAAGTTCCGCGTCGCGAAAGCCGCGAAGGATGCGATCTTGGGCCCCAAGAAATAGTTTTCAGGTTTTTCACAAGGCACTCTGATTCGTCAGGGTGCCTTTTTTATTTTCCGCGATCAGCGCTCACGTTGAACGGCGATCGTTTGGAGTGATGCCCGATATCTTTCAGCCGCCTTTCCCGTCATGAAAATTGCCATCATCGGCTGCGGCGCGCTGGGCAGTTTTTACGGCGCGAAACTTTGCCGCGCCGGACTCGAGACGCACTTCCTGCTGCGTTCCGATTTCGACGTCGTCCGCCGTCACGGCGTCCACGTCCGCAGTCCCGAGGGCGATTTCTGCGTCCGCCCAAAATGCCACCGCGAGCCGGACAGCATTGGCGTTTGCGACCTGGTCATCATCGGCCTCAAGACGACGGCAAATGATCAATTCGCCCGCCTGCTCCCGCCGCTCGTCGGCGAGCGCACGGCCGTGCTCACCTTGCAAAATGGTTTGGGCAACGAAGCGCAACTCGCGGTGATTTTCGGCGCGGAACAAATTCTCGGCGGATTGTGTTTTGTCTGTCTCAATCGTGTCGCGCCCGGTGTCGTCGAACACATCGCGCACGGACAGATCATCCTTGGCGAATACCAGCGCTGGCCTGAGCCGCGCACGCACGACATCGCCGGCCGCTTCCGTCATGCCGGCGTTCCGTGCAAAGTAACCGACAATCTGAAACGCGCGCACTGGGAAAAGCTCGTCTGGAACATCCCCTTCAACGGACTGGGCGTCGCGGGCGTCGCGGGCTGCGACGCAGTCATGCGCGGCCGCATCGACCGCGCCGCCCTTTCGAGCGGCTGCCTGACGACGGACATTTTACTTCGCGATCCCCGCTGGCTCTCGCTCGTGCGCGAGTTAATGGGCGAAGTCATCGCCGTCACGAACGCGCTGGGCTTGAAAGTTCCCGTGAGCGCAGCGGAAAAGCAGATCACGAAGACGTTGACGATGGGCGCCTACAGAGCCTCCACGCTCATCGACTTCGAGCGCGGGCAGCCGCTGGAAATCGACGGCCTGTTCCTCGAACCACTCCGCGCAGCTCGCCGGGCCGGGGTTAAGACGCCGCGGCTCGCCGCCCTTTGCGGCGTGCTTGCGCAACTCAATCCTGCGGCGAAATAGCGCCAGTCGGTTCAACGGACGCGCGTGGAAAAACAAAAAGCACGGGCAACTCTGCCCGTGCTCATGCGCAACCGACCGTTCATCAACCCGTCAATAAACCTGCACGCTTGCCTTTTTGCTGAACGCGTCGAGATCCAGTTCGCCTTTGGCGAACGCATCGATGTCGGATTTGCGCGCACGGATGATCAAGTTGGTTTGCCGCGCCGCGGCAGCGCCGGGTGGTGGAGTCATTGACAAAACTTCCACGCGCGGAACCGGCGGACTGGCGGCATCCTCGGAATCGTCGGAGGGATCGTTGCGCGCCGGCTTTTTCTTGCCCTTCGCGCTTTTGAGTCTCTCCACCGTGACCGCCCCTCGGCTGGCCGGGCCGACCACGGCGACCACGACTTGTTCGTCGGCTTTCACATGCCGCAAGTTCGCTCCATTCTTGAGCGCTTTGAGCAGTCCTTGTTTGAGCGAGTCCACGCGCTCGGCTTCGTAAGTCATCGCCGGACCGTCACCACCAAATTTGTCGGTGAGAAACATGTCAACTTTGCCACCCGCAACCACGGGCCCGCGTGGGCCATAAAGTTCGCGCTTGGTTTTTTCCCACGTTGTGTCCGGCGTTGTCTCGGCCTTGGTTTCCTCGACGGCGGGAGGTGGCACGAGCGGATACCGAACGTTCAGCGTGAACATCGCTCCGTAGCCTTCGAGGTAAAAACTCTCCGCCCGTTGCCCGCCGTGAAGACTGGAAATCGCGATGCCCATCGCCGCGTTTTCATGTTTGTCACGCCCGCCGATCCGTTCGGCCGCTTTTCTCAAAATGCGCGCCATGACGCTGAGGTCTTCTTGTGTCTCTCCCAGTTTTACCGGCGATGGATCGGACGTGCTGATGACCAGAGGTTGAGCAGGCGATTGCCCCGCAGAAATATAATTGAAATTCCCATTGCCGAAACGAACGGCGTTTTCGACAAAATCAACGGCTGCCGCGTCATAAGGTTCAGGCGGTTCGGGAATGCCCGGCACCGGCAAGGCCGCCGGCGCTCCTTGCGCAAACCGAATGGTTTGCCCGACGCGGGCGGTTTTTCTTTTCACACGATCTTGTATCTGGCTCAAGCGGTCGTCGAGTTCGCCTTGAACTTTTTCGAGCGCCTCCTGGGCACCACGCTCTTGCGCCCGTTCGGCTTGCGCCTGCACTTTTTCACGCTGCTTTTGTTCCTTGTCCGCGTCATCGGCGGATTGCGCGACGACGGGCGCGGCACCGAGAGCCCCGAGCGCGGTCAAGAGGATGAGTTTTATAATGGTCGATTTCATTTGGTTGTTTCCTTTCATTTATCGTGATGCGTAACGACGCATCGAGTTTCCATGCTTGTCTATTTGTTCGCCGAGAATTTGGCCTGCGAATAAAAGGCCAGTTGATCAATTTGATTTTGCGTTTCCTGAAAACCTCCCTGCGCCACGACCGCCACCGTCTCCACTTTTTGCAACAGCGACGCGTAATCGGCGCGCTGTTGCTGATCCAATTTCCGCAGCGCGACGAGCGTGGCCTGCCGATCTGATTCCTGATCTATTTCACGGTTCTGCGCGAACTCGCTTAAGAGGCGACGCGTCTCGACATTCGCCGCCGCGATGGAATCCGTCGTCCACTGATCCAATCGCCCGCGCAGTTCCTGGCGAAACTCGTTCGTCAGACCCGCGCGCGATTCGCTGAACGCGGCAAGCACGTCGGCATTCAGTTCCCGGCGCAACTCCTGCCGAAGGGCTGGTATCAGCGCGCCGCGGAGTTGTTCCATGTTCAGGGCTTTTGCGCCGGCGAACTTGCCGAAGGCGAAGCCGGTTCCAAGCATGAGAGCCGCCGCGATGCCCCATTTGAAAAAAGGACGCCAGGTTTCGTTGCGGCCGGATTTCGCCGGCAGTTGCCACGCTTGCAGCGCCGTCATCGTTCCGCGCCAGCCGTCGAGCGCCGTCTGACATTCGGGACAATTGTGCAAATGCGCGGTGAGTTCAGCGCGCGCCGGCGCGTCGGTTTCCTCGTAGAGGTAGCTCATCCAATCTTCGCGAGTCGGGTGGTTCATATCAGTAACCTTTCTTTTCCGGGCGTCGCCCGGCGTGAATTTGATTTCGCTTCTTCCGCAAAGACTGGCGCGAGCAGCCGGCTCAACTGCGTGAGCGCCTCGGCCATTCGCGATTTCACGGTGCCTTCGGGAATCTCGAGCACGTCGGCGATTTCCCGGAATTTCAAATCTTCGTAATGCCGCAGCACGAGCACGGCGCGATAATTTTCCGGCAATTTTAGCAACGCGTCCCGCACCAGCGCGGCCTGTTCTCCCGCCACCGCCTGCCCGTCCGGGCCTAACTGCGTATCAGCATGCTCGTGAATGCCGGACGCGTTGTCATCTGTCTCATCTTCGAACGAAATGGTGACGCGCCGGCGCAGGCGGCGCAGTTCGTCGTAGCAAAGGTTCAGCGCAATCCGCCAGAGGTAGCTCGAGAATTTCCCACCCGGCTCATAATTTTTTCGCCGCGCGAAAATGCGCGCGAAAGTTTCCTGCGCGAGATCTTCGCCGCGATGGACATCGCCGAGCATCCGCGCACAGAGTCGCTGAATCGGTTGCTCCCATCGGCGCACGAGCTGCGCGAACGCGGCGGCGTCTTCCTGCGTCTGGACGCGCCACATCGCCTGCTCATCGGTCGTGGCAAAGAGCGAACTCAGAGCGGCAAAGGGAGAGGTCCGCATAACCTATCGCAGCTCCGCCCGTCCGGGCCGATTTTGAACTGGTCGTCCGACAGTCATGCCCCGTGATATTTTTGACCGCTCGCCTTTGCGCTCATTTCATCAGGTTAAACGCAGCGAAGCCGCATTTCGTTCGGAATTATTTCGGAAATTTTTTACTGCGACCCACACCGTCGAATCTCGATGCGTTCACTGGCATTCGGCTTGAACCTCCTTGTCCCCCGGATACAGTTGCCCAAACAAATCGCCGCATGACTCCGACAGATTCGTCCCGTTCCAGCGCGACTCCAATTATCGCGGCTGGCATGCACCAGAAAATCATCCGCATCACCGGTTTGACCAATCGCGAATTTCTGGAGCGCCACGCGCAGCCGGGACGAATCGGCCTGTCCGGCGGTGGCGCGCCCATCGACAAATTGATCCGCCGCGCCGAGCGGCATGTAAACGAATCGAAGGAATGGAGCCGGTGGTCGCACGCGTTTCTTTTCGGCGAACAACGCAGTGACGAACACCATTGGATCATCGAGTCCGATCTTCACCTCGCGCGCAAGCACGTCCGCCTCGGCGTGCAGGAAAACCGGCTGGCGAAGTATTTCGATGAAGCCGCCTATTCGTCGCTCGCCGTGCTCGACTTCGGATTGTCGGCCAGGGACGTGCGCGCGGTTCTGCGGGAAGGTTTGGAATTGCTGGCAAACCGCACGCGTTATTCGTTGCGCGAACTTTTCGGCACGTTGATCGCGTTGCGACGTCCCGAACTGCGTGGCCGCGACAATTTGCTGGCCCGCGAGCACAGCTTCTACTGCTCGGCGCTGGTGCAATACTGCTTTCGCCGGGCGGGCATCGATTTGGTGCCGGGCCTCGACGTGAAGAATACGACGCCCGAAGATCTGGCGCGCACATCCGCGCCGCACGTCATGTATTTGCTGGAACGACCGGATGAGCCTAGCCGCCTTCGGAAACTGGCCAGACGGGTCAAGCGTCGCGTCCAAGCCCAGCTCCGCAAACCTCAATGACGGCGAAGCTACGATCTGAAACAGCAGGGAACGAAGTTCCCGACCATCAGAGCCGTTGCGCCAGAGCCGCCTGACTCGCGGCGAACACTTCCTGGTGCAGCGAGCCGCCGTGCGAATCCATCGTCACGACGGCTGGAAAATTTTCGACTTCCAGTTCCCACATGGCTTCCGGTGAACCGAATTCTTTTAGGAAGTAAACGTTCCGCACTTTCTTCACGCACTCGGCGAGCACCTGCGCCGCGCCGCCAATCGCGTGCAGATACACGCAGCCGTGTGCGCGACACGCCGCCAGCGTCCGCTCGCCCATGCCGCCCTTGCCGATGACACCGCGCACGCCAAAATCGCGGATAATCTGCGCTTGATACGGTTCTTCGCGGATGGACGTGGTCGGGCCAGCGGCGGTGCATTTCCACGAGCCGTCGGTTTGCGGCATCATCACCGGGCCGCAATGGTAAAGGATGCCATCGCGCAGGTTCACTCCCGGCGGCAGCGCGCCGCCTTCATGCAAAAATTTATGCGCTGCGTCGCGTCCCGTGAACACGACCCCGGAAATCAAAACTTCGTCGCCGACTTTGAGCGCGCGGATTCTTTCCTCGGTGAATGGATAACTCAGAGTAATCATAGCTCATCAAAAAATTTTCTTAACTTCACCATCAACCGCGGCGTGAAGCGACAAAAAGTTTGCCTCCCAAAGCCGGCTGAGTTGAACCTAAAGCACACCTCCCCGATCGCCGATAGTCCGCTATGCTCATTTCCGATCAGCACGGTGATCTCAACCAGTCGGTTTTGTTCGCGGGCGGCCAATCGTCCTCAAGCCGTCAAGCTCGTTCCCGGCAACCGATTTTCTGGCTGCTGCTTTGTTTTGTCTGCTCCGGCATGAGCGGGCTGGTTTATGAAATCGCCTGGGTTCGCTCGCTTGAATTGATCTTCGGTGCCACGACGTTCGCCGTGGCCACGGTGCTGGCGGCGTTCATGGGTGGGCTGGCGCTCGGCAGTTATTTCATGGGCCGGTGGGCGCAGCGCTTTGAACGGTTTCATCCGCTCGCGGTTTATGCCGGAATCGAATGCTGCATCGCGGCGTTTGCCATCGGCGTGCCGGTGATCCTCAAGTTGCTCATCCCGCTTTATCAATTCGTCTGGCAACACTTCCACGCGTCGTTCGTCGCCTTCAGTGTAATGCGGTTTTTTCTCTGCGCCTCGATCTTGATCGTCCCGACTTTTTTGATGGGCGCAACGCTGCCCATTGTCTCAAGTTTCGTGTCCGGATCACAGCGCGGCAACAACCGCCGCATCGGCCTGCTCTACACGTTCAACACCGTCGGCGCGGTGTTCGGTTGCGTGGCGGCGGGCCTGATCTTGTTCCCCGCCATCGGTCTCGCGCGCACGCAGTGGGTCGCGGTCACACTCAATTTGCTCGCGGCCGCCGGCGCGTACGCGCTGGCGCGCTCGCATCCCACTCGCACGCTCCATGACGAGCCTGCAGACTCCACGAGCGAACCTGTTACCGAAAACTCTGCGGACGTGTTGGAACCGTCCATTTCCGCGCCTGGCAAACATATTCCTTTGCTGGTCGGTCTCTACGCCGTGTCGGGCTTCACCGCCATGCTCTATGAAGTCGCATGGAGCCGTGTGCTCGTGCTCGTGCTCGGCTCTTCGACGTACGCCTACACGATCATGCTGGCGACATTTCTTCTGGGGCTGTCGCTCGGCGCGTACTGGGGAACCCGTTTGAAAACATCACCGCCGCTCTTGCTGGCTGCGCTCTGCCAGGTGGGCATCGCGATCACAACTTACTTCGGAATTTTTCTCGTCGAAGAACTCCCGTTTTTCTATTTGCGCGCGTTTGAGAATTTTCATTTTTCCGGCCATGGCCTGCTGGCGATTCAATTCGCGCTCGCCATCGCGCTGATGATTTTGCCGACGCTCGGGCTGGGCGCGATGTTTCCAGTGACGATTCGCGGCATCAATCCTTCGCGCAGTCAGACGGCCCGGCTCGTTGGCTGGGCGTACGCGCTGAACACTTGCGGCGCGATCGCCGGCTCGGTGCTCGCGGGTTTCTGGCTTGTGCCGCGCTGGGGCAGCCAGCAGACAATGGTCGCCGGCATCACGCTCAACGCACTCGGCGGCCTGCTGGGCATTCTTTCGGCGCGCACGACGGGCTCGCTCGCGCGCTTGCGCGGCGTGCTGGCGCTCGTGCCAGTAGCGCTCGTCGCGAGCATCGTAGGCGGTAATTATCACTGGCCGCCGCACATTCTTTCGAGCGGCATTTTTCGCTACGTCGAAACTTATGTCGGTCTGGGGCGCGAGCAGTTCCGCAACAAGATGCGCGAGATGCGCGGCGACATTCTGCTGTTCAAAGAAGGCCTTACCTGCACCGTGACCGTCTGCCGCACCGGTTCGGGACTTTCGCTGCTCGTGAACGGCAAGCCCGACGCTTCGGTTCCGTTGGCTTCGCCAAAACCGTCCGCCGTGGAAGACAAATCGCCGCTCAAGTTTGGCGATTTGCCGACGCAAATTCTGCTCGGCGAAATTCCGATGCTGCTCGCGCCGCGACAAGAGCGCGTGATGGTCATCGGCTTGGGCAGCGGCGTGACCGTTGGCTCGGTGCTGCGGCATCCGGCGAAAGAAATCGAATGCGTCGAGTTGGAAAACGTGGTCGTCCAAGGCTCGCGCTTTTTTGAGCAACACAATGGCGGGCCGTTGGCGGACAAGCGCGTGCAACTGGTCGTGAACGACGCGCGCAATCATCTGCTCGTCACGGACAAAAAATATGACGTCGTGATTTCCGAACCGTCGAATCCGTGGGTGGCGGGAGCGGCCAGCCTGTTCACGCGTGAATTCTTCAGCCTCGCCCAAACACGGCTGCAACCGGACGGAATTTTTTGCCAGTGGATTCAACTCTACGAACTGCGCGCCGAGGAATTTCAAGCGATGCTGCGCGGTTTCACGGCGGCGTTTCCGCACGTCCAGATTTTTCGCATCGACATGGACGCCATCCTCGTCGGCTCCGCGCAGGAGAATCCGATCTCACTCGCCCGGGTGCGCGAGCGGCTCACGCCGGCGGTGCGCAGCGATTTGCAGCGGATTGAATGTCGCAGCGCGGAGGACGTGCTCGCGTATCACTGGATCGGCGGCGCTGAGTTGAAGAAGGTTTTGCCGCCTGGCCCGTTCAACTCCGACGACAACATGCTCATCGAATTCGCCGCGCCCTTGCGCACACTGTCGCGCGCAGGCCAGGATCAACGCGCTTTCGTCGAGCAGCTCGCCGGACTTTTCCAGAACCATTCCTCTGGACTCTTGGCGCAGTTGCGCGGCGTGGACGGCGAGACGAAAGACCAGGCCGAATTCTGGGCGCGTCAGGCGGACGCCGCCTTGCGCAAGCGACGCAACAGCGAAGCCGCGCGCTACGCGAACCGTTCACTGGAACTCGCGCGCAACCCGCTGGCCGCGCAGATCAAAGGCGAAGTGCTCTGGATCGCGGGCAGGCAGGCCGACGCCAAAGATTGGTGGACGGCCTGCGCCGGCGAATTTTCCAGCGATCACGATTGGTTGCGCGCGACGGTTTTATTTTTTCAACGGGCGGGAGATTTTGACACGGCTCACAATTTTGCGGCGCAACTCGCCGCCGCCGCGCCGGATGATCGCAGCGCGCGTTTTCTATTGGGGAAGGTGCTTTACCAGCAAAATCAATTCGCCGCGGCGCTGGATGAGTTGGAACCGCTGGCGGACGAACCGCGCAGTCAAACGGAACTGACCGAGCTGCCTTACTACCTCGGCGCGACTTACTGGCGGCTCGGCCAATTCGAAGCTGCCGTGCCGCCGCTGGAAAAATTTGTCGAACAAATCCCCAACCACCTCGACGCGCGTTATCGCCTGGCCGATTCGCTGATGCGCGTCGGGCGCGAGACGGAGGCAATGACCGAGTGGCAACGCGTCGGCCAGCTTCGCTCCGGCGCGGCGCAGATTTTTTTGGACGAAGGCAAATCGCTCTGGCAGACAGGACAACGCGCGGCGGCGCGCGCCAAATACGAAGAAGCGCTGCGGTTTGATCCTTGGAACGAAGAAGTCACGTTCGCCCTCGCGCGAGCGCGGAAAAAACTTGGCGACGTCAGCGGCGCCACGGAACTCGTGCAATCGTATCTGGCACGCAATCCGGATCGGCCGTGGGCGCTCGCGTACCTCGCGCAAATTTTGGGAGAACAGAAAAAATTTGCCGATGCCTCGGCACTCGCGGCCCGCTATCGCTCACTCACCGGGCTGCAATGGCGGGCCGTCACCGAGTAGTCCAGCGCAACGGCTTCGAGGCGATGAAGCCAAAACTCACAAACTCAAAAAACGGTTCCTGATTTCCTGAGTTCCAACTTTGCCTGTTTCCCGTTTCTGAGTTTCTGAGTCTCGACCCAGTTGGGCACTCCCGCTTGACTTGAAACCCGAATGATCAACCACGGATTTCGCGGATGAACGCGGATAAAAGCGCAAAAGGGCTAGCCTCGGAAATGATTTTTTCCGACGACCTCCAGCGCCAGTCGTTTGCATCCGTGCCCATCCGTGCCATCCGTGGTTTTAGCACGAGCTACCCCTTCAAAACCGCACATTCAATTTCACCATCGCTTCGAGGTCGAACAAGCGCGGATGGCTCACGGGCGTCGCCGCCGCCAGGCCCAGCGACACGCGCCGGCCCAGTTCGAACGTCATCCCGCCCGTCACATCCACCGAGTCGCGGAAGCGCGGATTGCTCCCGCCGCCACGATGGTTGAGCGGCGTGTTCACGTGCACTTCCACCGCCGGCACGATCGCCCGCAGCAGCCCCAAGTCGCATTCGAACCGCCGGCCCACGCCCACGTCGTTGAAGAGCACCTTCACGTCGGCGGCGTCCGCCGGCAGCATCACCGAACTGAAGCCCTGCACGAACCACGCCTCGCGTCGCCACACGTAACCGACGTACGGCTGCCACAACGTCGAATGCACCCTGCGTCCGTCCGGCAGCCAGATGATGTCCGCGTCACTCGTCGGCGCGGTGACGGCCAGCCCGGCGGAGAGCACGCCGGCGGGCCGGTCGAGCAGCGCGTATTTCAAAATCATCGTCAAGTCGCCCACGCCCGACTTGCTCCCGCCTTCATCCATCGTGAACCGATAAAACGGCAGCCGCAGCCCGAACGACGCGCGGCCATCGAGAAAAGTTTTTTCGCCGCCGACGCCCCAGCGATGGAGCGTGTCGAGATCGCCGGCGATGTGATTGTAGAAATTGTAGCTGGCGAACACGCGATCCAGCGGGATGGGACTTTCGTTCTCGGCGATTTTGTAGAGGC
>JACPZS010000164.1 GCA_016195385.1 Verrucomicrobiota bacterium
AACGCGCCGTGGCCGCCGCCATGCGCAAACTGGTGCGGCTGATCTACGGCGTACTTAAACAAGGCCAGCCCTTTGATCCGAATTGGGCCGACCGCGCCAGAAAACTTCCGAATGCCTATTGACCGACAACACCGTATCTCCCAATCCGTTCTATCAAGCAACCGGACAGGTGCGGTTTGTTCTGCAAATTTCTTTTTGCCGCTTGAGGGATTTCCGGCGCAGATGGCGCATTACCTTGTGTGGAAAAGTTGACGGTGGTGTTTAGCTGAGAAAATGAAAACCGGTCTGGCTTCCAGAATTGACAGCATTCCACTAAACAACGTCCGCAACGAAAATGAACTTATGAAACGACTCCTGCAATTTCTCTTGCTGCTCGTCTTGAGCGTCTTCAGCTACTGCTCGTCTCGCGCTCAGGCCATCGAAGTCATCGACCCTGCTTGTTCGGCACCGGGCCGCGGCAGCGCGGTCTGGGCCGCACGGGCCAAAGTGGATCAGCAGATCCGATCTAATCGACGGCACGCGCTCAGACCGGAAAATCTTTCGCCAACGACCCTTGGCCTGAACTGGAGCGCGCAAGCGCGTTTGCCCCAGTTGCTGTTGCGTGGCCCGGCTGGACAGGCCGCGCGAGTTGATTCAACCACGGCCATCGATCCGGTCGCCTGGCAATCACTCCTGACGGTGAACCTGGCGGCGGCCGAGCTGAGTTGGATCGATTCCACCGCCGACTCAGCCACCAGCCGTTTCTACCGGTTGACCCCGCTGGCCGACGACCCGTCGTTGGAGGAAGCCGATGATTTTCTGCTGCTCGATCACGATGGCAAAGCGCGCGAATTGTTTTATCCGAGCAACCTCAAGGCGCTGGTGGTTGCCACGGCGGGCGATTCGATTGACCAACTGGACACGGTGATTGCGGTGTTGAGTCCGCTGGCCCAGACTTACGGCACCAATGAGGTTCAATACTGGGTACTGCTCCACGATCCGGCGGTCAAACGGAGCGATGTCGCGTCGCGCGTGCAAGCGCTGGGCTCGAATTTTCCCGTTATGCTCGATCCGGAAGGCTGGGGCGCGCGGGCGCTTCACCTCACTCATGCCGGTGAGGTCACCGTCATTCAGCCGCCGACTTTCACGGTCGCATATCGAGGGCAACTAGATCTTCCGTCGGCAACAGACGCCGAGCCGCCACACTTGTCGGTGGCCCTCGCCGGCCTGACGCAGGGAAAGCCGCTCAACTTCCTCCGCACGCCCTTGACCGGCTTGAAGCTGGCCGCGCTCTCGGGCGAGACGCCGAGCTACTCGCGGGACATCGCGCCGATTTTCCACCGGCACTGCGCAATCTGTCATCAGCCCAACGATGTCGCGCCGTTTGCAATGACGAACTACGACACCGTGGCCGGCTGGGCGCCGGCGATCAAAAACGCCCTGTTAAGCGGCGAGATGCCCCCGTGGCATGTCGATCCGAATTACGGTCAGTGGAGCAACAACCTCGCGTTGACGCCGGCGGCGAAGTCAGCCCTCTTGCGCTGGGTGGATGCGGGCGCGCCGCGCGGCGACGGCCCCGATCCGCTGGCCGAGCAGCCCGTGCCGGCTTCGTTTCGTAAATGGCCGGAGGAGTTGGGTCCGCCCGACGCGATCGTCACGCCCGGCGAACAAACCGTGAAACTCGCCGGAGTCGAACCGTACCGGTATCTGTTTGTTCACTCGCCCAACTCGACGAACGTCTGGTTGCGTGCAGCCGTGATCCTTCCATCGAGTCCGGCGGTCGTGCATCACTACTTGGTGTGGCCGGGCAGGATTGGAAACCTGAGCACCGACCCGGATGTATCGACCTACGGAGTGAGTCTGGCCGAGTACGTACCGGGCGTGGCCCCCTATATTTATCCGACCGACAGCGGCTTCCAACTAACCCGCTCCAACTGGCTCACGTTCAATTTGCATTACACACCAAACGGCGTCGTAACGAACGATCTACCCAAGCTGGCTTTGTGGTATCACAAGGCGAAACCGAAAAAAACCTATCATCTCGAAGGGTTCGGAAATGATACCTTCAACATTCCACCACAGGATTCGGAGTATCGCGTGCAGGTAGCGCCGGCGGTAACTTTCGATCACTCCATTCGCGTTCACCGGTTGAATCCGCACATGCACCTGCGGGGAAAACGAATGAAGTTCGAAGCCGTTTATCCGAACGGCACCCGAGAGGTGCTGTTGTCGGTGCCGGACTACGATTTCCGCTGGCAGGTCGGCTATCAACTGGCCGAGCCGAAAACGTTGCCGGCCAAAACGCGGATCGAGATCACCGGTGCATTCGATAACTCGGCGCAGAACCTGGCCAACCCGGACCCGACTGCGAGCGTGACGTGGGGGGATCAAACGTTCAGAGAAATGTTCGTCGGCTTCATCGATTACGTTGACTGATTCACAACCGGGCAAGTCCATTTTCGGACACACATTCATTCATGAAAAATCCACATCATGATTCCTCAAGGCAAGCGAGCCCTGGCAATTCGCGGTCGCGGCCACTGCTCACAGCGACCTGGCTGTTCATGATGGGGGCAAATTTGGCGAGTCTGCTTGGGACCGGCGAGTTGCAGGCGATGTGCATCCGCCGTGCGAACTTCCACGCGGCGCAATTGAATTCACCTTTTGGTGAGCGCGTGACGATCCAGAGCGTGGCCGGCTACCCGGACCTGCCGGGTACGAATGACGGTCCTGGTCTCGTCGCGCGATTCAACGGCCTCGCGGGCATCGCGACGGACGCATTCGGCAATATCTATGTGGCGGATTCAGGAAACCATGTGATCCGAAAAATCGACGCGCGCGGAATTGTGACCACGTTGGCGGGGGAGCCTGGAACGCCTGGTTATCTCGACGCCACCGCCAGCCAGGCGCGGTTTAGAAATCCACGAAGTGTGGCGGTGGATGCGAGTGGCAATCTGTTCGTCGCCGACGCAGAGAACTACGTCATCCGTAAGATCAGTCCGGCGGGAGTGGTCAACACGTTTGCCGGCAAGTCTGGCAAATCGGGGTTTAAGGATGGCTCGGCGAGCGAAGCACTTTTCTCCTGGCCGTCCGGTTTGGCAGTGGACGCCAGTGGAAACATATATGCCACCGACTCGGTAACCATCCGCAAAATCAGCCCGCCAGGAACCGTCAGTACGCTGGCAGGCAAACCCGACAATTGGGGTTATCGCGATGGCCCCGGGAGTGAAGCGGCATTTAGAATCCCCATCGGTTTGGCGGTGGACACCAGCGGGAACGTGTATGTCGCCGATTCAGGCAATGACGTGATCCGCAAGATCAGTCCCGATGGGTTGGTGACCACGCTCCCCGGTCAGACTCCACACCCCAACGGGATAAGTGTGCAAAACATCCAACCTGCCTCGCTTCGGCCTCAGGGCGGTTCCTTCCAGGGCCCCACAGGAGTCGCGGTGGACTCGCAGGGAAATGTGTACGCCGCTGACGTCAACACCCACGTCATCTACCGGATTACTTCTGACGGAAGAAAGACAACATTTGCTGGAGCAGTGCGCCAGATGTATAGCTCGCCTGAGTTTGCCGATGGGCCTGGCCCCTTCGCTGCCTTTGGAAATCCGTACGCCTTGACCATGGATCGCAGCGGGCAACTGTTGATTGTGGATAGTCGCAATCACACGATTCAACGTGGAATCTTCGAAGCCGAACGAGTGCCAAAAATTTTGGTTCATCCGGCCAGCCAAATTCTAAAAGCTGGATCGAACCTTACTTTGAAGGTCGCTGCTCAAAGCGCCGCGTCACTTGCTTACCAGTGGCTGGTCAATGGGACGATTATTCCCGGGGCGACCAATTCGACTCTGTTCATCGAGAAGCCAGGCAAGACTGACGAAGGCGAATATCGCGTGGCCGTCTCGACCGGATTCGATTACACTTTGAGCCGTCCCGCGACGGTTCAAATCGAAATAGAAGTTAAAACCGATCACCCGTTGGATTCGTGGCATCCGGTTTCCCGCCTCCCCGTGAAGAATTTTCACGCCGCGTACGGCAACGGCCGATACGTGCTGGTGGGAGAATCGGGCGCGCTGGCTACGTCCACCGACGGCGTGGAATGGACGCGGCAGCCGGCAATTGCCTCCGAGAACTTAAACGGCGTGAGCTTTGGCAATGGCACGTTCGTCGCCGTCGGTCAACGGGCGACGATCCTGACTTCCTCCGACGGGTTGGCTTGGAATCCCCAGTTACTTGGCGCGAGCGGAATCCCCAACCTGCAAGGGGTGACGTTTGCTCAGGGCATTTTCGTGGTCGTATCAGGCGATCGCAACGGGTCAATTTGGACGTCGGCTGACGGAGCTATCTGGACCAACCGCTTGCTGGAGTTCGACATCTCGCTGATGGCAATCGCCCACAGCGACGACAAATTTTTCGCGGTCGGCAACACGATTCTGACTTCGCCCAACGGGATCGATTGGGAAGCGGCCAGCGTCTCGCCGAAAATTTCCGACCGCAGCGTTCTCTTGACGCAAGCGGCTTTTGGCGGCGGAGTTTTTTTAAGTTGCGACGGCGGGCCAGCGGACTGCGGCGACGTTCATCGGAATGTGCTCGTCTCGCCAACCGGCCAGGACTGGTTCGAACTCTCGCCGACGAATCAGTTCTTTTTCTCCGGAGTCGCGTACGGCAACGGTCAATTCGTTGCTGTGGACACGGATTCCGGCGGCGTCATGAGTTCGACGAATGGTTTCGATTGGAGCGCGCACCAGCTTCTGAGCGACGATGAACAAAACGTTTGGCGTTTGAACGAACTGGCGTTTGTGAACGGACTCTTTCTGGCCGGGGCGGACGCCGGAAATATCTTTGTTTCGACGGACGCCAAAACGTGGACGCGGCGACAACAAAAACCCGTCTTGCGTATTCGACCCACCGCATGGTTTCATCTGAATGGCATCTCCTTTGCAACTGCCTATCAAGGGATTCAATCTTCGAACGACGGAGTGGATTGGAAAATTCATTTGCCGACGAATTACCTCCGCGGCGTCGCCTACGGCAACGGCCTGCATGTGGCCGTCGGTGAACGCGACACGATCTTTACCTCGCCGGACGGCGGAACGAACTGGATCGATCGCCGTCCTCAATTCAAAAATGACACAGCGGCGACGCACTCTCTCAGTCAAGTGGCTTACGGGATCGGCCATTTTGTCGCTGTCGGAACCGTCAATTTCACCAACAACGTCCTCAGCAAACCGCATATCCTGACCTCGCCTGACGGCATGAGTTGGCAAATCGCCGACACCGCCGGACTCAACTTGACGGGATACTCATCCGGGGTTGGCGACATCGCTTTCGGCAACGGGTTGTTTGTCGCGATTGGTTTCTGGCAGCATCCCATGTTTGGAAATTACGCCGGCCGGATCTTTACCTCCACGAACAGCTCCACCTGGCAAGTGGCGGGAGAATACGTTGGCGTGCAGTTGAACACTTTGGCTTATGGCGAAGGTAAATTCGTCATCGCAACAGAGGATATCCATACCAGTATTGGAGCAATGCTGACTTCCCCTGATGGCATCGCCTGGAGCCGGTCGGTTGTGCCCAACATCGGAAGCGTCGGAAAGGTGGTCTTCGGCAACGGTCTTTTTCTAGCGTCGGCGAGTGGCGGGACTTTCTACTCCCGCGACGGCGTGTCGTGGACACCGCGAGCGGACAGCCCGCATTTTGAAGCGGTTGGCGTCGGCAATGGAGTCTTCTTCGGCTGGAACGCCAGTTACCCCGGTCGAAGCGTGGATGACACCTTGTATCAAAGCGGCCCCATCGAGCGATTGAGCGATCCGCACCGGCTTGCTTCTGGCCAATTGGAATGGACAGTCAACGGCGCGCCTCATGCGAACTACCGTATTGAATTCACGGAGGACTTCGTGACCTGGCAGACGTTGATTACCGTCACCGACGCTGATGCGGCAAAAACCTTCACAGATTCGGAAGCCGCCAATCATCGAAACCGGTTTTATCGCGTCGTTGCTTTCCAAGCCAAAAACCAAACGGATGGGCTGCGGAGCACGCTCCCCTTGGACACAAAAGAATGCGCCGTGCGGCGGCTCGTCGAACCCAGCTCGCAGCCAGTTTGACCAATCTTCGCCTGAGCTTGGCGGAGTCTCGGCGACAGAATCTCAAGGCGTGACCGACTCCCGGACGACGCGAAATCCATCACGGTGATTTCGATGATCCTTCGGTGCGCTGCCGCGAAAGGCATTGCGACAATGCAGCGCGTTCGTACCCCAACTCGTGCTGCGAACGACAATCTCCGCGTTTCCATTGCCCACTTTTACTAGCGGATCCGTGAACCTCAATGCGCCGGGCTTGCCCAGCACGGCAGCGATATTCGTACTCCAGCCGTCGGCGCAGTATTCGTACGCGTTGCCGAGCATGTCGTGGAGACCCCAAGCGTTAGGTTGGAGTTGACCAACGGGATGCGGATGTCCCCCGGAATTGTCGCCGCTCCAAGCGAATTCTTTCCGTCGGACTTCGTCGTCGCCCCAGAAAAAAGTGTGCGTGCTGCCCGCGCGACAGGTGTATTCCCATTCGGCTTCGGTCGGCAGGCGATGTTTTGTGCCGGTGGATTTCCTCAGCCACTCGCAAAAGACCACGGCGTCATTCCACGACACGTTCACCACTGGCTCGTCGTCGCCGCGCGAATATCCCATTTCCCGCCAGTTAAACTCCGGCGCTTGCTCAACCCATTTGCCGTCGCGTTTGCCAGCCGCGCCTTTCCCGTCGCGTTCAGCGTCGGTTCGGTAACCGGTCACCTCCACAAAGCGGCGAAACTGGGCGAGCGTGGTTTCGTATTTGCCCAACTCGAACGGGCGAGAAATTTTCACACGCCGCTGCGGCCATTCGCTCGGCGCACTGTCGCGATACCAATCGTAAACAACCTTCTTCGCCATCGCCTCCGCGTAATCTTTGGGCGAGCCCATGACAAATTCACCGGCGGGCAGAGAAACGAAGACCATGCCGAACGAGTTGGTGGAGTGGACGAAAGCCGCCGCGCTCGGACAATTCGAGTTTCACACTGCGGACGGCATCGGCATGTTCGCCGGATAGTCCTTGAATACACAACGTTTTGTGGGATTAACATCCACTGCCCAGACTTGTCTTGCGCAACCGCACGTCGAATAATCGTCCGCATGTCCGACGTCACCCAGTTGCTCAACGCCATCGAGGCAGGCGAGTCGAAAGCCGCCGAACAGTTGCTCCCGCTTGTCTATGATGAATTGCGCAAGTTGGCCGCGATCAAGATGGTGCGGGAGCAGCCCGGACAGACACTCCAACCCACTGCGCTCGTTCACGAGGCTTATCTGCGTCTGCTGGGACAAGAGCAGCAGCAATGGGAAAACAGCCGGCATTTTTTCTCCGCCGCCGCCGAAGCGATGCGGCGCATCCTGGTCGAGCGCGCCCGCCACAAGGCGCGGCAGCGGCACGGCGGCGGGTTGCAGCGGCTGGACATCGAACTCATCGACGTGGCTTCCGAGGAACACGAAGACATTTTGCTCTTCGTCCACGAGGCACTTGAGACACTCGCCGCCAAGGATCCGGTGTGCGCCGAATTGATCAGCTTGCGATTTTTCGCGGGTCTTTCAAATCCAGACGCGGCGCGGCTGCTCGGTCTTTCCGAACGGACTGCCAAGCGCAATTGGGCCTACGCCCGCGCCTGGCTGGCTCGGGAGATCGTTCGGATTCAAGCGAGCCGATAGCGGTAGAATTCCGGGTTTCTCAGTTCGGAAATTTCTTTTCAAAAAAGTTGGCCCCGAAGGAAGGGCAAACGTCGCATAGATGGTTGAAGGGCGTTCGATTGAACACTCAACTATTAAAAGGATATATGAAAAACAGGTTCTTAACCTCTGCGCTCACCGGCGCGATCGCGGCTTCCGCCGCCATCGGTTGCGCCGGACAAGGCTCTTATCCAAACTGTGCCGCTCAACTGGCCGCGACTCAGGATGTCTTGAATTGCGGGGACGCCAATCAGGCGTGCGCTTTTGGAAATCGCCGTTTTGTTTTAGTCGGCCGAGGCGGCACGCTCCATTGCTCAACAGATGGCTCCGACTTCGACGCAGCTTACGTGTCCGTGACAGCCTTCATTCGGTCAGTCACTTTCGCCGATGGCCGGTTCGTCGCCGTGGGCGGCTCTTATGTAGGGCGCAGGTCGGTCATTCTAACTTCCGAAAACGGGCGGTTCTGGACTCTCCGGCGCAGCCCGGTCAAAGAAGTGTTACACGCCGTCACTCACGGCGATGGCCGCTTCGTCGCCGTCGGCGGACGCCGGGGCGATCTTCAGCTCGCGTGATGGCCGCGTATGGAAACAGGAGTTCTCCGGAACCGAGGCGGCGCTCGCGGCGGTGGCCTTTGGAAAAAACCTTTTTGTGGCCGGAGGCGACGACGGCCTCTTGTTGGTGTCGTTCGATGGCAAGCCTTGGTCGCCCCAGAAATCCGGCACCCATTCGCGCATCAATCGCGTTGCGTTTCACGGCGACGGGTTCTACACGAGTTCAAACTTGATTCGGCTCAAGTCCAGCGACGGGATTGTGTGGCTACCGGAGCAATCCGCCGAGACTTCGGTCGTGACCAATACGTTTCCGTTGCATAGTCCTGCGCCGAAGTTCTGAAGTGCAATGCCATCAAGTGTCGATCATCATCGCCGACACCCACATCGCCATGCCCACCGACAACCACGAAAAAGAAATCTTTAACGCCGCGTTGGAGCAGCCGACCGAGCAACGCGCCACCTTCCTGCGTGACGCCTGCCAAGGCGATGGCGAATTGCTCCGCCGCGTCGAAGAACTGCTCCAAGCCTACGATGGCTCGTCCAAAATCCTCGCAGACAACGCGACCACCGTTCGTCAAGGCACGCCGCTCACCGAAACCTCCGGCACCATCATCGGCCGCTACAAATTGCTCCAGAAAATCGGTGAGGGCGGCATGGGTGTGGTTTACATGGCCGAACAAACCGAGCCGCTCACGCGCAAGGTGGCGCTCAAGATCATCAAGCTCGGCATGGACACCCGGCAGGTCGTGGCGCGGTTCGAGGCGGAGCGTCAGGCGCTCGCGCTGATGGATCATCCGAACATCGCCAAGGTGCTCGATGCCGGCGCGACGGACACAGGGCGGCCTTACTTCGTGATGGAATTGGTGCGCGGAGTCCCGATCACCGAATACTGCGACAAGAATCATCTGCCCACCAAGCCGCGCCTGGACTTGTTCATGCAGGTCTGTCACGCCGTCCAGAGCGCGCACCAAAAAGGCATCATCCACCGCGACCTCAAGCCTTCCAACATTCTCGTGACGCTCAACGATGGCGTGCCGCTGCCGATGGTGATCGACTTCGGCATCGCCAAGGCGACCAACCAGAAGCTCACCGAGAAAACCCTCTTCACGAATTACGCCTCGATGATCGGCACGCCCGCCTACATGAGTCCGGAGCAGGCCGAGATGAGCAAGCTGGATGTCGATACGCGCACGGACATCTACGCGCTCGGCGTGCTGCTCTACGAACTGCTGACCGGCACCACGCCGTTCCCTGCGAAGGAACTGTTGAGTATGGGCTATGGCGAAATGCAGCGTGTCATCGCGGAACGAGAGCCCATTCGCCCGTCCACCCGCTTGAGCACGATGGTCAACGAAGAGCGGACAGTCGTCGCGAAAAACCGCAGCCTCGAAGCTTCGGCGCTGGGAAAATTATTCAGCGGTGATCTCGACTGGATCGTGATGAAGTGCCTGGAGAAAGACCGCACTCGTCGTTACGAGACGGCCAATGGCCTGGCGATGGATGTAAAGCGGCACTTGAGCAACGAGCCGGTCATCGCCCGTCCGCCGAGCGCGGCCTACAAATTGCAAAAGGCGTGGCAGCGGAACAAACTCGCGTTCACGGCCGGGGCGGCCGTCGCAGCGGCGCTGGTCGTGGGCAGTGGTGTCAGCACTTGGCAGGCGATCCGGGCCACCGAGGCGAAGCGGGAACAAAGCCGCTTGCGCCAGTTGGCTGAAATCGAACAGCGCAAGGCGCTGGAGGCGCGGGCCAGTGAGGCGAAACAGCGCCAAGCAGCGGAGGAAGCCCGCCAGAACGAAGCGCTGTTGCGCCAGCAAGCGCAAGCCAATGAGCTGATCGCGCGCCGGGCGGCCTTTAACTCGGACATGAATGTGGCGCAACAAGCGCTTCAATTGAACAACACTGGCCGCGCCTCGGAGATACTAAACCGTCATCGACCCAAGCCTGGGGAGAGCGACTTGCGCGGGTGGGAGTGGCGTTACCTGTGGCGCTTCTGTCAGAGTGATGCCCTGTTCACTTTGTGCCGCCAGTCGAACAGCATTTTTTCCGTGGCATTTTCTCCCGATGGCAGATTTCTCGCGGTTGCAGATGAGAGTAGTGAGGTGGCCGTCTGGGATCTTGCCGCTCGCAAACGCGTCATGAGCCGAAGAACGCACCTGGGTCACCAGCGCATTGCTTTTTCACCCGTTGGCAGTCAACTGGCCTTCGGTGAGAAGGGGCCGGACGGTCGGAGCACGGTCAAATTGTGGGATGCAGACAAGGGACAGGACGTGCTGCAGTGGTTAATCCCTGGGGATGCCAGGGAATTGGTTTTCGCCAAGGATGGTTCGAGTCTCGCCGCATGGAGTACGTCGGGGAAGGGGCCAGAAGACGATTCACGCATTTTTCTTTGGCACATCTCGTCGGGTCGAAAGCTGTTCGAGACCGCGGCAAAACGCGCCGCGACGGGAGGAGGAAACATGCTCGCGCTTTCCGATCGATCCGAGATTCTTGCCTATGGCAGCGTGGGAGGTGAAATCGTTCTGATCGACGTTCCTGCCGGGCGCGAGAAAAGCAGGCTACACGTGACTGAAGAGACAACAATGGCCGTTACGATTTTGAACGGTGGAAAGGCGTTGGCTTCGGCGTCGGGACACACCGATCCGGTTGTCAAATTGTGGGATCTTGATACCGGAAAGGAGGCAGGGCATCTGGAAGGTCATCGTAGTTACGTCCACGCGCTGGCCGCTTCTCCGGATGGGCGACTATTAGCTTCTGCCAGTGGTGATCAGACGATCCGGATTTGGGACTGGGAGGAACGGCGGTTGATCATGACTTTGCGGGGACATTTGTCGGAGGTGCTCGCCGTTGCGTTTGCCCCGGACGGTCAAGCCCTCGTCAGCGGCTGCAAGGATGGGACGGTATCCATGTGGAACATTGCGAGCAACCGCAACGAACAGCCTTACGACTTCTTGCCTGTTAGAGTCTGTCTGAAAAATCGGGAGAAGATGCAAAGCATCTTGGAGGCGGGCAAAAAACAGCGGGTCAGCGAAGAAAACGGCGAGAATGACTTGACTTGAGCGGCCGTAAGGCGCGTTCCCAATTTACGCGCAGCGCTGTTG
>JACPZS010000155.1 GCA_016195385.1 Verrucomicrobiota bacterium
GGAGCCACAAATGCAGGCCGCTTTCCGCGCGATGACGGAGCTGGAGCGCGGTGCCATTGCCAACTCGGATGAAAAACGGATGGTCGGTCATTACTGGCTGCGCCACTCCGCTCTCGCACCAACATCCGCGATTCGCAATGAGATCGACGACACACTTGCGGCCGTGAAATCATTTGCGGGCGAAGTGCATGAAGGAAGAATCGTCGGTGCGAAGGGCGCATTCAGAAACGCGCTTGTCATCGGCATTGGTGGCTCCGCGCTTGGCCCGCAGTTCGTCGCGCGCGCGCTCGGCCAGCCCGCCACGGACAAGCTGGAGATTTTTTTCTTCGACAACACCGACCCCGACGGCATGGACAAAGTGCTCGCCGAACTTGATGGCGAGCTTGGTTGCACATTGTGCATCGTGATTTCAAAATCCGGCGGCACGAAGGAAACACGCAACGGAATGCTGGAAGCGCAAGCGGCGTATCAGCGCGGGGGACTTGATTTCAGCAAGCACGCCGTCGCCGTGACGGGTGTCGGTAGCGAATTGGATAAGTTCGCAACTCAGCACGGTTGGTTGCGGCGATTCCCGATGTGGGATTGGATCGGCGGGCGCACGAGCGAATTGTCGGCGGTTGGCCTGTTGCCGGCGGCGTTGCAAGGCTTGGACATTGATGCGCTGCTCGCCGGCGCGCGCGTGTGCGACGAAGTCACTCGCGTGTCCAATACGGCGGGCAATCCCGCCGCGCAACTTGCCCTCATGTGGCATTTCATCGGCAACGGTCGCGGCGAAAAAGACATGGTCGTGCTGCCGTACAAAGATCGCCTAGAACTGTTTTCAAAATATCTTCAGCAACTTGTCATGGAGTCACTCGGCAAAGAACTCGATCTCGATGGCAAAGTCGTGAACCAGGGCCTTGCCGTTTACGGCAACAAAGGCTCGACCGATCAGCACGCCTACGTCCAACAGCTTCGCGAAGGGGTGAGCAATTTTTTTGTGGTCTTCATCGAAGTGTTGAAGGATCGCAGCGCCGCGTCGCTCCACGTTGAACCGAACGTGACTTCCGGCGATTATCTCTCCGGCTTTTTGCTGGGGACTCGCGAGGCGCTTTACGAAAACGGCCGGCAATCGATCACGCTGACGACTGGCGAAGTTTCGCCGTTCACCGTCGGAGTGCTCATCGCGTTGTTCGAGCGCGCGGTCGGGTTTTACGCCTCACTCATCAACGTCAACGCGTACCATCAGCCCGGCGTCGAAGCAGGGAAGAAAGCCGCCACGTCAGTCATCGCGCTGCAACTGAAGGTGCTGGCGTATCTCGCAGAGAAAAAAAGCCACGCGCTTACGTCCGCGCAAATCGCCAGCGGCATTGGGGCGCACGACGGTTACGAAACGGTTTTCAAGATTTGCGAGCACTTGGCTGCCAACGGCCATGGTGTGAAGAAGATTCCTGGTAGCACTCCCTTCTCGGCGACGTATCAGGCGAGTTGATTGGCGCAAATGCGACGGTCTCGCGTCCGATTGGACACCGAATTGAAGGTGGTTGCCCGGACGGGAGGAGGCTCGATGGCGCACAAGCTTTGGCGGACTTGATCGACGGGCTTGACCTTTTCGTGCGAAAGCCCAGATTACGCGGCTCGATTAGAAAAAAGTTATGCAGCACATACGCAACATCGCCATCATCGCCCACGTTGATCACGGCAAGACCACGCTCGTCGATTGTTTGCTTAAGCAATCCGGCACATTCCGCGCCAACCAACACGAGTCGTCCGAAGAGCGCCTGATGGATTCGATGGATCTCGAACGCGAGAAGGGCATCACCATTCGCGCGAAGAACGCCGCGTTCAAATACAAAAATTTCCACATCAACATCGTGGATACTCCCGGCCACGCTGACTTCGGTGGCGAAGTCGAACGCATCATGAACATGATCGACGGCGTGCTGCTCGTCGTCGATTCCGTCGATGGCCCGCAGGCGCAAACGCGCTTCGTATTGCGCAAAGCGCTCGAAGCCGGTGCCAAACCTATCGTGGTGATCAACAAGATCGATCGCGACAACGCCCAGCCGCACAAAGTCCTCGACGCGGTGTTTGAACTTTTCGTGTCACTGCACGCGACTGATGAGCAACTTGATTTCCCCGTCATTTATGCGAGCGCGAAAGGTGGCTACGCGAAGGAGCAACTTGATCACGCGAGCGGCACGATGGAGCCGCTCTTCGACGCCATCATTAAACACATCCCGCCGCCGCGCGCTCACGCAGGCGAAGGCTTCAAACTGCTGGTCTCGAACCTTGATTACTCCGATTACCTCGGGCGCATCGCGTTGGGGAAGATTGTCTGCGGCAAGGTCAAGGTGGGCGATCCGTCCGTTTGTATTCACGGTGATGGCCGCAAAGAGGCTTCCAAGATTACCGCGATCTACCATTTTGAAGGCATGAAGCGAATCGAGATTACCGAAGCTCACGCCGGCGACATCATTGGCCTGACCGGCTTTGAAGACGTCTTCATTAGCGAAACGATCACCGACAGCGCCGAACGCGAACCGCTGCCGTTCGTGCCGATCGATCCGCCCACGATTCAGATGGAGTTCGCCGTCAATGACGGCCCGCTGGCTGGACAGGAAGGCAAGCTCGTCACTGCCCGCCACATTCGCGAACGGCTCATCAAGGAGACACGCACGAACGTGGCTCTGCGTGTTGCAGACACACCCGCGCCGAACATTTTCGCGGTCAGCGGCCGCGGCGAAATGCAGATTGCCATTTTGGTCGAGCAGATGCGCCGCGAAGGTTATGAAGTGCTGGTGTCGCGTCCCGAAGTCATTTACCGCAAAGACCAGGACGGAAATCTTCTTGAGCCGATTGAAAAACTTTTCCTGGAAATTCCCAAGGAAGCGATGGGGGACGTGATGCAGAACCTGGCGAATCGCAAAGGCGAGATCACGAACATGAACCATCACGGCAATGACGTGAGCATCGAGGCGCTGATTCCCACGCGGGGGCTGATTGGATTTGAAACCGATCTGGTAAACCAGACGCGCGGCCTCGGAGTGATGAGCCATCTTTTCCACGAATACGGCCCCGACCGTGGCGAAATCGCCGCGCGCAAGAACGGCTCGCTCGTGAGCATGGAAAACGGTGAAGCGATGGCCTACGCCTTGAACATGGTGCAGGAACGCGGACGCCTCATGGTCGAGCCAGGCGAACAAATTTATGTCGGCATGATTGTCGGTGAGAACGCCCGCGAAAACGACATTCCCGTCAACCCTTGCAAAGCCAAACGCCTGACCAACATGCGTTCTTCCGGCGATGGCAAGGGCATCCAGCTCGCCGCGCCCTTCAAGATGTCACTCGAACGCGCGCTCGAATACATCGGCCCGGACGAGTATGTGGAGGCGACACCGAAGAATCTTCGTTTGCGGAAAAAAATCCTCGACGAAAACCAGCGCAAGCGCGCTGCGCAATCACGCGCCGTCAAGGTTATCGCGGAATGAGGCGCCCCATTTGCCGCAGAAGTTGCCTGTCACTGAAAACGCTCAAGTCAGCTTAACGACTCAAGCTCGACGACGGGACCAGAAGGCGCGGCGATTGAAACAGGAGCGCGATGCCGCCGTTCGGTGACGCGGCATAGGTTGTTGCGTCCGTGCCAAAGGCACGATCGTGAACATCGAAGGCCCTCGGTCTTGAGTCGCGCCTCATCACACCACGCGCCGCAACACGCGTATCCGCTCCCGGCCCTCGCGCCCGTCAAAGGCCACATCCGGCACATAATCCTCCACGATTTCGTAGCCCTCCGCAAAGAACGCCGTCAGTTCAGTCACGCTGAAAGGGAAGGGAGGCCCCTCGTGGCCCGGATCGAGCGCCGGATTGACGAACCACACCCCGATCAGCAAGCCCCCGCGCCGCAGAGTCAAGTCGATGCCGCGCCGGTAGTCCGCGCGCATCGTCGGATGCAGCGCGCTCATGCAGGTGTGCTCCAACACCACATCAAAGGCGCCGCGCATCTCCTCCGGCGGATCAAACAAACTCCCTGTCACGAAGCGCACCGCCAGATGCGGGTACCGCGCGCGCGCCTCCGCTACTCCCGTCGGCGCGATGTCCAGTCCCGTCGCATCCAACCCGTGCTCCACCGCCAGCGCCACCTCATGCCCGCGACCGCAGCCCGGCACCAGCGCGCGTCCGCGCACAACATGGCGCTCCAGATACTGCTTCATCGCCGGTGACGGCGCGCCCTTGTCCCAGAACACCTCGCCCTTTTGATACATTTCATCCCAGTTCATGCGCCCCATTCAACCAGTCGTCCGCGCGATGTCAAATCGCGACGGCCTGCCGCCGTTCGCTCCAGCGCTCTTGTCAGGCGCCTGCCGACGAATTTTGTCCGATCCATAATCGATTTCCGTCCGGATCGCTTATTCGAAATTCCGTGAGGCCGTAAAAAGTGACGGTCAGTTCCGGTACCACCAAGCCGTTCTTCCAAACTCGCCTATGATACTCGACGACATTATCAGGGTACAGATAGAGGATCGAGTCGCGAGGTTTGCCTGGATGCGCATTGATCGATTGATCCACCATTAGACGACACTCGTCGAAGCGAAGCATTGCCCAGCCCCAATCGTCGTTTCTCTTTTCGACCTCAAATCCCAACATTCCGCAGTAAAAGTTCACGCTCACTGGCATGCTCTTGACCGGCAGCATCGGTATCAATCTGTCCATTTTCATAGAACCAACGTTCGTGTTTCTACGCCTAACAACCCCGAACTACAGCGACCCGGCCCACGGGAGGCGTGGATGGCAACCGGAGCGCGATGGCCGGGTTAGATGCCATGAAGGGGTTGAGTGAGCGGGGCCGACCGGGCCACGCTCGCGGTGAAAAGTAAACGCAACCTCAACCCCATTCATGACATGAACACGACACCACAAGTTCCCAGCCAAGGCAATCCTCGAATCTACGTGCTGCATCCCTTCCCGCCGACAGCGCCCCTGACTGCGTTCGGAGTGCCACGCGAACTGAGCGTCGCCACTTTACCACCGCGCCAGCCTTTGCCCCAAGCAGTGATTGATCCCAGCAAACCGCTGCTCAAGCTGGGCCTGGATGTGCAGCTGCAGCTGGTGAACCCAGGGTTCATCCGTCGGTTAGAAGGGGCGGACTCCCCGGTCGCCGCCGTCATCCAAGCACGACATGGTGGGCGGTGAACGCAAGTTCACCTGTCCGGATAGGAGCTGGTGTAGGACGATATAGTCGGGCACGAATGAACGCGGCGACCCCGATCGGCCAACCTCACGCGACGCACTCCGGGAAGGAACATCGGGCCCAACGAGGAGAAAAGGAAACAACTCGAAGTTGAAAAAGTGAGCCGACCGAGGGACGACCCAACGCGGGAAGCGAATCGGTTGGGCTGGCCGCTGGCGCGCGCGACTGCGTTACGCTGCCGCTCCACGCCGCGCGACCCGTTGCCTCACCCAAAAAACCTGGCGGAAACTTCACGACCGCTTGACAACCCTCATAGTGGCGCTGGAGCGCATTGTTGACCACGTCTGCCGATTAGTCTTCATTTTCATCGGCTTTGTGGAAGTCAAAAAAAGTCTGGATGTCGGGCCGGTCAGTAAAACCTCTCTCCCGCTTCATCTGCTCCAACTCTTGGGTTTGGTTGTCACGCCAACCTCGCTTCGTTAGAAATCCGTTGAAGGTGAAAATCTCCTCCGCGTTCGGTGTTCGTCCGTGCGCTAAACACCACTCGAGAACCTCATCGTCCGTAGCGCCAGCCAGAACGCGCTCGGCTACCGCTGAATATTCGACGTGTAAAAATCTGCAAACTCGCCCGTCCGTGCCGGTTCCTCGTTTATAGTCCGGCGGCAGCTTGCCTTGCGCGTGCAGTCGAATCTTATCAAGCATCCGTCCGAAGAAAACAATTCCACCAACCTGCTCGGCGGAATGTCGGAGGCCCGGAACCCTCATGGTGCCGGTGGCCCAATGGCCAAGCGCGATTTCAAGGCATCCGTCCCCCACTTATCCAGCACTCTTTTAGCCTCTTTTAAGTCCACAGTAAGCAACGCGCTCACTTTTCCACAATCGAGACATACACTCGCGCTCCCTTCGTCGCGGACCGTAGCTATCCGTGGTGTGTTGTTAATCGTCGTCCAATAACGCTCCTCTTTTAATTCAGAAAACGCGAACCACGCACCATCCATGGTTCCGTCATTAAATTTACCGGAAACCACACGGTTACTTCCACAGGCGGCGCATTTTTGAATTGGGTCATTCATGGTGTTCGTTTCTTTCATAGCTTGCGGCGTGGCGGGGCCGCCGCCCTCATTGAGCCAGGCAAAAGGCATACCCTCAATTTCCGTGCGTCTCGTTTTTGAATTCGGCCGCGGCCGCGACCGGCAATCCCGTCATCTCTTTAAACGTCTTCGCAAACTCATAAGCAGCTCGAGGGACTTCATCCTGGGTTGTGGGAAAGCTCTTCACCCAAAGCACAGCTCTCCCATCCACAGGTTTCAGTCCGACGCTGCCCGTGTATGTGTCCTCCCCTTCGCCACCGGGGTGACAGAGATGCCGAACCACGATGTGGCTAAAGTCTGTCAAAGGACGGCAGCGTTTGGATGTTTCAAACCAGGCATGGTGCTCTACGGTGACAATCTGACGGCCAGTAAAGTCCAGGTAAATATAAGTGTCTTTGGAGCAAGCCATGGATGCGGGCACGATGAAGGAGAACGCGAAAGCTGTGAAAGCCCAAGCACTGAATTCGAAATCGCCACCCCCGGCGGACCAAAGGATAATTCCAAGGATTGTGAAGGCGACGCCTCCACCGCACTTCCAAAATGCGATCTTCCGGTAACTGTTGATGGTCCCTTGAATATCAAGGGTCTGATTGGTCATGGGTTCACTCATAAAACCGGTATCCCGGCAGGCGCGCCCATCAGCAAGACGACGAGTGCTCGAATCCCAACACAACGAGCGCGTATGCCATGATTGTTTTCATGGCGCGGTGCGCCGCGGCTCAACGCCTCAAGCCCAACGATCCGGCGCACGGGACGCAACGCTTGCAACCGCGACGCCCCCTGCGGCGCTGCAGCGCATGTGAGGCGTTTTCGGTTTATTTGGTTTTGGGTGGTTGGGTATTCTTCTTTTGAGGTTGAACCTTCCGGAGTTCGTAGCGAGTCCCGGCGGCCTCAAAGCCCTTCGGTGTCTCTTCGGCATCGTCACCTATCGTGGCCAGGGTCAATGTCCCGTCCTCAATTTTGAAGAAAGCTCTGACAACTTTGCCGATGCTATCAGCCTGTGACCGTGGACAAGCTTTGATGGTGGCGTGTAACTGCTTTGGGTTTTTGCCTGCCGGCAGTGCAATTGTCGTTTCAAACCAAAAGTTCTTGTCCCGGTGAAAATGGAGAGAATTTCCGGTGATCGTGATGGTGATTTTGCCGTCCTTCTCTTGGCCTACCATGACCCCCTCCCATGTTCCTTGGAGAGGTTGCAGATCTACAGCGGCTGGTTGACTTGCAGCGCATTTGCCGTTGGCGGTGAGCGGCTCGCCTGCCTTAAGAATGAAAGGAATGACGACGCACGCGACGGTGATGATATTTCGAAACAGTTTCATAGAATGTCCGTTCATACGGGGCGCGAAGAAACGCCTAACGACCCAAGCTCAGCGACGGCGGCCACGAGGCGCGCCGATTGCAACCGCGACGCCCCGCCGCCGTTCGCTGCAGCGCATGGTTAGGCCGCGTTGGCTGTGCTGTGCTCATGAGCTGATGATGCCGGACGTGGCTGCCGAAGTCGATGCCACGCCCAGAGCAATCCAGTCGTGAGTGTGGCGAAAGGAACGCCACCCAGCGCTCCTCCAATGATGCGGTCGGAAAGTGTGGCTCTGTCTTTGGGGATGCGTGTGCCGTCTGCGCGGACGATGTACGTGTTGTGGTCTGCGAATGCGGCGATGCAAACCCAAGCGCTCAGAAGCGTGACTCCAAAGACGGATGTGAAGGTGATACGCATGGTTAGGCCGTTCGTGTTTAATCCGTATCATGGAAATCTATGGAGCGGGGCGACGGACGAAACCACGGCACGTCTGGCGGAATCGCCTGCCAATCAAACTCCAAACCGTCGCTATGAACGTCATCTTGCGGGCATCCTGCCACCGCCTCAAGACACCGAGCAACCTCCGCTGGTGTCTCAGGCTGACGAGCCACGTAAGAGCAACCGTGCTGCTCATCGCGCACAAATACACCGGGCGCAAGATGTCGGCACAGGTCGCAATCGAGGCAACCCGAATCCACGTAAAAGCGGCCCGGCACATTTAGCGGGCATCGAGATTTGAACGTGTCGAGTGACATGGCGTGGTCAAGCGGCCTAACATTTAGGTGAGCGACAGTTCGAGATTGATTTTGTCGCCATATTGTTGGCGCGAAGCTTGAGCCGCGCTTAAATCGCAGTCCAGCCATGATTTCGCTGCGTGACGGAACAGTTTCCATGAGAATTGGAGATTCACAAAACTCACCGCTATTTCTCCTTCATCTCAATCTCGCCGTGCCAGTCAGCGGACAACGTTTGCTCGCGCAGATGCGGAATGGTTTCGAGATAGAAATGAGACGGGCCGTCGTTGGGATGAAGTTCCAGCGTGCGCTTGAAGCTGGCCACGGCTTCGTCAAACGCGCGCCGTTGAAAGTGCGCCACGCCTTCGGCAAACGCATCGCGCCAGGGCCGCGTGGACTCTTCCACGTCCAGTGTGCCGATGAGTTCGTGCACGGCGACGAGCCGCGCAAAACCGCGCAACCGGAAATCGCCCAGCTTGCGGCTGACCAAAGTTTTCTCGACCGCGGATTGGATTTCTCCCGTCGCGAGAATGTCGGTGCCGAGATGTTTGTTCAGGCTTTCCATGCGCGAGGCGAGGTTCACGTTCTCGCCAATCGCCGTGTAATCGAAGCGCACCGAGCTGCCGACGTTGCCGACGCACGCCGGCCCGACGTGCAGGCCGATGCGCGTCCGCATGGGAATGCCGCGGTCCGAGGTGTCGAGCTTAATCAATTGATCCCGCAGCATGAGCGCCGCGCGACAGGCACGCTCGCGGTGATCGACCTGTTCAATCGGCGCGTTCCAAACGGCGAAAATCGCGTCGCCGATTAGTTTCACGAGCGTGCCGTCCGTTTTGTGAATGCAGCCGAGCGACGCCTCGAAGTATTTGTTGAGCAGCTTGAGCAAATCGTCTGGCGGCATTTTTTCGGAGATGCCGACGAAGTTCGCGATGTCGCTGAACAAAATGCTGATCGTCCACAACTCGCCGCCGGGTCGGAGAAGCTCCTTGCTGTTCAAAATCTGCTTTACGCGGCCGGGCGCGAGATGCAACTCGAGCGATTGCGTGAGCAACTTTTTTTGCACGTGCAGCTTCATCGAGTTGAAAACCACCGACGAAAACCACGCGGCGGGAATTTGCACGGCGACGACGAGCAGCCACGGAAACCAAACGCGGGCTTGAACGAAGAGAAGAAAGCTCAACCCAACCACGAACGCCGCCGTCAGCGCGGCCCACATAGTCGCCAAGCTTGGGTGAAATTGCGCCAACCCGCCGCCCAGAAGTAATCCGCCGACGAGCAGCAGGCCGAGTTCAATCGCGGGCACGGGCCGCGTGAGCCAATCTTGCCGGAGCAAATTGACCAGCGCCGTCGCGTGGATTTCGACGCCGGGACAAAACACGTTGTTGCGCCAAGTGAACGGCGTGCGAAAAGCGTCGCGATCTTCGCCTGGCAAACCGGCGAGTGTTCGCCCGCCGACATAAACGACTTTGTCGCGGAAAAATCCTTCCGGCACGCCATCGGGGTCGATGGCCTGATAATAACTGCGGTGCTCAAAAGTGTCCGGCGGGCCGTAGTAATTGAGCCATCGTTTGACGAAGCGGTTTTCGGCGATGCGCGTGACCGGTGCGCCGATGATTTGCGCCGCGCGCCAGTCGAGACCGGGCACGCGTTCGCCGCCAATCAAGTGCTGGCGGATGCCGAAGTCAGCATCGACCGGCAACATCACGTTGCCCCAGCCGGCGGCAGCCTCTGCGAAAGGAGCATGTGGCCGCACCGAGGCCCTGGCCTTTCCCTCGAACCCGCTGCTGTCGTAGTGCAATCCACCAAGCACGACGCGACCGTTCGTACGAATTGTCTCCGCGAACAGGCGGTCGCTCTCCGGATTTCTGGGAACTTCAAAAAGAATATCGAACACGACAGCACGCGCCTGGTCGGCTTTTAGGCGATCGAGCAATTGCGCGTGCAGCGTGCGATCCCAACTCGTGACGCTTTGTTCAAGTTGCTTGTACGAATCCTCATCCTGATAGACGATGACGACTTCACTGGGCGGCGGCGATTGGCGAAACGTGAAAAAGAGATCGTAGCTCCAGCGCACAAGACCATCGCCAAGATGAATTAGATCGAGCGTTACGCCGAGAGTCACGGCCAGCAGCGCGCCAGACAGAGCGCCGCGCCAATTTTCCGGTTGGAAAAATTTTAGGTTCATTACGGAATTCCGGAGAGGTGCTGGCAAAAGATTCGCCGCGGCAATTGAACGAAGCTATGGGAGCGCGGATTTTCCATCCGCGTTTGAATTGCAGCCGGTGGTCGGAGGACATTCTGAGCGCGAAAGCAAGTTCTCCCGCCTTGCGCGGATAGGAAATCCGCGCTCCTGCTTCCGCGCACTCGTGCGTCTGGTAATTTTCAAACCTCGTGAGTGTTCTTCGGATCTTGGTGGCTCATCAAATTGCTAAAGCCGAATTATTTTGCGCTGTTGCTGCCAAAGCTTTGCGAGCAAAACGAACGAGCCGCGCTCAGAAGTAAAAGCGCAGGCGCGCCACGAAGGTTCGCTCGCGCGGCAGTTCGTTGTAAACGTTGAGCGGGTTCAGATGGTAGTCCTGATCGTTGAGATTCAGCACGCCAACCATGACCTCGGCGCGACGCCGCGCAAAGCGATAGCCGCCAAACAAGTTGACCTGCCAGAAATCGTCGCCCGGCAAATCGCCGACGTAGCCGTGATTGCTCTGGCGGTTCCACAGCGCCTCGCCGCGCGCGAAGAAGCCGCAGCGATGCTGGAAGATCGCAAAGAGATTCACTTGGTGCAGCGTCGCCTCCAGGCTTTGGCTGAGGCCGGCGGCCTGCGCGGCGGGAACTTCGAGCAATTGATTTTGCAGCTCCGCCTGGCTCAGACGGTAGCGCACGCCGAGCGACCATTCGGTGCCGATGAGTTGGTTGAGCGTGACGCCGAGGTTGCGCTCGCGATAACTCAAGTCTTCCGGCGTGCTGCCGGTGGTCGCGGGCGGCGTGCCGGAAAAATCAAACGCACCCAGCGTGCGTTGCGCTTTTGAGGTTAACACTTCGCCGTCGATGCCAATGTAAGTGCCCGTCTTGAAGCGATGATCGAAACCGAGATCCCATGTCTCGAAGCGTGAACCCGGAACGAGGCCCGCCACGGATTCGGGGATTAAACTGCGATACGCCTGATTGAAGCCGGCGACTTGTGACGGCTCCAGCCGAATGCTCGCGTCATAAAACAACCCGCCGAGGGAGCGCGTGTAAGCTCCACGCAGATGCGTCTCCGCGAATGGCGACCAGATGAATCCCGCCTTGGGCGAAACCTGATCCTTGCTAGTCATTTGATCCGTGATGGGTCGGGTGTCGATGTTCTTCGGATAATCCAAGTGATCGTAACTCACGCCGCCGATCAGCCGCAGTGGTGCGAAGATCTGCCATTGATGATACGCATAGATATTCGCCCGCCGCTGATCGGTTTTGAAATTTTGATCCGCCGCCGGGTCGCTGAAGTTGATTTGCGTGAACGGATCGGTATCCGCCGGCAGTCGCAGCCACGATGCCGTCTTCGAATCGCCGGTTTGATAACGACCGCCGACGATGAGTGAGCGCGTTTCCGTCTGCCAAAGTTGCTGCAACTCGACCGAATAGGCTTCGAGTTTGCTGCCGAAGCGCGTGTCGAAATAATTCGGCGTAAGGGCGGTGACGGCGTTCGCTTGCGTCGGATCGCGGCTCAAGGTCAGCGTGGGCACGGCGAGGTCGCTCAATCGGAAATCGTCATGTAGTCGGCCAGCGAGCAGGAGCGTGTGCATCCCCGGCGACCATTCGTGATGAAAACCGACGAACAAGTTCGGCTCTTGCTTTTCGCGCACCCGGAGATTTTGGCTGGCGTCGGCTTGATTGTAGTATTGCAACACGTCGCCGGACTCGACGTCGGAAAACATCGTTTGCACGAGCACGCTGTCCTGCGGCGTGAGTTGCTGCTGGAACTTGAGCGAATAAGTCGTGAGCCGAAAATCTTCGTTCACACGTTCGTTGTGTTCACTGCGATAGCCGAAATCGAACGCGTAGCTCGTATGGCCAAACGTGCCGAATTGCGACGCCGTCTGCCGCCAGTCGCCGCGGCTCAAATACTCCGTGCTCGAACTGATGCCGAGCCGATCGCGCTCGAAGAGCTTCGAGTATTCCTGCTGCGAGACGTATTGCGAAAGCGAGCCGGCGCCGACGGGCGCGAGCAGATTTGCGAGGAGCAGTTCGTTGAACCACGGCGTCTCGTAGCGCAGGTTGATTTGACGCGGGTCGCGCAGCGCGTCGTAACTGTTCGCGAGAAACAAGTGCGCGGAGTAATTCGCGTAATCGGCGTTCACCGCGCGCGACGCCTCGCGCACGCTCACGTCGGTCATGCCGGCGCTCTGGTAAATCGACGCGAGATTCGCGCTGCGCACGGCGCGGTCCTGATCGAGCAATAAGCGCGAGCGATAGAGCAGCCGGTTCGTGTTGAGCGTCTGCGATTGCTCCAGATCCCGAATCGCTTCGACCGTGCGATTGCCCTGCTGCTTCAGGAGCGATGAATAAAGCCACGCCGTCGGATCGGCGGCGTCCAGTTCCTTCGCGAGTTCGAGTTCATGTTCGGCGTGCTTGGCGTCGCCGTCGTTGCTGAAGGCTTTGCCAAGATAGCTGCGCAGCAGCGCGCGTCGGGGTTCGAGCAGCGCGGCCACCTGCAAATCTTCCCGGCCCGCGGCGGAATCGCCCTGGCGAATGCGGCAAAGACCGCGTCCAAGCCAGGCGTTGGCGAGGCCACCGTCAATGGCCATCGCGGTTTCAAACTCGTGCTTGGCTGAATCAATTCGGTTCTGCGCGGCGAACAAAAATCCTTTCAGCGCGAGCGCCTGTGCGTTGCGCGGCGAAAGTTGCAAACTTTTTTCGACGGCTGTGAGCGCTTCGCTCGTGCGACCGAAACTGAACTCCAATTCCGCGACGCGCGTCCAAGCGAATCCAAACGCCGGCGCAATGGTGGCGGCTTGCCGCGCGAGTTTCAGCGCCGCGTCGAGATGAAGCTGCGACTGCTCGTAGTACGATTCGGCCAAGCTGGCGCCGGCGGAAGAAGTTGAAGGTTGAGAGTTGAAGGTTGAGGGGCGCGGCTGGTTTTTGACGGTCGCGATGACGAGGCGCAGCGCATTGGCCAGCGCCGTCGAGCGCGATTTGTTTGCGTCATCCGACGCACTCAATGATTTCAGCTCGGTTTCTGCTTGATCGACGCGGCCGACCGACAGCAGCAATTCGGCATGGAATATTTTCTCGGCGTCAGATTGCGATGAACGGTTCGCCGGGTACGCGGCCAGTGCGGCGAGCAAATCGCCGCTGCGATACGCCGTGATCGACGCGCTCACCGCCGTAGTTTCGTCGGCGCTCAATTTTAATTCATCCACGTCGATTACCGCCGGATAGTAGAGGCACCATTGCACGATCCGCATCGTGTCGATGACCGCAGTCTTCGTCGGCTCTTTGCCGGGTTCGGCGCGGCCTTGTTCGCCACTGCGAAGTGAAATGGTGTTGCGTTCGTTGGTGAGATCAACCGCGCCTTCGAGCAATGCCAGCGTCGTGACGCCCGCCTCATCCACTTGCAGCAGAAACTCCGTCCCACGAATCGCAGCGGCAGCGGTCGGCGTCTGCACTTCAAAATCCGTCGGCTGGCCTCGATTGAAGAAGAAGGCCGAGCCACGATTGAGTCTGACCTTGGCGGGTTTCGTTTTGCCTGGCACGAGAATGTCAGACAGCTCGTCCATGCGATACACGCTGAGATTTGATTGCCGCACGGACGCGCGGCTCTTGGCACCGGTTCGCACGCGATCACCTGGCAGCAGTTCGAGTCCGGGAACGCCCGCAGTCCAGTTGGTTGCACTCGCGCTCATCACGTCCACCGTGCCTTCGACGCTGAGCAAGACATAATTGGTTTGCGCCGGCTTGGCCGTTGAAGAGAGGGGTGCTGCCGGCTGGCTTTGTGCGGGCACGCAGATGACCAAGCCAAGGAACAAGAGCGCCAACCGGATTGAGTATGGAATGAAGTTCTTCACAGCAAACATGCAACGGTGTTGTTTATCCGTCGCGACATTCATGCAAAACCTTGAAAGGTTGGCAAGGTTTGCTTCGTATGTGAGGAAATGAATAGAATGTCCGCCTGTGCGAGCCCCGCCTTGATCTTGCGGCCGCAAGACGGGCTTGAGGAGGGCACAGTTAAAAGTTGAGTTCCAAGGTGAACGTGAGTATCAGTTTGAGCGACAGCTATGAGAAGTACCATCAAACCGCCGAGTCTGATTCTGCTTTGGCTCGCCTTTTTGCTGGTTCCCGGAGTGCTAACGGCGGAGAACTCAACCAGTCTTCCGCAAAATAGTCCAATCGGACAGGCTCCTGTTGTACTCCAGCCGCCGGAAATTTTCCCCATCGCCGATCAAAGCGTTAATGAAAGCACGCCATTATCGCTTTCGATCATCGCCAAAGATCGGAACCATCCCCCACATCCGCTGACGTTCACGCTGGCGGCGGGGGCGCCCAGCGGCGCGGCCATTGATGCGGCGACAGGCGTGTTCACGTGGACGCCGGCGGAAGCGCAGGGGCCGGGGGTTTATGCCATCGGCGTGGTGGTGAGCGACGACGGCGTGCCGGTGTTGAGCGCGACGAACGTGTTCAACGTGACGGTGAACGAAGTGAATTCCGCGCCGGTGCTGGCGGCGATTGGCGGTCAGAGCGTGAACGGATTTGCCGCCCCAACAACTCACGTTCACGCTGGCGGCGGGGGTGCCGGCGGGGGCGGGGATTGATCCGGCGACAGGGGTGTTCACGTGGACGCCGGCGGAAGCGCGGGGGCCGGGGGTTTATGCCATCGGCGTGGTGGTGAGCGACGACGGCGTGCCGGTGTTGAGCGCGACGAACGTGTTCAACGTGACGGTGAACGAAGTGAATTCCGCGCCGGTGCTGGCGGCGATTGGCGGTCAGAGCGTGAA
>JACPZS010000165.1 GCA_016195385.1 Verrucomicrobiota bacterium
AAGTACGGTTCCGGCAATCAACCTCCCAGCGTGAACATCGCCAGCCCCGCGGATGGCGCAGTTTTTGTGGCACCCGCAACCTCGATTACCTTGAGCGCCAACGCCAGCGATTCAGATGGCACGGTTTCCAAAGTGGATTTTTTCCAATCCTCCACGCTTCTCGGCACCGACTCTACTTCTCCCTATGCTTTCAATTGGCTCAATGTCCCGGCCGGCAGCTACCTCATTACCGCTCGCGCGACTGACAACGGGGGTTCGACCACAACTTCCGCTCCCATTTCAATCATCGTAGATGTTCCACCGGTCGTGAACGTCACGAGCATCACAAACGGGGCAACTTTTACCGCACCGGCCGCGATTCAATTAACGGCGGTCGCAACCGATGCGGACGGCACTGTGGCGAAGGTGGAATTTTTCAACGCCACCAACTTGCTGGCGACCGATGTTTCCAGCCCTTATGCAAATCTGCTGACCAACGTCGCCGCGGGCAATTATGCGATAACCGCTCAGGCGACAGACAATAATGGAGTTGTCAGCACTTCCAGCGTTGTCAACATCACAGTAACTGCTCCTGTAAACCAGCCGCCAAGCGTGAGCCTGACCTCCCCACTGAACGCTAGCACCTACAATGCACCCGCTGTGATCTCCCTTAGCGCAAATGCCAGTGACAGTGATGGCACCGTCAGTAAAGTGGATTTCTATCAAGGCGCGACATTGCTAGCGACTTTGACCGCTGCTCCTTATGCGTTTACCTGGACAGGGATCACCGCAGGCAGTTATTCCCTAACCGCCAAGGCTACGGATAACTCTGGAGCGGTCGCCACATCCAGTCCGATTTCCATCACCGTGAATCCACCATCGAATCAACCCCCAACGGTAAGTTTGCTTTCGCCAGGCAACGGCTCGCTTAACAACTCGCCGGCAAACCTCCTATTGCAGGCAAGTGCCAGCGATTCCGACGGCACAGTTACCAAGGTTGAATTCTACAATGGCGTCACTTTGGTGGCGACCATCACGACACCACCTTATTCCTTTACGTGGACCAATGTGCCCGTTGGTAATTATTTGATCACGGCTCAAGCGACCGATAACTCCGGAGCTGTGACGATCTCCGATGCGGTTACGACGACCATCGCGGCCGCTTCGGCCAAATCGAAATATGTCGTGAGCACCACGGCCGGCACTTTGCGCAACGATTTCACTGGCTGGGTGGGTGAATCCATAACCGTAGGTTCGTCGCCGATTACGGTTTCCGATCTGGGCCGCTACGCGGCCGCAGGAAACTCGGCTTCGCACGCACTGAAAATCGTCGCCGCGTCAACCGGACTTGATGTCCCTGGGACGCTTGTTACCGTTTCGCTGGCAGGCAGCACGGCTGGACAATACGTCTATGCGACCCTCCCTACAACCGTGACCCTGACGGCCAACACTGCTTATCATATACTCAGCCAGGAAATCAACGGCGGCGATAAATTCTCTTACTGGAATTCGTTATTGACAGTGAACCCGGTCGCCATATGCAACGGCTCTGTGAATTCCAGCTCAAGCACTTGGTTAATGCGCGGCCCGATCAATACAGCACTTGGCCCGGTGGATTTCAAATACCTCGTGGGTAATGCTGTTCCACAGGTTGCCATTACAGTGCCAACCAACACCACCAGTTTTATCACTGGCACAAATATCTTGATCACGGCGTTGGCCTCAGATCCCAACGGCACGGTATCCAAAGTGGATTTCTACGCGAACGCGACGCTTTTGGGCACTTCGCTGAACGCGCCTTATTCCTATAATTGGATCAATGTCCCCATCGGCATTTATGCGTTGTACGCCATTGCCACGGACAACGCCGGCGCCACGGCCATTTCCGCCGCCGTGAACATCTCCATCACGCCCGTCGGCGGCCACGTGGCGGGTGGTTCGAGCGCCATCGCTCACCGCGCTTATGATGCCTTTGTAACCACTACTACCGACAGTCCGGTTGCGATCACCCTCAACGCCCTTTCAGGAAGCGGCGACCCGCTGACCTATGTCGTGTTGACTGCGCCCGCTGGCGGGATTCTCAGCGGCAACGCGCCCAATCTCCTTTATACTCCGAATGTTGGTTTTAGCGGTGGCGACAGTTTTACGTTTTTGGTCAACGATGAAACGACCGCGTCTGCGCCCGCCACAGTATCACTCAATGTTTTGCCCGCGAACCATCCACCCTCGGTCCAAAGCCAGTCCGTCGCAACACTCGAAGGACAACCGCTCGATATCGATTTGTCCGCAACAGACCTGGATGGCGATTTGCTTGCCTTCAATCTGGTCGGTTTAACGGGCAACGGCAATCTAGCGGGCACACCGCCGAATTTAGTTTACACGCCTCGTCCAAATTTCACTGGCGTGGACAGTTTCTTTTTTTCGGCAAGCGACGGCCAAGCCGAGTCACCGTTGGGTATTGTCTCCATCAATGTCACACCACTGAATAAAATTCCCGTCGCTCAGACCTTGACGCTGATTACGGGACAGTCGGGTGCCTTGAGCCTCTCACTCGACGGCAGTGATCCGGAAGGCTTGCCTCTCACGTTTGAAGTGGTTTCTCAACCTGCCAACGGCACGCTTGAAGGAAACGCCCCTTATTTGATTTACACGCCACTCGGTGGTTTTATTGGAACGGACAGTTTTGAATTCAAGGTCAATGACGGTTCGCTCGATTCAATCCCGGCCACAGTTTCCATTATTGTCACGGAAGCCCCGTAGCGTCCACAAACGCACGAGCAAGTCGGGCTCGCCAGCCCGCCGTCCCGCAGCGGATTCGAGGCCGAAATTCGTCAGAGAGACCAGCCCTGGCGGTATTGGTGTTGAATGAATTGATCCGCTTCTGGACAGTTCTTCGCCTTCATCGCCGCGTGATCCCATTCGATCTTTTTGCCGGCGCGATAGGCCACGTTCCCTAACAACGCAACTTCAGAAAGCGGACCGGAGTAGTCAAAATTGCAAGTCGTCTGTTCCCCTGTCTTGCACGCGGCCACCCATTCGTTGTGATGACCGATTGAATCTTTGATAAAGGGCGTCGGGCGGACGAAACCGGCAAAATCCTTTTCCGGCAAAAGCATGTTGCGACCGTAATCGGCCAGCACCATTCCCTTGCTGCCGATGAAAAGCACACCGCTCTTCCATTTCGGCGCGAGTTCAACCGGCAGCAAATCGGCTCCTGGCTTTTTGCCGCCGTGGTACCACGTCAGCGTCGTCGCTGGTTGCGCGCGTTCAGCCGGATATTGGTATCGCACGATTAACCACGGCGGCGCGCTCTCGGGATGAACCGGCGGGCCATCGATAACTTCGGCGGAAATCGGATGCCGCAAGCCAAGCGCCCAGTGCGGCAGATCGTTGTAGTGACAGCCAAAGTCCGCCAGCGCGCCGCCGCCGAACGCCCACCAATGTCGCCAGACAAACGGCAGATAGTCCGGATGATAAGGACGAGGCGCGACCGGCCCAAGCCATAGATCATAGTGAAGGTGCTCTGGCACCGGCGGCGAATCTTGCGGGCGCTCCTTCCCCCCATAGGTCGCATTCACCCAAACGTGGACATCGCGCACCACGCCGATGGCACCGCTTTGGATCAATTCAACCGTCCGCCGGTAATTCGCCCCGGCGTGGATCTGCGTGCCGATTTGCGTCACGCGCCGCGCGCGCCGCGCCGCTTCCGTCACCGCGCGCACTTCGGAAATCGTCCGTGCCAGCGGCTTCTCGCAATAAAGGTGCCGCCCGCTCTTGAGCACCGCCATCGACGCCACGGCATGCGTGTGATCCGGCGTCGCGACGACGATCGCATCGATGTCGTTTTGCTCCACGAGCCGCCGGAAGTCATTATAGATTTTTGCCTGCGGCACTTTTTGTCTCGCCGCCGCCAAAAACTTTTCATCCACGTCGCACAGCGCAACGATGTTCTGGCTCAGGAGATTGTTCAGGCTGAACGCCCCCTGATTGGCTACACCGATGATGCCGATGTTCAATTTGTCGTTGGCCGAGATCGTCCGCGCCAGCAGCCTGGGGCGGGCAAGGGCCAAACCTGTCGTCGCCATGGCGGCTTGCCGAAGGAATCCACGACGAGTGATTTGAGTTCCAGCGGAGTTGATAATTTTCATGGGGAGAATTTTTAGATTTGAATTGAAGTAAGCCGCGCAAAACTCAGTGCCACGAAATCACGCACATGCAAATGTTTTTGAAATGGACGACGCTGCCACGGGCCGATTGCTTCCGCAAAATATTGTTCGTTCACTGGTTCGCTGACACTATTTTGAATGCCACTGGTCGTGGCAAGAAAATCCTGCCTCTCGCTGCACGGCCGAGAACCTGGCGCTCGCCAACTTTTTCTTCACGCCTCAAGGGACGGCTGTGATAAAAACTCGATAATTCCATCCAGCCATTGTCGTGGGCTTCCATAAACCGAAATACTCGTTTCCTCCGCGCGGCAACTCCATTGCGAGACTTATGGCACGATCACAACTTTGCCCCCGTTCAATTCCAGCGTCGTGCCAGTGTTGATGAAGGGATTGCCCTGGATGGTGATCGTGCTGCCTGCTCCATCGACGGAAATCGTGCCCAAGTTGACCAAAGGCAGACCTGGGTTGCCCAACGTACCCGTGCCGCCTTCAATCGTGAAGCTCGCGCCGATCGTTACTGTCCCACTGATCGGCACGATCGATCGAGGCCTAAACGGATCGACGCCGCCCTCAAAAACAAATTTCCCCGCGCCACTGAGGGTTTGGGTTCCATCCAGATAGATGGCCGCACTGTAAAACGCCAGTGTCACTTGGCCATTCAAGGTCAGCCCGTTGGTGATCGTGAGCTTTGAAACCATGGTCAGCACGATGTCACCATTATAGATCACTCCGTCGAGTTTTCCTCGCGCGGAATCTGGCAAACTCAGGTGAACGCCTGTCGCCGTGTTGACGGTTCCGCCAAGGATCGTGCCATCGACCAGGCTCCAGTTGTCACTGTTGTTGTCGAGAAACAGGATGTCGTTGCGATTGTCGAGCACACTGTTGAAATTGATCGTGCCGCCATGCCGCTGGATTGCGGTAAAGTCTGCTTTCAAATACGTGCCGCCCACATTGAGCGTTCCATTGGTCACGCTGATCGTACCAGGGTTGGTCCACGCTCCAGTCAATGATAGCGTGCCGCCCGGGGCGATGGAAACTCCCCCCTTGTTCTGAAGATTGTCGGCCGCAATCGGGCCACTGACGGCCACGATGGTGCCGGAATTGATCACGCTGCTGCCCACGATTTGCACGGCCCGGCTGCTGTTCTCGGCACGAATGGTGCCTTGGTTGATCAAAGGCAAATCGGGTCTGCCCACGATACCGTAACCTCCAACGATGGTCACCTTCGGCCCGATGGTGAGCGTGCCATTCACTGGACGAACCACTGGATCGTACGGGCCGGCGAGATTGATCTGGCATTGTCCGGCCAGGGTTTGCGTGCCGTCAAAATTGAGAGACGTGGTATTGATGCCACCGTAGAGCGTGCATGTCCCATTGAATGTCAGTCCGTTGACCACTCGCGGGTCAGCGCTGTCATTGAGCACAAGGTCTGCGTTCAGCACCACGCCATCCAAGGTCGGTGTTCCGTAAAACGCCACCGTCAAGGGCACTCCGTTCACGCCCTGGATCGTTCCACCGAGGATTGTCACGGTGTTCAACTGCCAGCCGACTTTGCTCTCATCCAGGGTCAAAATGCTGTTTCGGTTATCCAATGTGCCATTGAGATACACCATGGTGTTGCTGGAGTTGATCGTTCCAAAGTTCGCAAGCGTATAATTGCCGTTGACATTGAACGTACTGTTCGTGAGCGCAAACGTGCCGGCATTTTGCCACGCTCCATCCAGCGTGAACGTGCCGCCCGTGGCCAGTAGGAGACCTTGATTCTGGACGTTGATGAC
>JACPZS010000166.1 GCA_016195385.1 Verrucomicrobiota bacterium
AGATCGAGCCGGATTTCAAAGTCTGGTCGCACGTCTGCTCGGAACGCGGCCTGTGCTCGCCGAAGATCTGCGGCTATCAATCCGACTTCGGAAAACAGAACGGCATTTGTTTTTTTCAGCGCGCGCGCAATCGCATCCTTTCATCCGATGTCGTCGTGCTGAATCACACGCTGTTCTTTACCTTGCTCGGCGGCATTGAGGAAGAGGTCGAAGGCGGCATCCTGTTCAAGAACGATTTTGTGATCTTCGACGAAGCGCATACCGTCGAGAACGTCGCCTCGAAACACATCGGCCTGAGCGTTTCCAGCGGGCAGATGCGATACGCGCTCCAGCGGCTTTGGAACAAGCGCACCGGCAAAGGACTGCTCGCCACGTTGCGCCAGGGCAAGTCCGTGACGCTCGTCGATGATTTGATGAACGAGTCGGCAAAATTTTTTGACGCCGTGGAATCTGCCTGCGAGCAAATCAACGAATCACGTAATGATGCCCGCAAACCCGGCTCATCGCGCGCGTGGACGGAGTTGCGCATCCGCCAGCCGGAACTTGTCGCGGACAATGTCACGCTGCCCATTCAACGCGTGCGCGAGTCCGTCAGCGAGCTCATCAAACTCAGTGAAGACAAGGACACCGGCCAGGAACTTCAGGAATGCAATCGCCGGCTCGCCGAATTGCGCGAAGAAGTCGCGCTGTTTCTCAGCCAGAGCGCGGAGGATTACGTCTATTGGGTCGAGCGCGCGGGCAAGTCGCAAAAAAATCTCACACTAAACGCCGCGCCGGTGGACGTGGCGGATTTTCTTCGCCGGCGTTTATTCGGCAGCGACACGTCGGTGATCATGACGAGCGCGACTTTGGGGATTTCGAATGCCAAAAGTTCAACTTCGCGGGAAGCAGCGCAGCGACCTTCCCCGGAGAACGTAAAACTGAAAACGGCGAACTCCCCCATGAACTACTTCGCGCGCCGCGTCGGCGGCGAACAGGCCACGCTGCTGCAAGTCGGCTCGCCGTTCGATTACGAGCGGCAGATGAAATTGTTCGTCGTGAACAAAATGCCCGACCCGCGCGCCGATGACTATCGGCCTTCGTTGATTCAGTGGATCGAACATTTCGTGAAGCTCACGCATGGCAAGGCATTCGTCCTGTTCACCAATTTCAAATTGATGCAGGAAGTCGCAGATCTGATGCAGCCGTTCTTTGACAAGCTCGGACTGGCGTGTTTTGTGCAGGGCACCGGCACGCCGCGTTCGCTCATGCTCGAGAAGTTCAAGGCCAACGTGGACTCGGTGTTGTTCGGCACGGACAGTTTTTGGCAGGGCGTGGATGTGCCGGGCGAAGCTTTGAGCAATGTGATTATCACGCGGCTGCCGTTCGCCGTGCCGGATCATCCATTGATCGAAGCGCGCATCGAAGCGATTGAGGCGCGCGGAGGCAATTCTTTCAGCGAATTTTCGCTGCCGGAGGCGATCTTAAAATTCCGTCAGGGGGTAGGCCGGCTCATCCGCACAAAAACCGACACCGGCATCATCGTAGTGATGGACAATCGTGTGCTCACGAAGCGCTATGGTCAGGCGTTTCTCGACGCTTTGCCGAAGTGCCCGGTGGAAGTGGTGTGAAAAAGTGGGCCAACGTCCGCTCCGTTGATGCACGGCGCGACCGATTTGGCGGGCGCGTGGCGGACATCAGTGAGCGTCGAATGAACTGAACAATGACCATTGGCCGCGCTAATTCTTTCGCGCGCGATAAAACAGGCTGCGGTTATTGGCCGGGCCGCCTGAGTCATCGACGCTGCCTGTGCCCGCAGCGCCCACGGTCACCGGGTAGATATCCGCCCATGTCTTCAAATCGGTCGATTGTTGGATGGTGTAATTGCCGGCGGCCCCCGTGACTGTGAGCCGGATGGAGGCGTTTGCTAACTTGACAGCCGAAATCCGGATCGATCCGCCACCGCCGCCGCTTTGCGTGAGGCTGATGTTGACGGGGGTGGAGTCCGTGGCACCGCCAACGTTGTCGATGGCGCGCGCGATGAAGCGGAAGGTGTGTGGCACGACATTGGTGTCGAATTTTACCGTGGCGCGATAAGGCGGGGCGGTCCATTCCGTCAGTTTTTCCGAACCATCGTAGAGTTCCACTTTGGCAACTTGTCCGTCCGAATCTTTCGCATCGATCTCCAGCACGAAGTTCCCGGGGATGGTGAAGCTCTGGCCGTCGGTTGGGCTGAGGATGCGCACTTGGGGAAGGGCGTTGGAACTGGTGAAAGTGCCACGCCGATAGATGACGCCAATCGTCGCGTCCGAGAACCACAAGGTGGGCTGGCCGTCTTTGGTGAGGCGATCAGCGGCCAGCGGTTGTTTGATCAAAGAGAAACCAGTCAACGGAGCTTGTGAATCCGGAGCGGCGTAAATTACGGCGCTCTCGTCGCCAGTGAAGCAGGGGAAACCCAGCCCTTGACCAACGGATCCGACGGCCGCAAATTGGCCGGTGAAAAGATCCAGGTTGAGGATAGCGGTGTTGCCGGTCTTTACGTCGCGGGCGTCGAAAGTCAAAAAGCGGTTGCCTGCTCGGCCCATGTTGGGGTTGCCGATGTCGATGCCTTCCTGCGGCGGCAGCAGGACGGTCGCGGTGTCGGTAGCGAGATTGATCGCAAAGATGCTCCAGCGTTGCACGGGCGTGCCAGTGCCGAAGCGTAATTGCGAAACAGCGTCGTAGATCAACGTTTTGCTGTCTGAGGAAAACACCATCGAATCCGCATAGAGCACGCTGTCCACCGAGGTGCCGTCGGCGACCGGCGAAACGAGCTTGTAAGTCTTGGTCGTGTTATTACCCAAATTAAAGACGTTGATCTTGTCCTGCGGTTGACCCGAAACAGGATCCCGCAATACGAAGGCGGAGAGAGTGCTGTTGGGGGCAATCGCCACCGAGTGGACCAGTCCCTGAAAGCCCAGGCATTGGAGAGTGTTGGGGTTGTCGGTGTTGACCCCGCAAACATCGTACGCGGAATCGACGAACAACGCGAAGCTGCCGTCACCCGAAACAGCAGGCCGCGCGGTTTTCACTGATTCAACCAGGGCGACGCCATCCACGGGATCACCGAGCGCCGCTTCGCGCCGGCCCAAGGCGATCTCAAAAACTGACGGATCGAAACCAATGAGCAGGGTTGAATCCGGGCCTTGAACGGTGGGGATGGGAGTTGGTGCGGGCGTGGAAGGTGTGTCAAGAATTTCCACGGCGTCGAACGCTTCTTTTACTTTCGCAACTTGGGCGGAGTTGGCGCCAAAAATTTCCTCCGCGGAAGCGACGCAGGCCAGGCGCGCATCCACGAACTGCGATTGCGCCTGCAGATGCTGGGTAAGGGCGCGATAGAAAATCTTTTCCGCGTCGCCCAAGCCGACTGCGCCGTTCAAGCCCACAGTGAGCAGATAGCAGGCGTGGTTGATGATGCTGCTGTTGATATGCACGCCGCCGTGATCCTGATCCGGGGGCAGGTTTTTGAACTCGCTCATTTTTGATGGAAACGCTCCAATGCCGGGGCGAGTGATCTCGCCGGGATTTTTGAAGTTTCGGATAATCAGCGGTATTTCCTCGCCCATGAGCCAGTCTGGCTGGCCATCCCGGCTGGCTTCGACGAATTCACCGAAGATATCGGACATGGCTTCGTTGAGGGCCCCCGGCTGATCTTGATAAACCAGTCCGGCAGTTTTCTCGGTGACACCATGAGTCAATTCGTGGCCAATCACGTCCAGACCGGCAGCGAGCGGGATGTCGTCACCGAAGACCATGACCTGATAATGGCTGCTCCAGGCGGCGTTGTGCTTTTCATCTGCGATGCGTACGATCGCTATGACGTTGCCGCCTTTGCCATCGAGTGAATTTCGATTGTGGTGTTGCAGGTAGTAGTCATAGGTCAGGGAAAAATTAAACGTGGCACTGACCGCATCGGGCAGCCAGGTGTTGGCATCCGTGGAAGTAACCAGGATCGCATTTTCGATCGCCGCATCCTCAGGAGTTTTGTCCTGGCCATCGAAAATCTTGATGACTCCTTGTGTGTCCCGATCGAAAGGATCCGAGCCGGCCTTGAACATCTGCTTGCTGGTGTCGAGCATGTAGAATTTTCCATCCTGAGACCAGACGTTCACCGGGCGCGTTTTCCCTAGGAGGTCTTTGGTTGAACCAACGACATTGGCATCCAGCACTTCGGTGATTTTGTTGAGTACGCGACCGTCCAGCGCATCGACGATCACGGTCCACGAATTCAGCAAACTCACCGTGACGCTGAGTTTCCAAGCCAGTCGCGGTGCTTTTTCCAGTGGCGAATAGATGATTAACGCAGGCGCACTGGTTTCCGCTTTTTCTCCTTTCTGCACGCTGGCCTTGGCGCGCTCGGTTGCTTCGGCAGCGGCCAGTGTCGGCTCGGTGAGGACTTCCGATGGCGTCGGCACGTAGGCGCCGTCCACCAGATGAACATTTCCATCTCGATCCAAATGGACGCCCAAACCCGAAGGCCACACGGGGATGCTCTTGTATGTCTGTTCAAATTTTACGTGCGTTTGGCCAAGGTCGTCCTGCGCCTGTTTGCTGACTGCCAGTTCACTGTCGGGGTCTTCGATTTGCAAGAGGTCGCGATTGGCGCGGAGAAAATTACGGGCGGTTCGTCTTTCCCGCGCGCCTTCGAATGCGGGCGCGACACCGGTTGACGCCGGTTCCAGGATTGCTCCACGGATTTGCATGACGGTCTGGCTGCCGGGCCGCAGACGTACTTCAACATCTTGACCTGCACGCTGGCGCAACAAGCGAATGGCATTCTGCTGCTTTTGGATCCGTCCGGCGGCCGCAGGCTGGATCGTGGCGGCGTTGGCAGACTGGGCGGCTGTCAAAAGTTTTTGCATTCTCGTGCCGATGGCGACCGGGATGGCACCGGGGTCTATCGCACTGCCGGCGCCACCTTGGAGCGTGTTCGGAAATGTGATTTTTTGGGAAAGGTTGGGCGCGGCGGAAGGTGCATTTGTCAAATGAGTGTCCAAGGCGTGAACCAAGCCGCCGGAACTTATCCAGAGCAACGCGATTGCTGCGAGCACGGGATGGACGGTGATTGTTTTTTGGGTAACCCGAACGAGATGATGGCGCATAAACTTTACCTTTGGATTGATCGTGGCTGAATTTGATGAAATTCAAACCCAGAGATGAGCGAAGTCAAGATTGCTTTCGCCTCGACTAATTCTGATAAACTGCCCTGAATCACGCCATGAAGACGCTCGGCGCCATCTTGCTCCTGTTGCTCTGGGCAGCGGCGTGCGCTCAGGCGGCGACTTTTCAGTTCACCGCGATTACGAAAGAAACCAACGGCGTTGCGATTCAATGGAATTCCGATGCTGGTAAAAGTTACCGGATTGAGTCAGCGGCGGCGGTCAACGGTCCGTGGCTCTTCCGCACCAACTTCAACGCGAACTCAACCAGCGTTCAGTGGGTGGACACGGACATCGTTTCGGTTGGTCAGCGCTTTTATCGCGTTGGGCTTGGTGCTGACACGGGAACAGCGGCGGAACGGGCGGCGGTTTCTGCCGGCGATTTCCTTCCAAAAGCTGTGGCGGTATTTGGCGAACAGAGTGCCAACATCGCGGCCAACGCGGTGTTTCTCGCCAGTCAACTCGGCGCGGGCGGCGCTCAACTCGTCACGACCGGAACGCTTTCGCAACAAGGTCAAAATTGGGCTTACTCGCCGTCCCCCAACGACCGCCTCGTGGCCCAATTCGCCACGGGAACAAACGTCCAATTCTACATCACGCGTGTGCAGGGCGATTTTTCCATCGATGTGAATGTGTTTCTGAGGCGGCCGCACAATTTTGATTATCGCGTTGTCACGCCAGGTGTTGCGGATCTTACTTTTATTTCTGACGCCGGGACCGGCACGCCATCATTCCAGGCGAAAGCGCGCGGGATGTTCATCTGGAATCAAGTGAGCTACGACGTCGATCTCACGCTTTCCGGCACTTACCAATACGAATCAGAACTGGTGCTTCTCACCGGTTCGTCGTTGTTGACTGATGCGATGATCACCGGCACCGTCCGAGCCCCCGGATTTTCCTTGGTTGCCAGTCAGCGCCGGCGATACGAATCAGTCATTGCCCAAGTCAATTTCGGCGGCGCGACGCGATTTGACGAAGCTGTCTCCGACCAGGACTGGATCGACAACACCCTCACGCTCGGAGCGGATACTTACAAATGGGTCAATGCCACCAAACAAAAGTCCTTCAAAAACGGTACCCCTTCGAGCGTGGACATTTATTGGCAGGCTGCGGGAAGCGTGCTCAAGAATGGCCAAGCATACGGGGTTTACAAATTCGGTGCGAGCACCGCCTCCGGCTACGTGATGTTTTACCTGGCATTACCCAACGATGTCGTGCAACTGGAGTTGTGGAAGCTCTGAACAAGAGCGTTCGGCGCTCCGCTCTGCGCGCAAACCAGATCACGACAAATCTTTGACGAGGAGCGTTCGCATGAGGTGCGCGATGGCGGTGCAAACGGACTTTCTGTTCGACAGCGACGGTCGTTTTTCGGCAGTGTCCTCGTGATCCGAAATGCCACTTTTAAGTTCACGCCACGTCCTCGTCTTGCGTCGCGATTGTTGAGCGTCAATCGAACTGTTGCCATTGCTTCATGAAAATCACCCACGTCATCTGCCAAATCCTCCGCGTCGAATCCGTCAAAGCCAAAACGGCCAGTTGCCAGGATGTCGTTCTCGTGCGCGTCCGCGCCGACAACGGCCTGGAAGGAATTGGCGAAGCCGACGCCTCGCCGGAAGTCATCAAGGCGATCTTCGACGCGCCGTTCAGCCACAACATCGCGTGCGGTCTGCGCCAGTTGCTCATTGGCGAGAACCCGCTGGAGACCGAACGCCTCTGGCAAAAGATGTACCGTCGCACGATGTATTTTGGCCGCACGTCCGTCACCATTGCCGCGATGAGCGCCGTCGATATGGCGCTGTGGGATTTGAAAGGCAAACATTTTGGCGAACCCATCCATCGTTTGCTTGGCGGCAAAATCCACGACCGCATTAAGGGTTACGCTTCGATTCTTTTCGGTTGCGATGGCCAGGAGACACGCGACATCGCGTGCCGTTGGGTCGAAGCCGGGTATCAGGCGGTCAAACTCGGCTGGGAGCCGATGGGCCAGAGCGAAGCGCTCGACATCGAACTTGTCCGCGGTGGGCGCGAAGGTGTCGGCGACGCGACGTTGCTCATCGACGCCGGCTGTGTGTGGGACGCGCGCACAGCTCTGCGCCGGGCGCAGGCGTTTCACGAGTTCAACATCGGCTGGCTGGAAGAACCGCTGCGCCAGGCGGACATCGACGGTTACGCCTGGCTGCGCGACCGCTCGCCGGTGCCGATTGCCGCCGGCGAAGGCGAGTGCGGCCGCGAATCATTCCGCCCGCTCATCGATCGCCACGCGCTCGACATCTATCAGGTCGATCCTTCGCGCTGCGGGTTCACCGACGGTTCGTACATCCGCGCCCGTGTTGAAGAAATCGGCGCTCGGCTTTGCAATCACTGCTACACCAGCCCGATTACTGTTGCGGCCAGCCTCCATTGGTTGAGCACGTGCCGCGACGCGTTTCTCTTTGAAGACTGCGTCGAGGATTCGCCAATGCGCCACGAACTTACGCTCGAAAAACTGCAAACTAAGAACGGCTGGATCACCGTCCCCGACGAACCCGGCTTGAGCATCACCTTGAACGAGGATTTCGTGAAGAAATACCTCATCGCGGAATCGGGCAGATAAATCAACCACTCATTGATGACTGCACCGTCTCAAGCGGTAGATGCCCCGACTCGCATCCGCTGGCATGTTCTCGCGATGCTAATGGCGTTGTGCCTGATCAGTCACCTCAATCGGGCGAGCATGTCCGTCGCGGGCACCGATCGCATCATGGGACAATTCTTGATCGAGCCTACAAAGATGGGCGCGGTCTATTCGGCGTTCTTGTTGATCTATTCGATCTGCATGATTCCCGGCGGCCTGTTCATTGATCGCTTCGGGCCGCGACGCGCGTTGATGATCGTCGGATTTGGCTCGGCACTGTTTGGAGCGTTGACCGGCGTCGCCGGCTGGATTTTCAATGGCGACGCATCGTTGCTGCTCGCGCTGATGGTCGTGCGCGGGACAATGGGAATGTTGAGCGCACCGTTGCATCCCGCCGCAGCGCGGGCAGTCGGGAACTGGTTCCCCTTCGCGCAACGTAGTTGGGCCAACGGCATCGTGACCGCCGCTGCGATTGTCGGGGTGGCCCTGAGCTATCCGGGCTTCGGTGCGTTGATCAAGGTTGTCGATTGGCCGGGGGCTTTCCTGATTTGCGCCGTTATCACCGCGCTGTTGACCGTCTGGTGGACCTTCTACGCGAGTGATTGGCCGGCGCAGCATCGCGGTGTCAACGAAGCCGAGAAGAAGTTGATCGAAACAAGTGAAAGCGGGCACGTGTCGAACACCGCCAACCGCACTGCGGGATGGTTCGCGCTGTTGAGCAATCGCAGCCTGCTTCTGATTACGTTAAGCTACGCGGCCGTGGGTTACTTCCAATACCTCTTCGTTTATTGGATGCAATTCTACTTCGACAAAGTTCTTCACCTCGGCGAAACCGCCAGCAAATACTACGCGGGCATCTTGCAAGTGGCGTTGGCATTGGGCATGCCGCTCGGTGGCTGGCTCTCGGAGCGTCTCGCTCAGTCGTTTGGTGTGCGACGCGGACGCGCGTTTGTGTCAGGCGGCGGCATGATCGCAAGCGCGATCTTGCTCGGGCTGGGCGTGCTCGCACGCGAACCCCTGTGGATCGTCGCTTGGTTTGCGCTCGCCCATACCGCCATCGGCGCCAGCGAAGGACCGTTCTGGGCGACGGCCGTCGATATCGGCGGCGCTAAAGGCGGGACCGCCGCGGCAATTTGCAATACCGGTGGCAATGTTGGCGGCATGATCGCACCGGTGTTGACGCCGTGGATAAGCAGTCGTCTCGGCTGGCCCTGGGGCATCGGACTGGGCGGCGTCATCTGTTTTCTCGGTGCGCTTTGCTGGTTTGGAATCCGGCTCAATGCAGGCGAAAACCCGTCGAGCGAAAAGCACTCATGAAATGAAGACGCTCAAAACCTCTCGCTCCGCGCCGCTCACGATCTACCACAATCCCAAATGCTCGAAGAGCCGCGAAGTCTTGGCGCTGTTGCGCGAACGGGGCGTCGAACCGGTTGTCGTCGAATACCTCAAATCGCCGCTCACTTCGGCGCAACTTTCCCTTCTGCTGCAAATGCTCGGAATCAAACCTCACGCTCTCCTTCGCACCAAGGAAGACGAGTACCGCGAATTCAATCTTTCACCCGCCAGCCCGGAGGCGGAAATCATTAACATCCTCGCGGCGCATCCGGTGTTGATGGAGCGGCCCGTGGTCGTCGTCGGCAAGCGCGCCGTCATCGGCCGCCCGCCGGGAAAAGTTTTGGAATTGTTATCCCCGCCCGCCAAACTCAGAAGAAAATCATGAACCAAATTGATCTGAACGGAAAATGTGCCGTCATCACCGGCGGCGCCCGCGGCATCGGCTACGCCATCACGGAGCGCCTCATGAAATCAGGCGCACGGTGTTGTTTGTGGGACAACGACATTGGCGCGCTGGCCGAAGCCGAGAGAAGTTTGGCACCGCTGGGCAAAGTCGAAGTCACCGTCGTGGACATCACGAATCCTGTGATGGTGGATGGCGCTGTCAAAGGCGTGTCGTTGGTTTGGGGCAGGCTCGACATTCTCGTGAACAACGCCGGCATCGCGGGCGTGAACAAAAAACTTTGGGAATGCACTTACGACGAATGGTTCAAGGTCGTGAACCTTGACCTCGTGGCCGTGTACGTTTGCTGCCACGCCGTCGTGCCGCTCATGCTCAAGAACAACTACGGTCGCATCGTGAACATTGCATCCATCGCCGGCAAGGAAGGCAACCCGAATGCGTCTCATTACAGCGCGGCGAAGGCGGGTGTCATCGGCCTTACCAAATCGCTCGGCAAGGAACTTGCGCAGACGGGCATCCTCGTTAACTGCGTCACGCCCGCCGTCATCCAGACGGACATCCTCAAACAATGCACGCAGCAGCACATCGACTACATGCTCTCCAAAATTCCGATGGGCCGCTTCGGCTTGAAGGAAGAGGCCGCCGCGATGGTCGCGTGGCTCTGCTCGGCGGATTGTTCGTTCAGCACGGGAGCGGTGTTTGATCTGTCCGGCGGGCGGGCTACTTATTGAAAAGCTCGATGAGAAATGCCTGTCGCGTTGCGAGCAAAGGCAAACAGTTTGGCGAGGTTGGGAAGAATCGCATCGACGGCGAGACGCAGTCGGAGTTATCATGCCAAGCAACGCTTGCGAGCCACCATGCCGACCACGAGTTCAATTCTGTCTCCGGAGATTTTGCGGCGGCTGGAGCAATTCCAACTGCTCGCGGCACGGCGCGCGAAAAGTTCCGCGCGCGGGGAACGTCGCAGCCGGGCGCGCGGCCAGTCGGTCGAGTTCGCCGATCACCGAAACTACGTTGCCGGCGATGATTTCCGTTATCTCGATTGGAATCTCTATGGCCGGCTGGAGAAACTGTTCCTCAAACTCTACGAGGAGGAACGCGAACTACCGGTCACCATTTTTCTCGACGCGAGCGAGTCGATGAATTTCGGCACGCCGCGCAAGTTCGACTTCGCCCGGCAAATCGCCGCCGCGCTTGGCTACGTCGCGCTGTGCGGTTTCGATCGCGTGAGTGTTGTCGCGTTTCCAGGATCGCCTGCGGACGCAGTGTATCGCGGCGCGTTGCGACTCGTGCGTGGGCGAAAGTCGGCGTTGAGTTTTTTCCAAAACCTGACGCACGTGGCGGCGGCCGGCAGCGCGGAATTGAATGCCGCGCTCCGTCGGGGCGCATTGGAAACACGCCAGGCTGGCGTGGCCCTCGTGTTGAGTGATTTTCTGGATCCCGCCGGATACGAAGCGGGCCTGGCGGCGCTGGTTGGCCGCGGTTTTCAAATCAGCGTCGTGCAAATTTTGTCGCCGGAGGAATTGGCGCCCACGACGTTCGGCGACTTGCGTGTCGTCGATGCGGAAAATGGCGCGCAAGAAGAAGTCACGTTCGGTCGCTACCGGATGAAAGCGTATCAACAGACCGTCCAGAATTTTTGCCAGCGCCTGCGGGAGTTTTGCCGCGGCCGCGGAATCAATTTCTTTCTCGCCAGTTCCGACACGGCGTTGGAGCAACTCCTCCTGAAGCAACTGCGCGAGGCCGAGGTTTGGGGATAGGGCTGGCCGCGTCAGCGCACCTCAACGCTGGCGGCGTTTTCCTCGGATGGAGATTGCACGGCACCGATGATTTCCGCGCCCGCGTAGCCGAGCTGCCGCAACGCGGCGAGACACGCATCGGCCTCTTGACTGGGCACTCCCGCCAGCAATCCACCCGCTGTTTGTGGATCAAACAGAATGGGATAAAGCTCCATCTTCGCAGCCTCGGCGGCATTGGTAATCTTCCGGCGGGCGCGCAGGTTTTGCGGCTGGAGCGAGCTGAAAATCCTGGCGCGAATTGTTTCGCGCACGCCGTCGAGGATTGAGATTTTTTCGAGCAATACTTCGCCGGCGGTTTCCGGAGATTGTTGGAGCATTTCCAACAGATGACCGAAAAGTCCGAAGCCCGTCACGTCGGTGCAGGCCGTCGCGTGGTGGCGAACGAGGCATTGGGCGGCGTCGCGGTTGGATTGGAGCATCGACTCCAGCGCGGCGTCAATCCAGCGGCCCTGCGCGCGGCCGCGCATGTTCGCGGCGAAGAGCAGTCCGGTGCCGAGCGGCTTGGTGAGAATGAGTTTGTCGCCCGCTCGCAAGCCGCCTTTGCGCAGCAGTCGCTCCAGCGGCGCGAAGCCGTTGATGACGAGGCCGAGCGCGAGTTCCGCGCCTTCCGCAGAATGTCCGCCGGCGAGTTGCGTGCCGTGGGCGTTCAACATATCGACGGCCCCGGCAAGCAATTGAAAAAGTTGTTCCTCAACCTTCGGTTCGAGAGCGAACGGCACGACCGCGATGGCGAGCGCGGATTGCGGCGTTGCGCCCATCGCAAATATGTCGCCAAGACAGTGGTTCGCGGCGATTCGTCCAAACACGTAAGGGTCGTCGATGAACGCACGGAAAAAATCCACCGTCTGTACGCTTGCCTGCCCGGCGGGAATCAAAGTGACCGTCGCGTCATCGGGGGAATTCAATCCGACGAGCACGTCGCCGCGCTGGAGCGGAGTTAGTCGCCGCAGCACGCGCGTGAGAACCGTGCTGCCGACTTTTGCGCCGCAACCACCACAGCGCATCGATGCCGTTGTAAGTTTTTCCAGTGCCGGCGCGTCGGCGACCCCGACGGCAATCGCACTGGGCGCGGGTGTCGGCATCTCCGGCAATTCTTGATATTTCCGCATCCAGCGCCGATCAATCCAATCTTTGAGCCGCCACACCCACGCCCCTTCAAAAGCCCACGGCCCGCGCGACGCAACGGCGTATTGATCGCCAGTGCTGATCAAGCTGAGGAATTGTTTCTGCGGTTTGAACCGGCGCAGCGGTTGGCAAGTTAATGCGCGCCGCAAATTTTCTCCCAGCGGTTTGCCCTGACGCACGGCGAAGACGCCGGATTTGGGCCGCGGATGATTTGCCATCGCCACCGCGTCGCCGGCGCCAAACACGAACGGATGCGAGAGCGACTGCAGACGATCGTTGACCGCGAGAAATCCATCGGCATCCGTCTTCAAACCCGACTCGCGGAACCACCCCGGCGCGGCCGCGTTCGTCGTCCAAAGCAATTCATCGAATGTGACTGCCGTGCCGTCGGCACAGATCAATCGGCCGGGGCGCACTTCGATGACGCGATGTTTCACATGCACATGAACACCGTGTTCACCGAGGATGCGATTGAACTTCGCGCGCACGCACGCGTTGTGCGTCGGCAGGATGTCTTCCGTGTCCGTCAGTAAATGAAACTCAGTTCGCTGCATGGCATCGGCGCGGTTCGCCAACCTCGAGCGCAAACGCTGCTGTGTGGCGAGCGTCAGTTCCACGCCGCCGGCGCCGCCGCCCACGATGGCAATTCGCAAGGGTTCATTGCAGGAGTTCGACTCGCGATTTAGAATGTTCTCCAAGTCGCGCAAAAAAGCGTGGATGGGTTTGATCGGGAGCGCGTGCTCGCGCGCACCAGGAACGTTCTGCGATTGCGGAGTTGAGCCGCTGTTGATTGAAAGGATGTCGAAAGCGACCGGCGGCCGGCCTTCACAAAGCACTTGCCGTTTCGCCAAATCCAACGCGGAGACGGGCGCGTGATAGAGCGCGACGCTGGCGAACTGGCACAGCCGCCGCAAGTCGATGTGCGTTTCATCGAACGTGTAGTGGCCGGCGATGTGACCTGGAATCATGCCCGAATACGGCGTCGCTACGTCTTTGGTAATCAGCGTGACGCGCACGCCCGGCAGCGGCCTCATACCAAAGCTTTTGATCACGGCGACGTGCGCGTGGCCACCACCCACGAGCACAAGATCTTTCACCACGGGAGTTGCCGTCCGGTTCACGCACGGATGATTCCGGCGAGGTGGATTGAATTCAATCGCTAATTCGGCCCGACGTGGACGAACGCCGCGTGCTTTAGCGAACGGAATTGCGCCGCTGCGCCAGCCGACTTACGCTCGCGTTGGTTTTAAAAATGAAAAGGCCTGACCACAAAACGCCGCTGCCTTCGCTACGCGCCATTCCCGCCGTCGAAAAGATTTTGCAATCGCTTGGCGCGATGGATTTGCCGCGACCCGCCGTGGTGGCCGTGGTCCGGCGCGAGCTTGGCGCGCTGCGGGAGGAAAAAACTATTCCCGAATTTTCTGCTGTTCTGGCTCGCGTCCACTCCGCGTTGGATGATTTGCGCCGCGCTAAGATCCAGCCGGTCATCAACGGCACCGGCGTCATCCTCCACACGAACCTTGGCCGCGCGCCGCTCAGTGGCGCAGTCGTTGAAACGCTGGCCAGCGTCGCCGCCAATTACAACAACCTCGAGTTCAACCTTGCTACTGGCGAGCGCGGTGAACGGGCGGCTTATCTCGAACACAACCTTGCGCTGCTCTGCGGCGCGGAGGCCGCGACGGTCACCAACAACTGCGCGGCGGCGCTGGTGCTGATTCTCCGCCACTTCACCGCCGGCGGGCGCAAGCAGGTTGTCATTTCGCGTGGTGAACTGGTGCAAATCGGCGGCGGCTTTCGCATCCCCGAAGTCCTCGAAGCCAGCGGCGCACAACTCCGCGAAGTCGGCACGACGAACAAGACTTCACTCGGCGATTACGCGAAAGCCATCAATCATAAGACGGCGATGATTTTGAAAGTTCATCGCAGCAACTTTTTCATGGGCGGCTTCGTCGAAGAGCCGGCCACGGAGGAACTCGCCGCGCTCGCCCGCAGAAAACGAGTGCCGTTCGTCGAGGATCTCGGCAGCGGCGCGACGATCGCGATCGAAAAAGTTGCCGCTATCGAGCACGAACCAACGCCAGCCGAAGTGTTGAAGCGCGGTGTCGATCTTGTCTGTTTCAGCGGCGACAAATTGCTCGGTGGGCCACAGGCCGGCATCATCGTCGGTCGGAGGACGCGCATTGCCGCGCTCAAGCGTGAGCCGTTTTTCCGCGCGCTGCGTTGCGACAAACTTATCCTCGCCGCATTGCAGACTACCTTGGACGCCTACCTTTCCGGTTCGGCCGACGCAGATTTGAGCGAAAGCTCCAAGCGTAAGCTCCCGACCCCTGTGCTGGAAATGCTGGCCGTCTCCAGCGAGGACTTGCGTCTGCGCGCGGAAAAAATCATCGCGGTGCTCAACGGCCTGCCGATTAAGGCGGCAATTGGCGAAGGCAAGGCGCAACTCGGCGGTGGCACGATGCCGTGCTCGGCCATCCCTTCGGTGACGATTGATCTACAGCCGACGGGCCTTGCCTTGTCCGAGTTTGCCGCCCGCCTTCGCCGCGCTACGTCGCCGGTGATCGGCCACATTTCCGGCAATCGCTTCAAGCTCGATCTGCGAACGGTTTTTCCGAGGCAAGATGGCGAACTGATTGAAGGAATTCTATCGGCTGTTCGATTGGCTTCACCGTGACTCCCCGCCACTTCATCCTCGCGACGGCCGGGCATGTGGATCACGGCAAAAGCGCGCTGGTCAAGGCGTTGACGGGCATTGATCCGGATCGCTTGCCGGAGGAAAAGGCGCGCGGCATCACCATCGACCTCGGCTTTGCGCACTTGGAACTCGCAACGTCCGACGCTCAACTTTCGAACTGTCACGTCGGTATCGTCGATGTGCCCGGTCATGAAGACTTCGTGAAGAACATGGTCGCGGGCGTCGGCTCGATTGACATCGCGCTGCTCGTCGTCGCGGCGGACGACGGCTGGATGCCGCAGACGGAAGAGCATTTGCAAATCCTTTCGTACCTCGGCGTCACGCGCGCCGTGATCGCGTTGACGAAAATCGATTTGGCCACCGACGAAACTGCTTCAAAAGCCAGTGTCCGGGAAAAACTCCGCGACACTCCGTTCGCGCGCGCGCAAATCGTCCCGACTTCAATTGTGACGGGGCGGGGCATAGAGGAATTGAAAGCCATGCTCGCGCGCGTGCTGGCGGACGCGCCGCCATCGCGCGACATCGGCAAACCGCGCCTGCCCATCGATCGAGTGTTCGTGTTGCGCGGCATCGGCACTGTCGTGACCGGCACATTGATCGGCGGTGTCTTGCGGCAAGGGCAGGAAGTCATGGTTCAGCCGACCGGCCGCAGCGCCCGCATCCGTGCGGTCCAGTCGCACAACCAGGAAGTCGAGTCCAGCGGTCCGGGCACGCGCACGGCGCTGAATTTGACGGACGTGAACGGCGGCGCGGCGACGGCGGAGCAAACTGGTGTTCAGCGTGGCAACGTGATCACTCTTGCGGGATTGGGCGCGGCCAGCGACACACTAGACGTCGAGTTGGAAAAATCAGCGCGCCTCGCCACGGCGAAGACTGCTGCCGCGCGCCCGCTCAAGGACGGCACGCTCGTGCGGGTTCATCATGGCAGCGGCAATTTCAGCGTGCGGGTTCACTTGCTGGATGTGAAAGAGATTCTGCCAGGTCAGCGTGCCTTGGCGCAGTTGCGGGCGGAACAACCGGTGTTCGCCTTTGCCGGCGATCGCTTCATCGTGCGCGATTGGTCTGAGCAGGCGACACTGGCCGGCGGGCTGGTTCTAGATCCGGACGCCAGCCGCAAAGGTTGGCGCACGGAAACGAGACGGCGTTTCCTGCAGGCCCGGGCCGATTCGCCAACGGATGCGTGCGTTTGGATCGATTCGCTTTTGCAACGGGAGCGCGCACTTCGTCGCGCCGGTGTCTTGATCCAATCACGCTTCAGCGCGGCGGAAGTCGCGGCGACCATCGAAAAATTGATTGAGCAGGGATGCGTTTTGTCGTTGGGCCAGTGGCTGGTCAGTGAGAACTGGTGGCAGTCGATTTGCGTCAAGGCCGCGCAGACGATTGATGCCGACCATCACGCGCATCCGGAGCGGCTCGGCTGCGCGCTGAACGATTTGCGCGCGGTGATGCAGCGCGATTTGCCGGACGGCGATCTTTTTGAGCATCTCGTGATGGCGCTCGGCCAGTCCGGCTTCGTGCCAGCGGGCGCGGTGATTCGTCGCCAGGGGCATCGCTCCACGCTGCCACCGCGCCTGCAAGCGGCGGGGGCGAAATTGCGGGCAACGTTGGCGGCGAAGCCGCTTGAACCGCCGTCACGCAAGGACCTAACGCCGGATGTGCCAGCTCAACAAGCGCTGCGGTTTCTCGTGCAAACGGGCGAAGCTGTCGAATTGAGTGCGGAGTTGGTTTTGCTCACGGAGCATTTTCAACGCGCTGTCGCCGCGATCAAAAGCCATCTACGAACCCACGCGACGAGCACGGTCAGCGAGTTGCGACCAGTGGTGGGCACAAGCCGGCGCATTCTTGTGCCACTGCTGGAGCGGCTGGATCGTGACGGCGTTACGCTGCGGCAAGGCGATTTGCGCCGGTTGAAATGACGTGCGAAACCGCCCGGAAAGTTCATGGCGCGCGCGTTTTCAATCCGCGCTGATTTTCAGAAACGGAATCACTCGTTGCGCCAATTCATCGGTCGAAAGTTTCAAAACCTCCTCGAACTCGATCGCATCGGCGACGTTGTATTTGCCGGACGTCACGCGACGGAGAGTTTTGAGATGCGCGCCGCAACCGAGTTTTTGGCCGAGATCATGCGCGAGGCTGCGGACGTAGGTGCCTTTGGTGCAGGCGACGCAAAAACTGCCGATTGGTTCGCTATAGTGGTCGAAATGAAAGTTATAGACGTGAACGAGCCGGGCCTCGCGTTCCACTTCGATTCCCTTGCGCGCCAGTTTGTAAAGCGCCACACCGTCCTTCTTCACGGCGGAAACCATCGGCGGCATCTGCATCAGATCGCCGACGAACGTGGCGGCGGCGGCGTTTATTTGTTCGAGCGTGAATTGGGGAACGGGGAGGGCGGCGACGAGTTGGCCGGCGGCATCGTAGCTGTCGGTCGTCTCGCCAAACTTGATGCTGCCCGCGTAAATTTTGTCGGCGGACATCATTTTTTCAGAAAGCTTGGTGCCGCGCCCCAGGACAATGATCAGCAACCCGGTCGCGTTGGGATCGAGCGTGCCGCAGTGGCCGACCTTCTTGATGCGAAACTGGCGGCGGATGGCATCGACGATGTCGTGCGAAGTCGGCCCGGCGGGTTTGTCGATCAGCAAGGCGCCGTCCAGCGCATCAAATTCTCGGAGCATAGTTCAAAAGGATCGTGTAATTGAAAATGGAGCACAACTCCACGGCAGGTGCAAACGCCGCGCGCCGTGCAATAGGTTTAGATTTTTGCGCGCTGGAGCGCCTTTTTAATGGCGACGATCACGCGCCGTTGCACCGTCAGCGGCGGGCCGACGACGCGTGCGCCGGCGGCGGCCGTGTGTCCGCCTCCGCCGAATTGCGCCGCGATTTCGTTCACGTTGATTTCGCTGCTTTTCGCGCGCAAGCTGATGCGCGTGAGTTCGGGTTCCAATTCCTCAAAAACGCAAGCGACGACGACGGGTTGGATGGCGCGGATGTGATCGATCAATCCTTCCGAGTCATTCGACTCGGCGCCCGTGCGCGCGAAGGCGGCCTTCCTCAACCAAAAGTAAGCGATTTGGTTTTGGTGCGTCAGGCGGAAGTGCGTGTAAACGTGCTTGAGCAGCCGCGCCCGGGAAAGCGGATACGATTGGTAAACTTCCTGGCAAATGCGAGCGAGGTTCGCGCCACGTTTCACGAGCTGGCCGGCGATGTTGAAGGTGCTTTGTCGCGTGCTGGCGTATTGGAATGAACCCGTGTCGGTGGAAACCGCCGTGAACAGGCAGTCCGCGATCGCGGGGGTGATTTTCCAACGCGCCGCCTGCAGCAGCGTAAAAATAAGTTCACCGGTCGAGGGTGTGTCGTCCGAGATCCAGTTGAGGTCCGCGTAGCGCGTGTTGCTCTGATGATGGTCGATGTTGATGAAATGTTTGCGCTCCTGAATGCACTGGCCGACTTTGCCGAGACGCTCAAAGCTCGCGCAATCCAGAGCGATGACGCAGTCAAATTTCTGCCCGCGCCGCGGCGACTGGAAAAGCTCTTTGGGATCGAGAAAGGCGAGTTTGGCTGGCACGGCATCTTCATTCCAGCAGGACACACGCTTGCCCTGAGCCTGGAGCGCCAGCGCCAGACCGATCTGCGAGCCAATGCAATCACCATCCGGTCGGACGTGTCCAGCGATGCAGACGCTCTGGCTGGCGTTGATGACTTCGAGAAGGCGATCAGTGATTTTTGGGCGCGCCTTCATGAGCGATGAGTCCGTTTTGCGAGCGGAGGCAGGGCGGGGGGCGCGTTGATTCGGTCAACTGGGTTCATCGTCTTGCACGGGTGCGGGCAGTGTTTTCTCGATTTCGTCGATGAGTTCCAGAATGTGGTTGCCTTGGGCAATGGAGTCACCGACGACGAAACGCAAGTGTGGCGTGTATTTCAGTACGACCGATCGGCCGACGAGCGACTGCAGGCGCTTTTGTTCTTTGCGCAGGATTTTGGCGCCCGCCTTTTGTTGCTCCGGTTTGCCGACGATGCTGACGAAGACGGTGGCGGAGTGCAGATCGTTGGAAACGCCGACATCGTTGACGGTGATCAAGCCCGCTTTTTCCAGCGAAATCTCGCGGCGGATGATTTCACCGATCTCGCGCTTGAGGAGTTCGCGCACCCGCTGGATTCGGAGAGATTGCATGACCGGCTGACGGAAAGAGGTCAGAGTTTCTGCGCCACCTTTTCCGTGGTGAAACTTTCAATGACGTCACCGACCAGCAAGTCGTCATAGCTGGAAACACGGATGCCGCATTCGAGACCGGCCCGCACTTCGTTGACGTCATCCTGGAAGCGGCGAAGGGTCTGGATGATGCCTTCGTGGATGACTTCCTTGCGGCGGAGAATGCGCGCCTTGCCTTTGACGATGCGGCCGGAGTTGACGATGCAGCCGGCAACGTTGCCGCCTTTCGAGAGGGCAAAGATCTGACGCACTTCGGCGGAACCGATGACCACTTCTTTGAGGATGGGATCGAGCAGGCCGGCCATCGCCTCTTTGACTTGATCGATCAGCTCGTAAATGATCGTGTACTGTTTGATCTGGACGCCTTCGCGTTTCGCAATGTCCGTCACGCCATTGTCGATGCGCGTATGAAAACCCAGAATGATCCCCTTGGACGCCGACGCGAGCATCACGTCTTCCTTGGTGATCGTGCCTACGGCGCTATGGATGACTTCGAGCGACACCAAATCGGACTCGGTTTTCTTGAGCGCTTCGACGATGGCTTCCACCGAGCCTTGGGTATCCGCCTTGACCAAGACGCGCAGGACTTTGGCAGAGTCGGCGGCCAGGGCGTCGAACAAGTTTTCCAAAGTGACTTTGACGCGCTTTTCCTTGCCCAACGCGCGGGTTTCCTGTTCGCGCTGTTCCGCGAGTTCGCGGACGCTTTTTTCGTTTTCAACCACGCTGAATTCCAGACCGGCCTCGGGCACGCCGTTCAAACCGAGTACTTTGACAGCGACCGACGGGCCGGCTTCTTTCAGCCGCTTGCCTTCTTCATTGATCAACGCGCGGACTTTGCCCCAGTGATGTCCACAAATAATTGTCTCGCCGACGCGCAACGTGCCCTTGCGAACGAGCACCGTCGCCGTCGGGCCGCCCGGTTCGAGGCCGGATTCAATGACGTTGCCTTTGGCGCGGCGATTGGGGTTGGCCTTGAGCTCCATGATTTCGGCCTGGAGCACGATCAGTTCGAGCAATTTATCCACGCCTTGTTTGGTGAGCGCGGAAACATCCTGGAAGATGGTGTCTCCACCCCATTCCTCGCACACGAGGCCTTTGTCCTGAAGTTGCTGGCGCACCTTCATTGGGTTGGCGTTCGGGTGATCGGATTTGTTGACAGCCACGATGATGGGCACTTTGGCGGCGCGGGCGTGGTTGAGTGCTTCCATCGTCTGCGGCATGACGCCGTCGTTCGCGGCAACCACCAGAATGACAATGTCCGTGACGTTGGCGCCGCGGGCGCGCATGGCGCTGAAAGCGGCGTGGCCCGGCGTGTCGAGAAACGTAATCTGCTGAAGTTCCTTGGGCCGCTCGGGGTGCGGGATGGTGATCGTGTAGGCACCGATGTGCTGGGTAATTCCGCCGGCTTCGCCCGCCGCCACGTTGGCTTTGCGAATCACGTCCAGCAAAGTGGTCTTGCCGTGATCGACGTGGCCCATGATCGTGACCACGGGCGCGCGCAGGACGAGCTCTTCCGGCTTGTCGTCCATGTCCAATTCGATCTTCTTGACGGGCGCATGCACGATACCACCGCCACGTTCGCGCTTCTCAACTTCAAAGCGAAAACCGTATTTGGCGCAGATCTTTTGCGCGACGACTTCATCCAGCGCCTGATTGACGTTGGCAAAGACGTTCAAATGGATCAAATCAGCGATCAGTTGAAACGGCTTCCGGTTCAGTTTCTCCGCAAGGTCGCGGACGATGATCGGAGGCTTGAGCGAAATCAACTCACCAGTCGTTGGCGGGATGAATTTGGGTTCCGTCGGGCCGCCGGGTTTGGCAGGTGCCTTGGGGACTTCCGGCCTTTCCGGCGATCGCGAACCGGTGCGAGCGGGCGTCCCGCCCAATCCCGGGCGTGGAGGCATCCTCGAACCGCGCGTCGGCGCAACTGGTCTGGGCGGCAATTTCACCGAACCGATTTTGTCTCCAATCTTCGGTGCCGGCCGTTGCGGTAATTGGATGAAACCGACTTTGTCTCCAAGTTGTGGTGGGCGCGGGGCAGGCGGCACTTCGAGTGTCGGAGCCAATGGCGGTGGAAGCGGGGTGGTAGCCGACTCGGTCAGAGCAGGAACGATCTCGGATGGCGCGATGGGAATTTCCGGAGCGGCAACGGGCGCTGTTGAAACCGCCGGCTCGGCGGCTGCAGGGATAGGCGGTGCCAAGGTAGTTTCGGGTGGCTCCGGTGGTGGTGTGACTAAGATGATTTCTGGAGTCGGCACGACGGCCACAGGGGCAACGGGTACGCCGCCCATTTCGTTCTCCAAAAACTCCGCAGTGATTTTATCTAGCGAACTGGAAGGAACCTTCGCGCCCGTTATGCCCAATTCCTTGGCCTTGGCAAGAACCGCCTTGCTTTCGATTCCAAGTTTTTTCGCAATGTCGTAAATACGAACGGGCATAAATTTTCTTTTTCCAACGGCGCGGCCACAAAGTCTTCATGCGCCTAAGACGCTTGAGGTTGCAGAGGAGCGAACATAAGCGGTCACGTTCCGGGGCTGTCCACCGACAAGCTTCGCCGCGCGGATTCGGCTTGCACGGCCTGGATGATTTCCTGGGCGTGTTCCGTCAACTCTGGAAATTCAGCCAGGTCTCCCACTTCAGCCTGCTGCAGCAGCTCGAAATTGACGAACCCATGATGCACGAGCGCGTCGGCTTGTTCGCGCGAGATGCCGGGAATGTTGGCCAGGATTTCCACGGCTTGCTGGAGGTTTTCCTCCTGTCCGCGCACGGTGGTGGCCTGCTCTTGATCAATGTCGATATGCCAGCCGGTCAACTTCGAAGTCAGTCGCGCGTTCTGTCCGCGTTTGCCGATGGCCAGTGAAAGCTGGTCGTCGCTCACCAGAATTCGCACCCGCCGATTGACCTCATCCACTTCAAAGGCTTTCAATTTGGCGGGCGAGAGCGCGTTGGCGACGTATTGCTTGATGTTGGAATCCCAACGAATGATATCGACCTTCTCGTTGTTCAATTCGCGCACGATGTTTTTCACGCGCGCCCCGCGCAACCCCACGCATGCGCCGACGGGATCGACTTTCTCGTCGCGCGAATACACCGCCAACTTGGTGCGATAACCCGGTTCGCGCGCGATGGCTTTGATCTCAATTGTGCCGTCGGTGATTTCGGAAACTTCCCGTTGGAACAGTTTCATCACGAATTCCGGCGCGGCACGCGAGAGAATGATCTCCGGGCCGTGGGAGGTGTTTTCGACGGCCCGCACGTAGCAATTGATGCGCTCGCCGATTTGGTATTCTTCGGTCGGAACTCGCTCGCGGTTCGGCAGCAGCGCCTCGTATTTTCCCAAATCAACGGTCACGTCGGAGCGGTCAAACCGCCGCACGATTCCGCTGACAATGTCGCCCGTGCGATCCTTGAACTCCGAGAATATGAGCTGCTTTTCTGCTTTGCGAATCGCCTGCATCAGCGCCTGTTTGGCGTTCTGTGAAGCGATGCGGCCGAAGTTGGCGGGAGTGACTTCCTTCTCGACCTCTTCACCGATCTGGGCATCCGGTTTGATTTGCCGGGCCTCAAAAACTGAAATTTGATCGTGCTTGGAGAGAACTTTTTCGCTAACGATCAGTTTGGCAATGGCGCGAATGTCGCCAGACTTGGGATCAATGACGCAGCGCAACTCCCGGGCCGGCCCCACCGCTTTCTTCGCCGCCGACAGCAACGCGTCCTGTACAGCCGCCAGCAGGACATCCCGGCTGATGCCCTTCTCGCGTTCCCAAAAATCCACGACCGCTAAAAACTCCGCGTTCATGATCCAGTTCTTCATCCCCTGTGGGGAATAAAAAAGTCGGCAGATTAATCTTCCGACTTTCGGCGCGCTGGCGACCCAGCAATCTTTTCAAATTCTGTGGTCAGCGTAATTTCCATGCACGGCGGCGTCAAGCTTCAATTCCAGCCGTGGCGATGCCAAACCGCTTCCAATTCCAACCGATGATGCAAAAACCGGAAAGTTATTTCGAGCCGTTGCCAATTGGCTGCGCTTCGGTTGGGCGAACGAGAATACTATGTGGAAAATGTAACCAATTTGTAACAATCTCCATTTGGCAACGTCATACTGAATCATGAGCACCAACATGCAAACCAACCACGCCGTTCGCCGGATCTTCACCCGCGCTTTGTCTTCGCTTCGCCTGACTGCAATTGGCGGACTTGCCCTTGCTCAATGGGCCAGTTCGCTTCTGGCGGCGGTGCCTGCGAAGCAATGGAAACCGGAAGATCTTTTTAATACCACGAACCTTTACACAGTGCATTTGGCATTTACTGCCGAGCAATGGGAGGCGATGGAGCCAAAGGGCGGGGGCGGGCCTTTTGGCGTGCCGGGTGGCCGCGGCGGTGGGTTCGGGCCGGGCATGTTTTTGGCTCCGGCCTTCCTCGACCAAGGTGACCGCGACAAAGACGGCAAACTTTCGAAGGAAGAATTCCATGCGCTGGGTGAGAAATGGTTTACAGTTTGGGACAAGGAGAAGTCTGGCAAAGTGAACAATGACCAGCTTCGCGATGGGTTGAACGCCACGATGGGCCAGCCGGGTGGACCAGGCGGTCCCGGTGGCCGGGGTGGCGGCGGACGCGGGCCAGGAATGAATCTTCAAGGCGCGGAAGGCAAACGCAACGGGCTGTCCTCCGCAGCCGGCATCGAATTTAAATTCGTCCACGCGGATATGGAATTCGACGGTCAGGTGTTCAAAGATGTCGCCGTGCGTTACAAGGGCAACGGGACTTTCATGCAGTCGCGCGGTTCGCTCAAACGGTCATTCAAAGTGGATCTCAACCAGTTCACCAAAGGCCAGCAACTGGCCGGTATTTCCAAGCTCAACCTCCACAATGGCGTCACGGACGCCAGTTGGATGAACGAAGTTTTGTCCCATCGGCTCTTCCGCGACGCGGGCGTGCCCGCACCCCGCACGGCGTACGCGCGGGTTTATGTGACAGTGCCGGGCAAGCATGACAAAACCTATCTCGGCGTTTACTCGGTCGTCGAAAACGTGGACAACAATTTCGCTCAAGAGCGCTTTGGCACCAAGACGGGCGCGATCTTCAAGCCAGTGACGCGAAATCCGTTCGAGGATTTGGGAGATGAGTGGGCGAAATACAACCAAACCTACGATCCCAAGACCAAGCTGACGCCAGAGCAAAAGAAACGAGTAATCGATTTCGCGAAACTCGTCTCCAAGGCGGACGATGCGGAGTTCGCCGCCAAGCTCCCCGATTATGTTGACCTCGATGAGTTCGCGCGTTTCATGGCGGTCACCGTCTGGGTGTCCACGCTCGACAGCATCCTGACCATCGGCCAGAACTACGCCGTTTATCTGCATCCGCAGACGCAGAAATTTCAGTTCATTCCGTGGGATCTCGATCATTCCTTCGGCCAGTTCGGCATGATGGGAGGCCAGGAGCAGCGCGAAAACCTCAGCATCAAACACCCGTGGCAAGGCGATATTCGCTTCCTGGAGCGCGTCTTCAAAGTGGACGCGTTCAAAAACCTTTACCTCGCCAAAATGTCCGAGTTCAGCAAAACGATCTTCCAGCCCGAGCGTTTCAGCGGGCAGGTGGATGAAATCGCCGCCGTGCTGCGTCCGGCCGTCAAGGACGAGTCCGAGGATAAACTGTCGCGCTTCGACAAAGTCGTGGCGGGCGAGCCGGTGCAACCGATGGGGTTTGGCGGTGATCGATTTGCTGGCGGGCCGCGCGGTGGCGGGCCTGACGGACCTCCTCGTCCGCCCGGCGGTGGTGATGGCGATGGCCCGCGATTTGGTCCGCCCGGTGGATTTCAACCCGCGAAACCAATCAAGGGTTTCGTCACCGCGCGCGCTGCTGCTGTGAACGATCAATTGGCTGGCAAATCGGAAGGCCAGGAACTAAGTGCCGGCTTTGGCCCCGGCGGAGGCGGGCCGGGTGGAAGGCGCGGCGGCGGTCCCGGTGGTCCCGGTGGATTTGGCCCCGGCAACTTTCTCGGACGCGGTTTCATGACCGCGCTTGACGCCGACAAAAATGGCGAACTCACCAAAGCCGAATTCATCGAAGGATTCGACAAATGGTTTGCCGCGTGGAACACCGACAAATCCGGCGCGCTGACGGACGAACAACTTCGTGCGGGCATCAATCAGGACCTTGCGCCTTTCCGTGGCGGAGGTCCGCCTGGTGGCCCAGTTATCGCGCCCCTTCCGAACGGAGTGCCGCCGCCAGCAAAGTAGATCGGCTTGGGCAGACAAGCTAACTTGCGTTCGTTCAACGAATGGTTGACGCGCGGCAGGAATCGCCGCTTGCGAACGGCGGCAAATGGCTATTTCTTTTTCTTCGGCGATTGCTCAAGTGATTTTTCGCGTGCTTTTTCGTCGTCCTTGAGTTCCCGTTCAGCAGCCTTGATGGAGGCGGATTTCTCCGATTCGGCCTGCAGGCTGGCATCCGCCGGCGACTTGAGAACAGTGACGTGCAGCAAGATGACCAATTCACTTCGACTGTCCGAGTTGCTCTTGCTGCGAAAAAGATTTCCCAACACGGGAATGTCCATCAAAACCGGCACGCCGGATTTGGTCTTGGACTTCGAGTCGCTGATGTAACCGCCCAGCAGGATGGTGTCGCCATCACGCACCGACAACGTCGCCTCCGCTTTCTTGTAGCTCGACTTCGGGCCTTTGACATCCGTCGAGATTTGCTCAAAGCCGTCGAAGGAACTGATTTCCTGGTAAATTTCCATGACGACCAGGCCATCGGGCGTGATAAACGGCGTCACCTCCAACGACGTGCCGACATCCAGATATTGAACGCTCGAGCGCGTGCTAAGCCCGCCGCCAATGCCCCCGACGCCACCGTAATAACCGCCATACCCATAAGGATCGATCGAGGCGTACGGCACTTGATTGCCGATGTTGAAATAGCCCGGCACGGCGTGCGAGGTCTGGATGCGCGGACGTTGGAGGATGTTGGCGCGGCTGTCCGAAGCGATCAAATTCAGCGCCACGTCGAATTTACTGCCCAGTTTGCCGAAGTAGCTGAAGCCACCCGGAACCGCGCCACTGGACGTGCCGTTCGTGTTCGACACCCCGGAGAAAGCGCCGCCGTTAATCAGATTGCGCGGATCGATCAAACCCAGACCGGTGTTGCCCGCATTGAGTGAGCTGCCGGCGCCGAAGTTGTTTCCTTTGTTTGCTGTGTTTTGCGTCGCGCTGATGCCCGCGTCAAATTTCTTGCCCAGATCGACTTGCAGGACGATCGCTTCGATGAGCACTTGTGCCAGTAGCACATCGACCTTTGAGACGATGTTCGTGATCATCTTCATGTCTTCCTGGTTGGCATAAACGATGAGCGAGTTGGAACGTTCGTCGGGCACGATGTGCGCGTCGCCAAGAATTTGCAGCTCGGCGCCGCCCGGAGTGGCGGCGCGGTTGACGATGCTTTGGATGCGGCTGTTGAAATCAGTGCGGTTCCCGGCCACGTTGCCCGTGCGTCCGGTTGCCGCGTTGTAAGGCTGGCCGGTTTGCGGATTGATGCCGCCCATATTGCCACCCAAGCCGCCCCCGAGACCGCCGCGACTGGTGCCGCCGCGCATGCCGCTGCCCGATCCGCGCGAACCGCTCCGTGAAGTTCCGCGCCCGCCACCAGCTGCGCTGAGGCGACCGCCGGTCGCGCCCGTGCCGCCACCGCCTCCGCCACCTCCACCGGCTCCGATGAGGCTGCTCATCGTTTCGTAAATGTCGGTGACCTTACCGTACTTGATCGGAATTATTTCAAGTTTGTATTCCGGTTCGGTCTTCGTGTCGATGCGATCGATTACTTCCACCATCCGTTTGACCACCGACTGCGCCTCCCGCAACACTACGATGCCCGCATTGGGCACAATGATGACTGCCGAGGCGGCGTTTTTTGTGAAGCCTGAAATGGCTTGGGCAATGTCGTTGGGATCGGCATATTTGATTTTGACGACATGCGTGATGAACGTCGTGTCTTCGGGAAGTTTGGAACTATCTTTTAACGTGAATGGCGCGCCTTCGAACACGGCGTCGTTGGCCACGACCGCGCGGACGAATTTTGTGCCATCAGGAACGAGCGCAATGCCGTTCATCTTGAGCACGGTCGTCAGTGCTTGAACCGCCTCCTCTGGCGTCAGCGCCGTGATGTTTTTGATCGTGACGGCACCGGGGAGCGTCGCCGGCCGCAACACGGTTTTGCCCGAGAGCCGTGAGTAAGTGTCGAATACTTGATCCAGCGGCTGATCCTTGAAGTTGAGCAACACCGGCTCGCCATTTGCCAAATTGGTGCCTCCGCCGTTCCCAGGCAAAGCGGCATCCCCTCCAGTGGCGTTCGCACCAGCGGGATCGCCGAAGACAACCGGCGTTGGGGAACCGGGGTTGGCCGGAGTTGGCGTTACACCAGTGGCCGGCGCGGCATTGAAGCCCGTGAAGGGCGGCGAAGTCGGTGCGTTGGTTCCCGTGGCCACAGGCATGGGGCGCGGAAAGGGACGCGTGCGGGCTGGCGTCAAATTGGTGTTGAAGGCCGGCACTGGCAACGCGGGGCGATTGGTGGCCGCGCCCGGCAAGGCGGGATTGACCGTCGCGGGCGCGGGTTGATTGGGCGCGAGCACGGCGTCTTGCGCTTGCGACCAGGTCGTTCTGCTCCACGCGACGAGGAGCAGCAGAAAGAATTTTAGAAATGTTTTCACGGTTTTCATTTGGCCGGCGTGGGCGAACCTTTGGCCGGACTATTTGTTGAAGGTTTGGTGATGGCGTTCGTGGGAATGTTCACGCGCGGTTTCGGAAACAAATTTTCTTTGTTGGTGGCGGCTTTGCTGGTGAGGTTTGTCGCCGCTTTGGCGGTGGCGTTAGTCCCGCCAGGTCTGGAAGCGGCGTTCGTCGCCGAACCCTTGATCGCACTGCTGGCGGTGGCGTTCGTTGCTGGTTTGGCGGTCGCGACGAGGTTCGTTTTCTGATAACTGGCGATCAAGGTGAGCGAGCCGGCCAGGCTCGAACCATTCACGCCGGGACTCAGCGAGAGATCGCCGACGCGAATCATCGATCCGCCGGTGCCCAGTTCGTAAAGGAAATCGACCAGTTCGGCTTCGCCGCTTGTCATGCGGAGTTGCAGGCTGAGTTTTTCAAAAAAGCTGTTGGTGACGCCCGGTTCCTTCACCGGCGTGGGCTGGCCTTGCTGGGTGATTTCCACTTTGTTGCTGCGCGCGAGATTTTGCACTGTGCGTAAAAAATCCACCGACTGCGCCGCCGGCAAAACCGCCGAGCCTTGTTTTTCCAGCGCGTTCAAACGCTTCTGATAATCCGGGATGCGCGCGACTTCGTTCGTGTATCGGCCCAGCTTCGTTTGCGCCCCGCTCATCTGATCCTGAATTTGTTTCCAATCCTTGAAGTGCGGCCAGATGAAAAGAAAATTCACCATCACCAGCACCACGATTGCCACGATGACCACGAGCCGCCGCTCCGACGGCTGCAACACTTCCCAGCGTGATTGGAACGTGCTCATGGCGCTTCCGAAGTTTGCAGTTGACAGTCGAGTCCCCAGAAAACCGTCCGCGGTCCAAGTGCGCCAGGCCGCGTCTGGATGCTTTGCTGCCCGACTCTGCTGAACAACGGTCGTTTGTTCACGGCGACTTTTTGCAGTGCTTCGATGAAATCGACGACCTTCGCGTCCTCCGAGCCGAAGCCCGAGATGGTCACCTTGCCTGTGCGGCTGAAGTTGATCTGCTGCAGCGTCAGTTCTTGCGGCAGGTTGTCCGTGACGGCTTTCCAGGCGTCGAGCGCGGCGTATTTCAAGTCCGCCTGCTCCTGCAAGACCAGGATGCGCGCCTTCATTTGTAGCGCATTGGTGTAGCTGCCTGTCAGCGTTTTCACCTGCTGATCAACGCGCCCAGCTTGAAATTTCACGACTTCGAGTGCGCCAAAATAAATCGCGACACCAATGAAATATAAAATGACCACCGCCGCCAGCCCGCGCATCCACAGGCCGTCAATGAATTGCTGCTGGTAGCGCGCGGCGAATTCCGGCGGCAACAGGTTTGAATTTGCCTCCGCGCGCGTGATGCGCTGCACGTTGAGTGCGGCCAATTCTCGAACCGGCAGCGAATCCGAAAACCGGATGGCTTCCCCGGAAATTTCCCGCACCACCGGCTCCCAACTCGCCACCAGCGCGGCTTCCGCGACGAGATGGACTTGCGGCGGCGACGTCAGCCAGCCTTCGAGTTCGCCAGCCCAGGCCATCTGGGCCAGTTCCGCGCGCAGCGCCTGCGGCCAGTTTTCTGTCGCCGACAAATGCACCAGGCTCAACGACTGGAGTGTGTTCGCGTAATGCCAGGCGACCAGGCAATAACGCTTTTGCGCGTCCGCACCCGGATAAAGCCAAACGCCGTCGCCTTCGAATTCCGTCACGAAGAGTTGATGCAGGAACGGCAATTCCAGCCGGTCCGCGAGGTAGCCCTGGCTTTCCAACTGGCCGAGAAATTCTTCGACCCGGTTGCGGGCCACGATGACGATGATGGCCGTCATCGAATTTTCCTGCTTCGCCGGCAGCAGTTCGAAGCTCCAGACAATTTGCGCGACGGGCAGCGGCGAAAGCTTTTCCAACTGCAACTCGATCATCGAAGCAACTTCCGTCGCCTCATTCGTTGGGAGTTGGATAACCCGCAGGAAAACCTGGCGAGCCGGCAGCCAGGCCAGGTTCAATTTGCGCTGCCACAGCGCGCGCCAGTTTTTGGCCACGAGCGCCGCGGGCAGTCGCTCCGTGATCAGGACGCGCTGCTCGGTCTGCAATTCCGCCGCGCCATTGTTGGCGGAGAATTGCCAGAGTTGCGCGTTTTCCGCGCCGATCTCGACGACGTTGCAGCTATGAATACGCGCGGGCTTCATGTCTTGCTCCGCAACGGCAGCTTGGCCGCTTCTTCCACGAGGCTGAGATGCTCCTCGGTTTGCGTCACGCGCAGGACTTCCTCGATGGTGGTCTGGCCGTTGCGGACTTTGTTCCAGCCATCCGCGCGTAGCGTGCGCATGCCATTTTCCATCGCCTGCTGTGCGATGGTCGAAGCTGCGGAGCGGTTCAAAATCAGCGGCCGCAGTGATTCGTTCAACAGCAGCAATTCGTAAATGCCCATGCGGCCCTGGTAACCCATCTGCCGGCATTCTTCGCAACCGGCGCCCCGCCAAAACTTCGCCGTTTCAATTTCGTTTTCCGGAAAACCAATTTTGCGCAGGTAATCGCGTTCGACTTTCTGTTCGGTTTTGCAATGCGGGCAAATCGTGCGGACGAGCCGTTGCGCCATCACGGCTTCGACGGATGACGCGACGAGAAACGGCTCGATGCCCATGTCGATCAAACGCGTAAACGCGCTCGGCGCGTCGTTCGTGTGAAGCGTCGAGAAAACCAAGTGGCCAGTGAGCGCTGCGCGTATGGCGATCTCCGCCGTTTCCAGGTCGCGGATTTCGCCGACCATGATCACGTTGGGATCTTGACGCAAGATGTGGCGCAGCCCCATCGCGAACGTCAGACCGATTTCCGGGCGGACGGCGATCTGGTTGATGCCTTTGAGTTCGTATTCGACCGGTTCTTCAATCGTGATGATGCGTTTGTGAACCGAGTTGATGGTGCTGAGGAACGCGTAAAGCGAAGTGGATTTGCCGGAGCCGGTGGGGCCGGTGACGAGCAGAATGCCGTGCGGCTTAATGATGATTTCGCGCAGTGCGTTTTCTTCGGCGGGCGCGAAACCGAGTTTGTCCAGGCTGAGAAAAATTTTACCGCGCGTGAGCAAGCGCAACGAAACGCTCTCGCCATAGACCGTCGGCACCGTCGAGACGCGGATGTCGATTTCCTCGCCTTTGATGCGGACGTTGATGCGGCCGTCCTGCGGCAGGCGCTTCTCGGCGATATTCATGCCGGACATGACCTTGATGCGCGAAATGAGCGCCGCTTGGAAGCGCTTCAACTGCGGCGGCATCGGCGTCTGATGCAGGATGCCGTCGATGCGATAGCGGATGCGCAACTCGTCCTCGGCCGGCTCGAAATGGATGTCCGTCGCGCGATCCTTGAACGCCTCCCAGATGATCTGGTTGACGAATTTGATGACGCTCGCCTCCTGATCACCCTCGGTGATTTCCTTGTCTTCCCCGACGAGCAGTTCGAGCGGTTCATCACCGCTCTGCATTTCATCGAGCGTCTCGGCGCCGACACCGTAGTACTTTTTCAACGCCTTCTCAATCTCGGCTTTCGTCGCGAGCGCAAACTCAACCGGGCATTGTGCATCAAACGCCACCGCGTTGAGGAGCGCGGTGTCGAACGGATTGCTGACCGTCACCTGTAGCGTGCCATTTTCAAAGCGCGTCGGGAGCACGCTGTATTGAAACGCGACCTTGGTGGAAATTTTCTGGCGGACCTCGTTGGCGACCGTGAGGCGGGGCAGATCCAAAAACGGCCAGCCGAGGATTTGCCCGAGCTGCTGAAGAAATTGCTCCTCGGACAGGCCGCGTTCGCGAAAGAAAAATGCCAGCAGCGATTCTTGCGAGCCGCTTTCGACGGCGACGCGCCAGGCTTTCGTCCACTCCTCGTATTGCAAGGGTGACACCAACCCGGCCTCTGCCAGCACTGATTTTATTGATCTGAATCCCATTCGAGACGGCGTAAACTGCCAGCCTAGTTATACAAGCGGAAGTAAATAAAGTTGCGCGCCAGGCGGAAGATTTTTCGCGCCGCAAGGTTACGTGCCGGGCTTGCGGAACAGCACAATCCGGTTCGAGTTCGTGCCTTTGAAATTGTTGTCCACGCCCCAGCAATTCGCCGTCTTCGTGAACTTCTGGTCGTTGATGACCACCAGCACTGGTGCCAGCCCGGCCGCGATGCCGCATGGCAGCACTGCTTCCTCCAATTTCACCTTGCCGCCGCGCACTTCGCCCACCTCAAACGCGACGTGCCCGCCCGGTTTCAAAACGCGATGCAACTCACAGAACACCGCCGTCATCGCTTCGCTCCAGGCCTCCAGTTTCTTCGGCACAGTCAACTTCACCGACTTGGGGTCGATGCCGAGAAACCAGCAGCGCAGCCAGTTGTCGCCCGCGTAATCGACGACGTCGAGAAACGGCGGCGACGTGACGACGAGCGCTACCGAGTCGGAAGGAATTTGGGGCGTTGAAGCGGCCGGCTCGTGGAGAAGCAGCGCGCTACTGACAACTTGGTTCAATGTCGCTCGTGTCGCGGCATCGCAATGTTTCAACAAGTCACGTGACTTTTTCAAAATCAGTTTCGGCACGTCGCGGCGTGGTGGGATTTGTCCGCGCCGCTCGTTGGTCTTTCGTTGCGATTTGGCCGACACCGCCTGATTCGGCGGCATCGTATAGACGGAGAAAAAGCCGGCCGAGTGCCCCGTCAATCGGTTGAGCGCCACGAGGCAGATCCATTCGTCAATGGAGTCCAACGTTTGCGCCGCGCGCCGGTCAAGCAGGTACGATTTCAGCGCGGCGATCTCCCGTAAAGTTTCACGATGGTAGAAAACGAGCAAATCATCGGACGTTTCATCGATGGCTGTGAAGTCGATTTGCCGAAGCCGCGCGGCGACTTGCTCCAGCGTCGGCGGACGCAGGCGCGCGCCGGTGAGCACGAGGCTCAACGGATTGACGTCGCAGCCGAATGGCACTCGGCCGAGCAGCGCGGCTTCCAGCGGCGTCGTCCCGCGGCCCATGAACGGATCGTAAACGATGTCGCCTGGTCGCGTTAGCCGCTCTATGAAGAAGCGCGGGAGTTGCGGTTTGAAACAAGCG
>JACPZS010000167.1 GCA_016195385.1 Verrucomicrobiota bacterium
CACGAGTGCGACCTTCGAGGGAAGTCTATGTCGCTTGCTTCAACTCATCCGATGCGCATACTTCGCCGCGCATGAAATCACGCGCACATCACCGCCGCCTCTGGTTGAAAGTGACTTCGCGAGGCCGCAACCAGCCACGCGCCCGACCCACTTGTGTTGCAGGCGAGCCAAAGTGTTTTTGCAAATGAATGCGTCGCAACTTTCGGTTGCCTTCTTCCTCCAGATGGCCGTCATCCTGGCCGTGTGCCGGCTGGTGGGCGCGCTCGCGCGGCGCCTCGGCCAGCCGCAGGTGGTCGGCGAAATGATCGCCGGCGTTTTGCTGGGACCCTCGCTCTTCGGATTGTTTTTTCCTGCGCTGCAAAAGCAATTGTTCCCGCCTGACTCGCTCAAGGTGCTGTTCGTCGGCGCGCAATTGGGCGTGGGCCTTTACATGTTTCTCGTCGGCGTCGAGTTCAAGACCGAACTTTTCCGCAGCCGGGCCCGCAGCGCGGCAGCGGTGTCGCTCTCCGGGATGCTGGTGCCCTTCATCCTCGGCGCTGCGCTCGCTCCGTGGCTGCTCAAGCAAGGCGGACTTTTTGCGGAAAAGGCGACCTTGCTTGAAGCCATTCTTTTTCTGGGCGCGGCCATCGCGATCACCGCGTTTCCGATGCTGGCCAGAATTATTTATGAGCGCGGACTGACGGGCACTGCGCTCGGCACGCTTGCCCTCGCGGCGGGAGCCATTGATGACGCGGCCGCGTGGTGCGTGCTGGCCGTGGTCATTGCCAGCTTCCAAAAACTGCCCGATGGCAGCGTGGACATGGCCATCGCCTTGAAGGCAATCCTCGGCGGCGTGGCTTACGGCGCGTTAATGATCCTCGCCGGCCGGCGAATGCTCGCTCCACTTGGACGTGTCGCGGAGCGGGAAGGAAAAATTTCCCCGACGTTGCTCGGCGTCGTGCTGATGCTGTTTTGTCTCGGCGCCTGGGCGATGGACGCGATCGGCATCCATGCGGTGTTTGGCGGTTTCCTGCTCGGCACCGCGATGCCCCGCGGACGCTTCGCCGTCGAGCTTCAGGAAAAGCTCCAGCCGCTCGCCGTGGTTTTTCTCCTGCCGATGTTTTTCACTTTCTCCGGGCTGAACACGCGGCTCGACATGGTAAATAGCTTTTCCATGCTCTCCATCGCGCTTGTGATTCTAGTCGCGTCGTGCCTGGGCAAAGGCGTCGCGTGTTGGGCGGCGGCGCGTCTCACCGGCCAGGATAACCGCACCGCCCTCGCCGTGGGCACGCTGATGAATTCACGCGGGTTGATGGAGTTGATCATCATCAACATCGGCTTGCAGAAAGGCATCATTCAACCGGCGCTCTTCTCGATGATGGTGCTGATGGCGATCGTGACGACTTTGATGGCGTCGCCGATTTTTGAATGGGTTTACGGTCGCGCGGCTCGCCAGCGGGGCGAACTCGGCGAAGCGCCGCTGGATGGGTGAATCATCCCGTCACGTGCCGGCGAATAATTCCGAACACTTCCGTTGAATCAATCTGCGTTCGATTGAGCGCCGCCGGCTTTTGCGTGATCAACAGCGGATAATCTGAAGTGCTCGCCGGCCGGCAACCGTGCGAGCCTTTCACGAGCGTGGCGTCCAGCGGGATCACGTCCATCAACATGCGGAAGCCGAGTTTTTTTTGCAGCAGCCGCCAGAGGATTTTCAATTTCACCGCCGGAATTTTAGGATCGAGGAAAAGTTCGACCGGATCATAGCCAGGCTTGCGGTGAATATCGACGCAGCGTGCGAAATCCGGCGCGCGTTCGTCATCGAGCCAGTAGTAGTAGGTGAACCACGCGCTTTCGCGCGCGACCGCAATCAAGTCGCCGGCGCGCGGATGGTTGATGCCCGCCGCCGCCTGCTCGCGCGGCGCAAGCACGCGCGCGACGCCCGGCGTTTGCTCGACGAGATCCCGCACGGCGCGTTCAAGCGAAGCGTCGTTCAAATAAATATGCGCGACTTGATGATCCGCCACCGCGAAAACCTTGCTCGCGCCGTAATCGAGTAATTCGAGGCCGAGTTCTTCCTTCACCGTCAGCCAGCCTTTCTTGCGAAACAGCCGGTTCAAGTGAATCGACGTGTCCACTTCGGTGATGCCGTATTCGGAGAGCAGGACGACTTGCACTGATTGCTGGCGAAAAAAATCGGACAAGTCGCCAACGATCACGTCGATTTGCTGCAAGTCGCGCGCGATGTCGGGATGCTTCGGGCCGAGGCGCTGGAGGTTGTAGTCGAGGTGCGGGAGGTAAACCAAATTGAGCGTGGGCTGGTAACGGCGTTCGATCCATTTCGCTGACTCGGCGATCCAGCGCGTTGCGGCGTCGGCCGGGCCTTGCGGCGATTCGACGCCCGCCGCCGGACCCCAAAAACCGGGAAACGGAAACTCGCCCAAATCCTTTTTGATCTCGGTACGAATCGAAAACGGCGCGGCGTAAATGTCGAACACTTTGCGGCCGTCGGCGGGATAAATTGGCCGCGGTGTGATCGAGTAATCCGCCGTCGAATACATGTTGTACCACCAAAAAAGTTTTGCACACGTGAATCCCGGATCCAACTCACGCAACTCGTCCCAGATTTTTTTGCCCGCGACGAGATGGTTCGACTGCTTCCAAAAATGGACCTCGGCCAACTCGCGATTATACCAGCCGTTGGCCACGATGCCGTGCTGTGACGGCGGCGTGCCGGTGAGATAATTCGATTGTGCGGTGCAGGTGACGGCGGGAAACGCCGGCGTGATCATCGCTTTGGCGCCGGCCTTCAGAAAAGCGCTGATCCGCGGCGTGTGTTGGCCGATCAAGGATTCCGTCAAACCGACAACGTTGAGGACGGCGGTTCGCTTCATCGCGAGCCACCTTGGGCGAAGACAACTTTGCGAACTCTTTGTGTGTGTCGCTCGTGAAGTTCTTCAATCGCTTCGAGAACTTTCGGGGTATTCATCTCGTGAACTTCAAAGCCGCGCCCAATCGCCTTGAGCAGCGTGATCGTGAGATCGCCGCCGAGGTGCTCGCGGAATTCTTCAAGGCCGTTGATCACCGTGAGCGCGCTGGTGGAATCGGCGTGCAACAGTTCATTGGCGAACAACTCGAAGCCCAGCGTTTCCAGCAAAGTCAAGATTCGCTCCGCCGAAGCCGCTTCCAGGAAGCCGAGTTTGCGCGCGTAGATCACGTCGAGCGCGATGCCGATGGCGACGGCCTCGCCGTGGCGGATTTTGTATTCCGACATTTGCTCGAGCTTGTGCGCCGACCAATGCCCGAAGTCGAGCGGACGGGCTGAACCAAATTCAAACGGATCGCCCGAAGTCGCGATGTGATTCACATGCAGTTCGGCGCAGCGATAAATCAGCCGCTGCATCGCCGCCGGTTCAAAATCACGCAGCGCGATGGCGTTGCGCTCGATCTCGTTGAAAAAATCCGCATCACGAATCAGCGCGACCTTCACGGCTTCGACGTAACCGGCGCGCTTGTCGCGCGGTGGCAGCGACGCGAGCAATTGGAAATCGTTGATGACCGCAAACGGCGGCGCAAACGTGCCGATGAAATTCTTTTTCCCAAACGCGTTGATGCCGTTCTTTACACCGACGCCGGAATCATCCTGGCTCAACGTCGTCGTCGGAATCCGCACGTGGCGCACGCCGCGATGCGCCGTGGCCGCCGCGAGGCCGACGAGATCGAGAATCGCGCCGCCACCCACCGCGATGAGGTACGAATGGCGGCATATTCCGTAGCGTTCAATCTGCGACTGGATTTCCGAAACCTGGAAATAAGAATTCTTGGCCCGCTCGCCGCCTTCGATGACAAGGGGCGGGCAGACGAGCTTGAGGCGTTCGGCGTGGGCGGTGAAATACGTTTCGATGGCGCGAGTGATTTCCGGTTGCGCGACAGCGAGAGACTCATCGATCACTAGCAGCGCCTTGTGCGGGCCGGTCGCTTCGCCGTTTTCCAGCACTTGCTTGAGCACGGGATTCGCCGGGTCAAAAACATTGCCGGTGAAAAAAATCCGGTGCGGGAAGCTGACTTGAATCGTGCGCTCAATGCTGGGCATGGACATAAGTTGCGAGCTTGGACGCCGGAATTCGAGATTTATTTGATCGCCCGTCCGCGATTTCACCTCAGCGCGTCGCGCGAACACCTCGCGGCGAGAAGTTAGCTTTGGACAATCGGGTTGGCTCTGTGTTTGATCCACGCTTTGATGATTTTATGGAAGACACGAACTCTTTGATCGAACAACGCAAAGCAAACCTCGCCAAGCTGCGGGCCAAAGGCATCGAGCCGTTCCAAAACAAATTCACGCCGGCCATGGGCTGCGGCGAGGCGCGGACGAAATATGTCGCGGGCGAATTCAAGGAAGGCCAGCACGTCGAGATCGCTGGGCGCATCACGGCGCATCGCGACATGGGCAAGAGCCAGTTCATGGACCTCAAGGACACGGGCGGCCGCATCCAGATTTACGCGCAAAAGCAGACGCTCGGCGACGAACAGTTCGACATCTTCAAGCACCTCGACCTCGGCGATTTCATCGGCGTGAAGGGCGAAATGTTCACGACCAAGGCCGGCGAGCCGAGCGTGAAGATTACTTCGTTCGTGATTCTCGCGAAGGCGCTGCGTCCGCCGCCCGCGAAATGGCATGGACTGGAGGACACTGAGATTCGTTATCGCCAGCGCTATCTCGACCTGATGGCGAACGACGAGGTAAAAAAAGTTTTCCTCCAGCGCAGCGCCATCGTGCATGAGATCCGTCAGTTCTTTCACTCACGTGGTTACGTGGAGGTGGAGACGCCCGTGATGCAGGCCATTCCCGGCGGCGCGGCGGCGGCGCCCTTCATCACGAAGCACAACGCGCTCGGCTGCGACTTCTACCTGCGCATCGCGCTGGAGCTGTATCACAAGCGGCTGCTCGTGGGCGGCATCGACAAGCTGTTCGAGATTGGGAAGAACTTCCGCAACGAAGGACTCTCGCGCCGGCACAATCCCGAGTTCACGATGCTGGAAGCCTACTGCGCGTTCGGCGATTACGAGTCGATGATGGAGACGGTGGAGGCGCTGATAACAACCGTCGCGGAGAAGGTGTTGGGAACTTTGGTCATTCGGCATGAGCAGCGCGCCGAAACGATCTCTGCTCTGAATGAACTAATCCGAGCGGTATCAGGCTGTGCCGTCCACATTGATTTCAAGAATCCAGAACTTGAGAAGCTTGCGAATCACGTTCTCAATGAAGGTCATCGTTTATATTCTGGAAATGACAGTGAGCCGAGCCATGTTAAGGCAGAGAAGGGTGTTCAGCTTGCTCTCGAATCAGCACGCATTCTTTCAAGTCATCTGACTCGACCGAACATGGATTCGCGAGACGAAGGGAAAACCAGGGAAGCCTTTGAACACTTAGACTCCGCGCGTGCGGCTTTGAAGCGCCTCCAAAAGGCAAAGGAGATCGACTTGTCCCGACCGTGGCGACGCGCCCGCTATAAAGACCTCGTCTGCGAGGTAATTAGGAAAGATTGGTTCGAACTGACAAATGGGGAACGTCTGACATACGCCGAACAGGCCTTAGACGTTGAGGTAAGCGGACGACCCAAACGGAAATTGGATCAATTATTGGGCCAAGAATTCGAAGTTGCGCGAAAATTCAGAAGCTACTTGGCCGAAAAGCAAATACCTTTTCACACGATTCCCGAAACTATCAGGAAAGAGTGGGTAGGGGTTGCAAAGCAAATCGAGGAACGAGTGGAATATTTAGAACATGGCGTTTCAGACTTTGAAGTGACACAAGCCGTCTTCGAAAAGCTCATCGAGCCGACGTTGATTCAGCCGACGTTCGTCACGCATCTGCCGAAGGAACTCGTGCCGCTGGCCAAGCTCTCGCCCGACGACCCGACCACGGTGGAAGTCTTCGAGTGCTGCATCAACGGGCAGGAGATTGCGCCCGGCTACACCGAGCAGAACGACCCTATCGCGCAGCGCAACACGCTGGAGCACCAGGCCGGCGGCGAGCAGCAAAAGCTCGACGAGGATTTCCTCGTCGCCCTCGAACACGGCATGCCCCCGGCGGGCGGCATCGGCCTCGGCATCGACCGCCTCTGCATGATGCTCCTCGGCCAGGAAAGCATCCGCGACGTGATTCTGTTTCCGCAGTTGAAGCCGAAATAAATTCCGACTCCTTGATTCGTCAGCACGTAGCTGAAACACTCCAAACCGTTGAAACAACCAGCCAAAGACAAGCCGAAGGCGTTCGCCGACTACAAGGCCGAGGCGAGGAATTGGATCACGCTGGCATCAGGCGAGTATTACCCCGACATCCTCAAAGACGCTTGCGAGTTATACAAGCCGGTGCTGGTTTTGTTCGGGCAACTGCTGAAATCGTCCGAATCTTCAACGCGGCTGTTTCTGCAAATCGCAGAGCAGACGGATGGCTGGATGCGCGTTCAACTGGCGCGGGTTTTTCGGAAATATGTCAGCCCCGAAACGCCGGTGGAGATGTTGAAGCAGAAATCGAAGGCTCAGAAGATTTGTGACGAGTTTGGGAAAGGCTTTCGCCCGGTTCAAAAAGTGCAGGCGGCCTTTTTATCGCGCCCACTGCCGGATGAAGCTTTGTGCGCCGTGCTGTGGGAATACAAAGATCGGGGCAAGAAAGGCTACGACCTGACCGAACGGTTTTTCTCTCTGTTTCGTTCCACCTTTCCCGATTTGCAAATCACCGGCCCGGAGCGCGCAGGCAAGGACGTGTTGCTGGGACAAGTTTTCGAGAATTATCCCAAGCCTGATCGCCCGGTGGATTTTGTCATCTATGACGACAACAAGAAGGATGTGCTGGCAATCGGCCTGGCACGGTACGACTCCGACCGGGGTGGCGCGCAGGAAGATGATCGGACTGGTGGCTATCAAAATTGCGCCGATGAAATCCTGAACTACGCCAAGAAGCGCGGCCTTCGCACCAAGGTCATCTTCATCAACGATGGGCCGGGGCTTTTGCTTGGTTCGATGTGGAACGACTACGCGCATTTGGAGCGCAGCCGTCCGGGGAAAATTCTTGTCGCCACCTTGCGGATGATTCCAGAGCGGGTCACACGCGAATGGCTGGTCTCGTAAGGCTTATGGCAACCGGACTTCCCAAAGCCCAATGGCAGAGCCGGACAACCGCCAATGGTGTCAACGGTGGCAGCACGGATGTCAGGCTGGATTACGAGGGGAAAAAATCGGAGCGCGAAATCCTGCTGACGCCAAGTGCGGATTGTCGCCAGCTTTGGCCGGAGCATTCCAGCCACGAAATCAATCGGCTCTACTTCGGCGACAATCTGTCGGTTCTGGCGGCGCTGACGAATGACCCGGACGTGCTCGGAAAGGTGCGGCTGGTTTACATCGACCCGCCTTACGCGACCAAGAGCGTCTTCCAGTCGCGCAACCAAACCGACGCCTACATGGATTTGCTGGAAGGCGCGCACTACCTTGAATTCCTTCGCGAGCGTCTGATTTTTCTCCGTGAACTGCTGGCTGATGACGGTTCAATTTACGTCCACTTGGACGACAACATGGCCTTCCACGCCAAGGCGCTCATGGATGAAGTTTTTGGCCGGGGAAATTTCCGAAGCTGGATCACGCGGAAGAAGTGCAATCCCAAAAACTACACCCGGAAGACATACGGCAATGTGGCCGACTACATTCTGTTTTACTCCAAGACTGAAAATTACGTCTGGCATCGCCCGGTGGATTCGTGGAGCGAAGAGAAGGCAAACAAGGAGTATCAGTATGTCGAGGCGGAAACCGGGCGCCGCTACAAGAAAGTTCCTGTCCACGCGCCGGGTGTTCGCAACGGCGAAACCGGACAGCTTTGGCGAGGCGTAAAACCGCCGCCTGGCAAGCATTGGCAATATCCGCCCCGCGTGCTGGATGAAATGGACGCACGCGGTGAAATTTATTGGTCGCCCACTGGAAATCCCCGCCGGAAAATCTATCTTGATGAAAGCAACGGCGTGGCCGTGCAGGACATCTGGCTGGATTTCCGCGACGCTCACAACCAGAACATCGCCATCTCCGGCTATCCAACCGAAAAAAACTCCGCGTTGCTGACGCGAATCATCGAAGCTTCGTCGAACAAGGGGGACTTGGTGCTGGATTGCTTTTCTGGTTCAGGAACAACTTTAAATGTTGCATCGCTCCTTGGCCGCCGCTGGATTGGCGTGGACAACAGCAGCGAAGCAATCACCGCGACCCTCCGGCGTTTTGGCAAAGGGCTTGAACCGATGGGTGATTTCGTCAACAAGCCCGTTCTCACAGAATCCGATGAGACCGAGTCTCCTGCGGATAGCTTTCCGTTGTTTCAGCGAGGCGAAGATAAACTTCAGAAAATTCCCAGGCAGCATCAGCCCATCAGAGATTTTGCAGTGTTCGCACAAGAGCCATATCAGGGTGAACTAAAAGCCTCGCTTCAAGAATGGAACAAGTGGGCGGGCGAAGAGAAATATCTTCGACTGGCCGAAACATCATCGCCGCGAGTTCAAAAACTGAAGCGCTCCATTGCGAAAAAAGTAAAGTATGTCATTCGCCGGAAGCATTGAAATTGATCGGCTTGACCGACGCTGATTCAGCCGACGTTCGTCACGCATCTGCCGAAGGAACTGGTGCCGCTGGCCAAGTTCTCGCCCGACGACCCGACTACGGTGGAAGTCTTCGAGATCTGCATCAACGGCCAGGAAATCGCGCCCGGCTACACCGAGCAGAACAATCCCATCAAGCAGCGCGAGCACCTGGAGCACCAAGCCGGTGGCGAGCAGCAAAAGCCAGATTTCCTCGTGGCCCTCGAACATGGGATGCCTCCGGCCGGCGGCATCGGCATCGGCATCGACCGCCTCTGCATGATGCTCCTCGGCCAGGAAAGCATCCGCGACGTGATCTTGTTCCCGCAGTTGAAGCCGAAGTGATGGAACGCTTGCTTGAAATGCGCGCCGCTTCTCGCGAGAGTTTATCCATGAGTAAGGCAGAAGTCACGGCAGAAATTTTCGTCACCGCGTTCAAGTCCTTGAAACCGCGCCAGCGCGAAGCAGTGCTCGCACGGATGCTGGCGGACGAGGAGCTTTCCGCCGACTTCGCGGACACGCTCAAGTTGGAGTCACGCCGTCACCAACCGCGCCAGCCTTTCCGGCAGGTGCTGAAGGAACTTGGTATCAAGCCGTGAACTGGCAGATCGAAATCGCCCGCGATGCCCGCAAAGAACTCGCCGGCCTTCACTCGCAGATACAGATTCGGATTTCCAAGGCCATCCTTGCGCTCGAAAACAACCCGTTCCCCAGCGGCTGCAAAAAACTGAAGAACCGCGACGGCTTTCGTATCCGCGTGGGCGACTATCGTGTGCTCTATCTTGCCGACACGAAGCTGAAGCGGATTGTCATCGGCAGCATCGGTCATCGACGCGAAGTTTATCGCGATTAGCATGCCTCCGGCGGGCGGCATCGGCATCGACCGCGTATGCATTATGCTCCTCGGCCAGAAAAGCATCCGTGACGTGATCCTCTTCCCGCGGTTGAAGTCGAAGCACACGAGGCGCTTTTGGGAGTCCGGCATAAACATCAACTGATCTCCTCGCCGCCTCGGAGAGTGTGATTGCCGCGCTCTGCAATTGTTGCTACAGCTTGCCCGGCGAACCATGATCTCCTGCGAAAACCTCACGAAACGCTTCGGCCATTTCACGGCGGTCGATCACGTTTCGTTTTCGGTCGCCAAGGGTTCCATCTTTGGTTTTCTCGGACCCAACGGCTCGGGAAAATCGACGGTCATTCGTATGTTGTGCGGTTTGCTGGAGCCGAGTGATGGACACGCGAGCATCGCGGGTTTCGACGTGGCCCGCGAGGGCGAGCGAATCAAAAGTCTCATCGGCTACATGTCACAAAAGTTTTCGCTCTATGATGAGTTGACGGTTTACGAGAACCTGATGTTTTACGGCCGGCTCTACGGCTTGCGCGGCGCGACTTTGACGCAGCGGCGCGATGAACTCATCACGCTCACGCACCTCGAACCTTATTTGGCACGCCGCGCGGCGCTGCTCTCCGGAGGCTGGCGGCAACGGCTGGCGATGGCGTGCGCGCTGGTTCACAAGCCGCGCGTCCTCTTCCTCGACGAACCGACGGCTGGCATCGACCCCGTCGCGCGGCGCGAGTTGTGGGATTTGCTCTTTGAGTTCAGCAGCTTGGGCATGACGCTGTTTGTCACGACGCATTACATGGACGAAGCCGAGCGTTGCTCGCACGTCGGATATATCCATCTCTCGAAGCTGATTGTTTGCGGGTTGCCGGATGATTTGAAGTTGCTGCCCGAAGTAAACCCGCCTGGCACGAAGCGCATTGACGTGACGTGCGATCACGTGACGACGGGTCTGCAAGCGATGCGCGGGCTGGCGGGCGTGAAGACCGCGACGGTGTTCGGCCAATCGATGCACCTGCTGGTCGAAGAATCATTGCGTGAGGAATTGATTCGCGAGCGGCTCGCCGTCGTGGGCATCGCGCACGCGGACATCCGGCCCATCGCTCCGTCGCTCGAGGATGTTTTCGTCGCGTTGACCAATCGGAATGGAAACGGAGGCGGCGCGTGAACGGAATCTTTCGTGGTTTCAGCGCGATTCTCTACAAGGAATTCATCGTCGTCCTGCGCGATCCGATGACGCTGTTCTTCATGCTCTTCCCGCCGCTCATCGAAATGATTGCGTTCGGCTACGCGCTGGACAACGACGTGAAACACATGGCAATGGTGGTGCTCAACGAAGACCGCACCGTGGAGACGCGCCAGTTGATCGACAGCTTCGTGAACACGCAAACGTTCCGCGTTGTCGGCGAGGCGCAAAGCGCGGACGAACTGGCGGCGTGGATTCGGCGCGGCAAGGCGTACGTCGGCCTCCAGATTCCGCCGAACTTCACGCGCGAGCTGCGCGCCGGACGCACCGCGCGAGTGCAGGTATTGATCGACGGTTCCAATTCCACCACCGCGCTCCAGGCGTTGAACACGTCGATGGGCGTGTCGCTCCGGCAATCACTCGCGCTGCTGCTCGGCGAGACGGGACGGCGCGACGTGCCTATCGAAATCCGCCCGCAGATGCTCTACAACCCGGCGATGCGCAGCCCGAATTTTTTCATCCCCGGCGTGATCGGCGTCGTCCTGCAAATCGCCACGACGTTCGCGACTGCAATGTCGATTGTCCGTGAGCGCGAACGCGGCACGCTCGAACAACTGCTCGTCAGCCCTCTGTCACGCTGGGGCTTGATGCTGGGAAAACTGCTGCCGTACCTCTGCATCGGCATGACGATGGCCGTGATACTCTTTGCCATCATGCGGTTCCTCTTTCATGTGCCGATCATGGGCAGCCTGACGGCGCTGCTGGTTTCAACTTTCATCTACGTCTTCGCGCTCTTGAGCCTGGGCCTCCTGATTTCCACCAAGGCGCAAAACCAGATGCAGGCATTGCAAATGACGATGACGCTCATCATGCCGACGGTTTTTTTCTCCGGGTTCATTTTCCCGCGCGAGACGATGCCCCCGATCTTTTATGCCATCAGTACCATGCTGCCGACGACCTATTACATCGCGTTGTTGCGAGCCATCATCCTGCGCGGCGCGGATCTTGCGGATTTCGCATCGCATCTGATCATCCTGGCGGGCATGGCGGTGGCGCTGTTTTCGCTCTGCGCGCTGCGGTTCAAGAGTAAAATTGCGTGACTGCGACAAAGGAGGGCGAAGGCATGGGCCGGCACGATCTTAAAATGGGCAAGCCAATCAGCGCTTCTCAACATTGAAGTATTTTAACGCGCTGGCCGTTTGCAGAACGGCGATGAACAACAAGATTCCGCCGACGGGCACCAGCAGAATTCCAAGCCCCGGATCACCGGCGTAAATGAATACTCCGCCGAGAAAAAATCCCGCCGGCATCAGAACCGTTGCGGCAAGCAAAGCTGCCGAAGCGAGGCGTTGGCTCCTTTCCGGCCAGGCCCGTAGAACATGCGTCGTCATGGCAAAGGCTAGATTCACCAATCCCAGCAGAGTTCCGTGCGCGTGCGCGAGCGTCCACATAAGCCGGCGCGTTTCGTTGGAAACCTTGAGGTAAGCCCCGACCTTGAAACCATGCAAAGCTTCCAACGCCAAGCCCGCGGTCAAAAAAATCAGCAGCGTCCACCAGCCCACCCGCAAATGACGTTGGACAAGTGAAGCGAGCGGCACCGGAGAGGTGGCGGACGGCGTCTTACTTGGCGCGGTGGACGGCGCGGGTCGTTGAGTTTTCATTCCTGGAGTTCGACGACACGGTTGTTTCGCGACTTGAACAGTGTTTCCACAGTTTCATCTTCCAGCCGCCCGTTCTTGGTCAAAAGTTGCGGCGCGTCGGGAATCGGTTTGGCTGTCTTCTGCCATTGCTCCAAGGCCTGCTCGCTGGCGCGAATTAGTTTGCCCGTCCCGGCGACGTAATCGTACGCAAAGTCGCCGAAGCCGGGGAGCCGATTCAACGACCGGCCGGCGATGCAGCGCACCGCTGGGTAAGGATCCGCCAGGAGCATGGCCAGGTATGGCGCCTGCCACGAGTCCTGCGAAACCGTCAACGCGGGTTTCCAGCCCATGTGCCAGGCGATCAACGCGCGCTGGCCGGCGTCGCCCTTCAAGGCTCCGAGCACGGACGCGGAGATCGTTTTCTCTTCGAGCGGCAAATCTTGGGGCGGTGTTTTATACCAAGCGGAAAGATTTTGCGCCGTCCAGGCGAGTGTCTTGTCGAGGTGACAAAGATTGCAGGCGTTGGGCCTTTCGCTTTGCAAAGTCGCCTTGACGCTCGGGCTGCTGATTTGGTGACTGCGCAGGGCCTTCAACAGACCATAGCTCGTGTAGGGCATGTGGCAGTTGTAGCACAAGCTCCCGCTGGAGCCGGCTGCGTGATGAGTGTGCTGCTCCAAATTATTAGAAAACTTCTCGTGACACTGCAAACACGCGGCGTTGCTCTCCATGCTTTGGGCGAGTTGATTGGTGCGTGAACTCTGGTGCATCGAGTGGCAGGAGAGGCACGACAATTCCCCCTTTTGGTAACAAGGCGATTGGATCAGTCCATTGTATTCGCGACCCGAAACGCGAATCATGTCGTCGTTCCAGAACAGTCCCCGGCGTTGCTCGGATGGCTTCATGTGCTGAAAGACCTGCAGCTTCGCCTGCAAGTCATCGCCGGGATGAAAGTTCTCGCCGTGTTGCAGCCAGTCGTTTCCATTGCGCGGAGCGTGAATGCTGTGGCATCGGCCGCAGACGTCCGCTGAGCGTTTGGAGGAAAGCTTGGCCGGGTTGACGATGCTTTTATCACCACCTTGTTGCAAGTGAGTGGTGTAGCGGCGATATGGGTCGGAATTCAATCGCACATGGTTCGCCGCCGGCCCATGACAGGCTTCGCACGCGATGCCCAGTTCCGCGACGCGCGTGTCGTAACTGACGGCGTCTTCGTTTTGCCGCGGTAGGCCGGCGGTCGAATGGCAATCGATGCAGCCGACATTCCAGATTTGAATCAAACTGCGCCCCGTTGGATTTCGCAGGAAGGCATCGCGGCGGGGAACCCAGCGCGCCTGTTCAAAAAGATAAACAAAGGGGAAGTTGAATTGCCGGTTGCCATGCTTGTCCTCCACCCAGTAAGACTGCATGTGATGCGAGCCGGTGACCATCGTCAATCGGCGGCGCGTGCGCGGAAGGGCGGCGGGATTGGAGTCGTTTGGCACGGCTCCGCCGGATTTTTTTGCCTTCGCGATGAGGGCCTGCTGAATCGTCCAGTCCGGCTCCACCATATCCACCCAGAATTCATCCCCGCGACGTTCGAGCCGGTAAACCTCGCCATCCAAGGTAAGCGTGACGTTTTCAAAATCGCCGCGCACCGATTCCGGGGAGGCAATCTGCGTCATCGTGCGATGGAAAGAGTGGTGCCACGACGTGTATTGATCCGGATGGCAGGCGCGGCACGATTCAGAGCCGGCATATTCCTCGGGACGTCCCACATGCGGTGCGACCAGTTGCGCGCGCGAAGCCAGTTTTTTCTCCAAACGCGTTTGCCACGACCATCCCGCAACCAAGGCAGCGATGGCCAGCAATGCGCCGCCGAGGCGAATTCCGGGCGTGGTCCACTTTCCGATAAATAGAAAACCCGCTCCCAAGAGCAGCAACGCGATGAACAGCCATTCCACTATCATGGTAACGGGCGGAGCCTTCACTTTTCCGCCGCAATTGACAAGAATCGTTTGGGAATTCGCCTTGATTCCGCCACTCCGAACCGTGGAGTAACGCGGCGCGCCATCGTCAAACTTGCCGGCAGAGCCTCGCTCCCACAAACTCCCCCTGGTTTCGCTCAAATGAATCTCTGGCCAGCCATCGCGCGCTTCCTGGCGCTGCAGCGCAACACCTCGCTGTTGCTGGTCGCACTCGTCCTCGCCGGCACCGGCGAAAAGCTCTGGCTCGGATTCGCGCCAAAATATCTGCAAACGCTCGGCGCGGGCGTGCTCGTCATCGGACTGTTCGACGCGCTGCAAACTCTGCTCGGTGCGGTCTATGCCTGGCCTGGCGGCTGGCTGACGGATCGCTGGGGACACCGACGCTCGCTGCTGTTTTTCAACGGGCTGTCCGTGGCCGGTTATGCGCTCGTGCTTTGCTGGACGCACTGGCTGGCCTTGCTCGCCGGCTCGTTTCTATTTCTGGCGTGGAGCGCACTTTCGCTGCCGGCCACCTTCAGCGTCGTGGCCACCGCGCTCGACGCGCGCCAGCACACGATGGGCATCGGGGTTCAGTCGCTGGTCCGGCGCGTGCCGATGATGCTGGGGCCATTGGTCGGCGGCTGGCTCATCGCGCGGCGCGGTTGGGCAGCGGGCATTCACGAGGCACTGCTCGGCTGCATCGCGCTCGGAATTTTGACGGCACTCTTTCAGTGGTTCATGGTCGATCCGGAACCGCCACCGAGTGCGGAAAATGGTTCCGCGACCGCGGCCAACACCGTGGGCTTGCGCGACGTCGCAAAATCATTTTCTCCAGCGCTGCGCGAGCTGCTCGTGAGCGACATCCTCATCCGTTTTTGCGAACGCATTCCGTACGCCTTCCTGATTTTGTGGGCGATGAACCACGGCGGTTTGGACGCGCAGGAATACAGTTGGCTCGTCGCCATCGAAATGATCACCGCGATGTTTTGCTACATTCCGGTCGCTCACCTGGCCGATAAATACGGCCGGCGTCCGTTCGTGCTGGCGACGTTCGGGTTCTTCACGCTGTTCCCGCTCTCGCTCGTGTGGGCCAATAATTTCGGCTGGCTGGCAGTGGCCTTTTGCATTCGCGGGCTGAAGGAATTTGGCGAGCCGGCGCGCAAGGCGCTCATCATCAGCCAGGCCGCGCCCGAACTTCGCGCGCGCACTTACGGCGCGTACTACTTGATTCGCGACTGCGTGGTCACCAGCGGCTCTTTTCTCGGCGCCTGGCTGTGGAGCATCAGCCCACAGACCAATTTTTTTGGCGCGGCGGCCCTGGGTGCGGCCGGGACCATTTTCTATCTGTTCGCCACGAATGAGCCGAAGTCCTTCACTAAACCGGAATTCCAAAATTAAACCACTGATGAACGCCGATGGACACGAATGGCTGCCGGGTTGTAAGGCGGCGCTCTGGGCATTCGATTTTGCCATGCGGGATAAAAGTAGTTGCGGCTCGGTCTTCGTTTCATCCGTGGCCATCCGTGGTTGACCAATCCCACTTCGAGTTTAACGGACTTACGGCTCCTTCTCCAGGCACTTGAGGCAGATCGTTTCCAAATCGAGCGGTGCGCTCGGATTGAAGGCGCGCAGCGAGAGCGGTTCAGTGTTCAGCACTTCATGGATCGTCGTCTCCAGCGTGGCACCTTGAAAGGGCGGGCGCGTCGTCAGCATCACGGAAAAAGTCTCCATCGCTTCACGCAGGCCGTCATTGAGAATGGCGACCTGTATGATTTGGTTGGTTTGGCCCGTCGCAAAGTTCAGCGTGCCGACCGCCGCCGTGTAATCTTCCTCCGCCTTGGCCGAGTTGTCGGCGGTCAGAAAGTCCACGGTGACGACCGTATCCAAATCGCCGGTGCGCGCGACCGACACCAATACATTGCCCGCGTTTTCGGCCACGGTCACAGTCGCCGCGCTGAACTGAATGGAACTGGCGGCGAAAGTTGTCGTCGTTTGGGAGAGCAGGAACAGCAAGCCCGCAGTGAACGTGATGATTTTTTTGTTCATAGAGTTACCTCCAAGGATTGAGTTTGATTTTCTTTATTCGTGCATGGGTTTTGCCCGTTGCCTCGCGCCATCGGGAACGGACTCGTGTGTGCAAGCAATCGGAATGGTGTCAAGTTCATGAAGTCTGCTTGTTCATTGCCGAATTTGTTGGATGCGTCTCGCGAAGACGGCGCACGCCTTGATGACGCGACCCGGTTCCAAACGAGCCGCGGTTGCAACCGCGAATTTGGCCGCGCGCGGGCGCTCAACTTGACAGGTCGGCGCTCGCAATTATAGTTCGCCACAATGTCGAGTGAACCTCCGGCGGAGAATGGCGGCGAGCCGCCTTCGACCGCGACGTTTCGTTCCTTAAAAGAATTCCGTTCCGCCGGCCGCGGCTTCTGGGCGGACGTGGCCGAGTCCGATTGGAACGACTGGCACTGGCAGCTCAAGAACCGCATCACCTCGCTCGAACGACTGCAACGGTTGATGCCGACGCTTACGCCGGAAGAAATCGCCGGCACGCAACTCGCCAATAAAAAACTGGCGATGGCGATCACGCCGTACTTCTTCAATTTGATTGATGCCGCCGTTGAACATTGCCCGATTCGCCGCCAAGTGATTCCGCGCATCGAAGAAACGCACACCGCGTCGTGGGAAATGAGCGATCCTTGCGGCGAGGATTCGCATTCGCCCGTGCCCGGTCTGGTGCATCGTTATCCCGACCGCGTCTTGTTTCTCGTGACGGATCGCTGCGCGGCCTATTGCCGCTATTGCACGCGCTCACGCCTCGTCAGCAATGCAAGCGGTTACGATTTCCATCCCGAGTTTGATCGGCAGATCGACTACATCCGCCAGCATCCCGAAATTCGCGACGTCCTGTTGAGCGGCGGCGATCCGCTGCTCTTCAACGACGAGCGGCTGGAAAATCTCTTGAGCCGCCTGCGCGCGATCCCGCATGTCGAATTTCTTCGCATCGGAACGCGCATTCCGATTTTTCTGCCGCAACGCATCACGCCGGAACTCTGCGCGATGCTCAAACAATTTCATCCGCTGTTTCTCAGCATCCACACGAATCACCCGCGCGAGCTAACGACGGAAGTGCGCGCAGCGCTCGGCCGACTCGCCGACGCCGGCATCCCGTTGGGCAACCAGTCGGTATTGCTCAAGCACGTCAACGACGACGCTGAAGTGATGAAAGCGCTCACCCACAAACTGCTCATGTGCCGCGTGAAGCCTTACTACATTTATCAATGCGACTTGATCGCCGGCTCGGCGCATCTCCGCGCCAGTGTGCGCAAAGGCATTGAGATAATGCAGGCGTTGCGCGGCCACACGACCGGCTACGCCGTGCCGCAATTCGTCATCGACGCGCCCGGCGGCGGCGGCAAGGTGCCGGTCAACCCGGAATATGTTTTGAGTCACAACGCCGACCGCGTCGTCATCCGCAATTTCGAGGGGAAGATTTTCGAGTACATCGAAGCCGCCGGCAGCCCGCCCATATACAAACCTTCAGAAAACTTCCCCGTGCCGGAGTGGGTTTGATTCCCGCTGCGTGCCGACGTTCACCTTCGTGAGCAATCTCGAAAGACACTGAAGCCACCGGCGGATGACCGCAGCGTCGCTCTTCGCTCGGAACAAACAACCGGCGTTGACGGGAGTTGACACTTGCCCGCTGCACCGACCGCACTAGGATGAGCGCGGCAGCATTTGAAATTGTGACGAGTCCCACTCAACCCGGCCGCAAACCAAACCGCCTCGCCCGCGAAAAATCGCCGTATCTGTTGCAGCATCAGTTCAACCCGGTCGATTGGTTCGCGTGGGGCGATGAGGCGTTCGCGCAGGCGCGCGCGGAGAACAAGCCGATTTTTCTCAGCATTGGCTACTCGACCTGCCACTGGTGCCACGTGATGGAGCGCGAGTCGTTCGAGAACGAAGACGTCGCGAAATTTCTGAACGAAAATTTTGTCAGCATCAAAGTGGATCGCGAGGAACGGCCGGACGTGGACAAAATTTACATGACGTTCGTGCAGGCGACCTCCGGTCAAGGCGGCTGGCCGTTGAACACGTTTCTGACCCCGGATCTGAAACCATTTTACGGCGGCACGTATTTTCCGCCCGCGAGCCGCTACGGTCGCCCGAGTTTTCTCGAACTCCTCCACCAGATCGATCAACTCTGGCGAACGCGCCAGGTCGAAGTGATTGATTCCGCGGCGGGCTTGCACGAACGGCTCGTCGGGCACGTCGAACGCGAACCCGTGCGCGGGCTGGCGCTGACGCCAGCGATTCTGCAACGCGCGCTGGCGGCGTTCAAAACGGAATACGATCCACGGCATGGCGGGTTCGGCGGCGCTCCGAAATTTCCACGCCCAAGCCAGCCCGCGTTTCTTCTGCGCGCCGGCGTGCGCTTTCACGACGACGAAGCCGTGCGCATGGTGTTGCACACCTGCGAACGCATGGCGGCCGGCGGCATGTGCGATCAACTCGGCGGCGGGTTCGCGCGCTACTCGGTCGATGCCGAATGGCTCGTGCCGCACTTTGAGAAAATGCTCTACGACAACGCGCAACTCGTGCAGCTCTACCTCGACGCGTATCTTGTCAGCGGCGACGCGAAGTTCGCCGAAGTCGCGCGGCAGACGCTGCGCTACGTGCAGCGCGATATGGCCCATCGCGACGGCGGTTTCTATTCCGCCGAAGACGCCGACAGTGAAGGCAAGGAAGGAAAATTTTATTGTTGGACGCGCGCGGAACTTTCGGCGCTCTTGACCCCGGAAGAATTCAACGTCGCCACGCGGTATTTCGGAATCACGGAGCGTGGAAATTTTCTCGACCACAGCGATCCCGATCCACTGCTGGGCCAAAACGTGTTGAGCATCGTCGATCCCAATTTGCCAACCGGCGACGAAGCCTTGCTTGCGGCAGCGAAGAAGAAAATGTTCACGGCGCGCTCCCGACGTGTGCGGCCGCATCTTGATGACAAAGTGCTGGCTTCCTGGAACGGACTGATGCTCGGCGCATTCGCGCGAGCCTTTGCCGTGCTCGGCGACGACGAGTATCGGATCGCAGCGGAGCGCAACTTTGCTTTTCTGCGCGCAACGTTGTGGGATGCGGGAACCAAAACGTTGTTCCATCGCTGGCGCGAAGGCGGGCGCGACCAGGCGCAACTGCTCGATGCTTACGCGTATTTGCTCAGTGGCGTCCTCGACCTCTACGAAGCGACGCTAGCGCCGGTGCCGCTGGAGTTTGCGGTCGAGCTGGCGGACGC
>JACPZS010000157.1 GCA_016195385.1 Verrucomicrobiota bacterium
ATGGCCGAGAAGAAAAAAGTTGTTTTGCAGAATGCGCCGATCGATTTGGCCGTCGGCCATGAACTGGCGAAGAAAACTTGTTTCACCTGCCACAAACTGCACGGCGAGGGCGCGGAGGTCGGGCCGGACTTGACGGGCGTGGGCCGCTCGACGCTCGACGCGCTGCTGGCGAACGTCATCGACCCGAATCAAATCATCGGCAAAGGCTACGAGAACGTCGAAGTCGAAACGAAGGACGGACGCAACGTGAGCGGGCGGCTCATCGAGGACAACGACAGCCGCGTGACGCTGCTCTCGGCCGGGCCGAAACAGGAGACAGTTTCCAAATCGGACATCGCGTCGTTGCGCGTGAGCGAAATCTCCGTCATGCCCGAAGGCTTGGAGCAAATGCTCGACGCGGATTTTCGGAACCTGATGTGGTTCATCCTCAATCCACCGCAGGACAACCGGCCGCTGACGCCGGAGTTGCGCAAGCGACTGATCGGCGATGAGAAACCCTCGGCGTCCATCGCGCCCGCGACGGATGGCGAATCGGTGGCGCTGTGGAATCCGGAATGGCGCGTCGTCGCGCCGGATTTTGAAGGCTCGCCCGCGAAGTTGATTGAATACGCCGGTCGCAAAAATGTTTTGATGACGCATCCGTTCGACCGGCAGAAAGGCGCGGCGCTGGAGCGCACGCTGGAAATTCCAGCGGGCAGGAGCGCGACGCTCACGTTCGCCGTGGCCGCGCACGAGCAGGGCGATTGGGAATTGCGAGTGCTCGCGGATGGGAACGTGCTCAAACAACAAATCGTGAACCACGACGGCGAGCGTTGGAAACTCGTGAGCGTGGATTTGTCAACTTTCGCCGGGCGGAAGGTGACCGTTCGCTTGGAAAACTGTGCGAACGACTGGCACTACGAATTTGGCTATTGGAGGCAGATCGTGTTGAGCCTCGGCCAGCAAACCGCGCAGGCGGAGCGTTGATCCCAGGGCGCGTCCATCACTCAAAGCAATAAGTCTCCGGCGATGCGAACGCAAGGCGGCGCGTCAAAGCAGCAATTTTTTGATCTTGTCCTTGAGTTGATCAAAGAGTTAGCTGTTCGAGTCAATCCGAGCAATAGGAAGGAAAACGCATGACACCAATCGTGACGCCGCTTAATCATTTGCTAATCGCCGTATCCATCTGCGCAGGGCTTGCGACGATGATGGTGGCTAGCGCCGCGCCGGGAGATTTGGATCGCGGATTCAACGTGCAGCTCGGGCCTGATGAACAACAAGTGTTTTCGATTGCGGCTCAGAGCGACGGAAAGCTGATTGTCGGCACGGCCACCGGAGGCGTCTTTCGAGCAAATCTGGACGGCTCACGAGATGGTACGTTCACCTTCGCCGCCTTGCCGATCATTCCTGTTTATGACGTGACTGTGACGGTTGACGGGCAAATCCTTTTAGACGGCGTACCCACTGCGGACCCAGCAAGACGCACACGAACGATTATCCGACTCAATTCGGATGGCACACTGGACAACACGTTTGCTACGCAATTTGATCCAGGAGAGTATGTCAGGTCGTTTGCACCCGCACCGAGCGATAAAATTGTCTATTTCGGCGAGATTTCTCAAGACGGCGTGGGAATTTCGACTCATCTCCAACGTTTGTTAAAGAACGGAAGCATCGACGACTCGTTTGTAGAAGCGGCAGGAGAGCGGACCACACACATCTGGTCACTCGCGGTGTTGCCAGATGGGAAAGTGCTTGTCGGGAGTGATAATAACACATCAATTTCCGGCCAGAAAGCTGCTTTGCTTCGGCTCAATCACGACGGTACCGTGGATGCCAGTTTTCATCAGTCAACCTTGCTTGACCTTCCTCCTTTCGTACCCTTGATTTCTTCAATCGTCCCGATGGCTGACGGGAGAATCATGATTTGCGGCCCATTCAGTGGAATTAACAATCGTCCCTGGTCCAGCATCGCACGGTTATTCAGCGACGGCACGCTCGACACAAGTTTCTCCGCGCCGCCGATGGATTCCAACGTCAGTTCAGTTTTCGTTCAGCCAGATGGAAAAGTGATCGGGGTGGGCGCATTTAACCAAGCAGGCAGTTCATTTCGGAAACGCATCGCGAGATTTAATCGTGACGGGAGCCTGGATGAAGGATACGCGGCATCGGGCTTTGACTACACGTCGATCAAGACCAGCGCCATGTCTCCCGGCGGCCAGCTGTACATCTCGGGCGCGACGGTTTTGCCGAACGGGCAAATAACCGGATTTGTTTACCGGCTGGAAAGCGGTGATTTTGAGTTCGGGCCACCCGTGTTCGACACCACGCTCACCAACCAAGTGCGACTGCTCGGCCAAAATCTCACGCTGCAAATGACTGTGTGCAGCGTCCCATCCGCATCTTACCAGTGGCGGTACAACGGCGCGGAAATTCCGGGCGCGACGAATGCGCTTCTCACCTTCACGAATCTTCAATATCAAGATGGCGGCACGTACATCCTTGTTGCCAGCAATACATACGGCAGCGCGACCAGTTCTCCGGTGCATTTGTTGGTCAACGCTGCTCCTATCCTCGCCGGATCAGTCGATCCCACCTTCGACGTAGGCAATAATTTTAATCAGGGCGTGGCTGCATTACGGCTCGACGGTGACAAGGTGCTATCGGCTGGAATCCAGAGTTCTCCTGGTGGCCCGGTGGCAGGCCAAGTCATTCGTCTGAATCCCGACGGCTCTGCCGATGGCTCATTCAATCAAGGTAAGGGACTCGCAACGGCAGGTAATTTGACCACGTTGGAGCTTGGAAACGGCGGGACAGTTTTCATTGGAGGGTATTTGACTGGCGTTAAGGGAAAAGCACGACGAGGCGTGGCGCGGCTGAATGGTGATGGCAGCCTCGATACCGGCTTTGTTCCCGGCTTCACCTACTTCGGCGCAGCCGTATCATCCATCGTGCCTTACTCCGATGGAGGTGCCCTCGTGGCTGGGTGCTTTAATTCGAGCTGTTCGTTGGGAATTGTTCGATTGAAGACAACTGGCGCAATCGATGACAGCTTCGCTGCGACGCTTGGTTTCAAGCCGTACACAACGCCAAAGCTGGGCGCTCAAAAATCCGGAAAAATAATCGTTGCGGGACCGGACTCGAATGTCCACGAGTCCGTGCGCCGTCTGAATCCAGACGGATCCATCGACTCGGATTTTAACATTTTGGATTTGGCGAACAACAGCGCTCTCTTGGACACAATTTCACTTTGCATTCTTGATGACGACCGAATTCTCGTTGGGTTCAGCAGCGCTCCCAAAGTTACGCAGTTGTCCGCGTTCAGATCGGTTCTGCGTCTGGATGCCGGAGGGCAAATTGATACAAATTTGAACTTTCTCGGTAATGTCGCGAGCCTATGTGCTCTGCCCGACGGAAATTTTCTTGTCGGTGGGTATTCGGACGTAACTCGCGTCTTCTCCAACGGTGTGAAAGATACCAACTTCGTGTGTCAGACGGATGGTGCCGTCAACGCGCTGGCTGCGCAAGCGGATGGCAACATTCTCATTGGTGGGGAATTCACCAAGGTGAACGGCGTGCCGCGTTTAAGGATCGCACGTATTTTCGGCAAAGAACACGCGTCTCCGCCCTTTCTCTTCGGGCCGTTCCTGTCCGTCGGCGGATTTGAACTTCGCATTCCTACGGTTACTGGATACACCTATGCTCTTGAAGCTGCGGACGCTGTTAATTCAAAAGCATGGAAGTTACTTGCGACGATGGCTGGCGACGGTTCCTATCAAACCGTCACGGATGCCGCACCCGGAGCAAGCCAGCGATTTTATCGAGTCACGGTAAAATAGTTGCCAAGCGGCGCTTCCTTTTCCGATTGGCTATTTGGCAAACTACTGCACGAACACGCGCGTCAGGGCGGATTTCCTGTCAACCGCGTTTCGGAGGTCAAAGCGATGATCGATCCAACGACAGCGGAGAGGCAGAGTTGAAATTGTCCGCCAGCGCGCGCGGCTATTTGAAGATCACTTCCGCCTTTGCATCGACGCGGTACGTCGCTTCATGGCCGGGCACCCATTTTCCTTCCTTGAGATATTCCGACTTGTTGTGGAAGGAACCGTCGTTCCGCAGTTCCGAGGTCGCCTTGACTTCGGTGATGCCATTGGAATTGTTCGTCACCAATTCGTGGCTCACGAACTTTCCATCCTTGAGTTCCATCGTGCCCGTCGTGGTGAAGCCGGCGGTCGTGAAATAGTGGTAGGCAAGCGAGTGCTTCTTCTCGTCCCATACGATAATGGTCTCGCCGCCGTAGTCGCCGTGATTGATGGAATGGAGGACGCGAATTGCTTTGCCATTCAAAATCCGCTCCCAACGCATCACGTCGAAGTTGGGCTTCTCCGGCGTGGAATCCTTGAACTCGCCCTTCCAGGTTTTGCCCAAGAGCGGCAGCAGCGGCTTCAAGTGTTCATCGAGCGCAGCGGTGGCGTCGGCCGCCGGAGCATTCGCGCCGCGCAGAGCGAACGCGAATAGGAACAAAACGACGAGCTTGAGCAGCGTCTTAATTTGCGGAGCGCGGCATTTATGCCGCTTCAACATCGCCTGCGATTCGTGCATCGAAGCGGGCTGAAGCCCGCGCTCCGAAGGCAAATTACGACGCGGTTTGAGATTGTGGAGTAAGATTGTTTTCATACATGTAATCAAAGTGAATGAATATCGTGACGCCGCGTTCTCAGCGCCAGCCGCCGAGGATCGCGCCCATGATGATGAAGGCGACGATCTGGTAGCCGGCATTGATGCCGATGTAGGTCCAGGATTTGTTCTCGAATAAACCGATGACCGCGATGGCAGTTGCGACCCAGCCCACGCCGGCCAGCGTGCCCGCGGCCGTGCCCCACGCAAGCGTGGTCTTCTCATCCGCCAGGAACATCGCGAGATTCGCGGACATGATCAGTGCGAACACCGCGGAGCCGCCGAAAGCCCGCGCTTTGCTGATTCGGTTTGCGTCTTCCGCAGTGAACTTGTTTTCGCGCAGCCACGCCTTGCCGAACAGCAGCGGCGAATACCACAAGCCGCCGAGCAGAAATGTGGAGAAGGCGGCGATGACGATCGGGAGCAGGTGAACGTGTTCGAGTTTCATTTTTATTTTTTTCCGCGATTCTAGCCGTGAATTCGCCCGGGTATTGGAAAAATTTTACCTCACCTGCGGATCGGAACGTGGTTCAGATAATCGCCGCGCTCGCGCAGATAGGCCGTCGGATTGATGCCGGAGAAGGCTTCAAACTCATGGATAAAATGCGCCTGGTCGTAGTAACCGCCGGCGCACGCGACATCCGCCCAATCGATGGCGCGCTGCTTTTCGATGCGCCGCAGTACTTCGTGAAAGCGCCGGATGCGACAAAAACGCTTCGGCGTCAGCCCGACTTCCTTGCGAAATAGCGCGATGAAATGTTTCTGGCTGATGCCGAGATTGGCGCAGACCCGGCCTATCGTCACCGCGTGCGGCGCGGCCAGAAATTGATCCAGCGCGTGTCGAACCGTGCCGCCGGGCACGCGCACGGGCTGAAACCGGCGCAACAGAAATTTTTCGAGGGCGCGGAATTTTGCTTCGAGATTAGGTTGTTCGAGCAGAGCATCACGGAGATCCGAAGCCGCGGCGCCCCACACTGCATCGAGTTCGATGACCGCATTGCTGGCGGCGCTCGTGGGCATCTCCAGAAACGGCGCAATGCCGCCCGGACGGAAGTGGACGCCGATCATGGACGAATGCAAGAGGGTGTCGATTACGATGAACCGGGAATGCGAGCCGGACAACCACGCGCGCCGGAAGCTGCGGAACTTTTGGTGGTTGTCTCGCTCGAATAATTTTCTCGGCGTGGCATCGAGATTGATAATCAGTTCAAACGTGCCATCGGGCAGCACGCGCTCCATGGCGTGTTGTGGAATAAAGCCGTCATAGTACCAGAAGAAATCGACGAACTGTTGAAGCGGTGTTGCCGGCCGATGAAGGCGAAAGGTCATGCTTGGATTGCTATTGGCTGTACAGAGTAACAGCGAGCCAATTTGAGTAAAGGGACAAGTGGCGAGACCAAGGCCATTTGTCGTTCGTGTGTCCTTCACGCTGGTGGCGTGAATTTGCTATTCAACAAAATTGTCGTTTGGTACGTTCGCGCGCTCGAACGAAACTGAGCTTATGCCAACGCCACCGGAAATTCCGAACTTAAACGCCCCCAGCGATTTTATCCGCGACATCGTCGCCCAGCACGTCGCGGAGAAGAAGTATCCGCGCATCCACACGCGCTTTCCGCCGGAGCCGAACGGTTACCTGCACATCGGCCACGCCAAGAGCATCTGCCTGAACTTCGGCATCGCGCGCGAATTCGGCGGCGTCTGCAACCTGCGCATGGACGACACGAATCCGACGAAGGAGGACGTCGAGTATGTCGAGTCCATCCAGGAAGACGTGAACTGGCTCATCGCCGGTTGGGCGGATGACCGCCTCGGCTTGAAGCCCAAAGGCAAGACACCGGACACCATCACTTCGAACGGCAAATCAGATTTTCACCTCGCGCCGGTAGTCGGTAGGGCGGGCACTCCGCTGCCCGCCGCTGCACCCAGCGCCACCAACGGCGCGCACGGAGTGACGCACCCTACCTTGGAACCGTTTTACGCCTCCGATTACTTCGATCAGATTTACGAATACGCCATCGCGCTCATCAAGAAAGGCAAAGCCTATGTCTGCGATCTCTCTCCCGCCGACACCGACACCTATCGCGGCGCGCCGGATCGTCCGGGTAAGGATTCTCCCTACCGCAATCGCTCCGTCGAAGAGAGCCTCGGCCTGTTCGCTCGGATGAAGAGCGGTGAGTTCCCCGATGGCAAGTGTTCACTCCGCGCGAAGATCGACATGGCTTCGCCCAACATCTGGCTGCGCGACCCGATCCTTTACCGCATCCGCCACGCGGCACACCATCACACCGGCGACAAGTGGTGCATCTACCCGATGTATGACTTCGCGCATTGCCTGAGCGATTACATCGAGGGCATCACGCATAGCATCTGCACTCTGGAGTTCGAAGTGCATCGCCCGCTCTACGATTGGATTCTGGAGAACCTCGACCTGTCGCGCCCGCTGCCGCACCAATACGAGTTCGCCAAGCTCATCCCGAGCTACATGATCGTTTCCAAACGGAAACTCATCCAGCTCGTCGAAGAAAAACGAGTTACTGGCTGGGATGATCCGCGCCTGCCGACCATCAGCGGCATCCGCCGGCGCGGCATCACCGCCGAGGCCTTGCGCGCCTTCGCCACCGGCGTTGGCGTCACCAAATTCATTAGCGTGACCGACATCGCGGTGTTCGAGCACGCCATCCGCGAAGACTTGAACAAGCGCGCCCTGCGGCGACTGGCGGTCCTGCGCCCCATCAAAATCGTCCTCACGAATTATCCCGAAGGCAAGACCGAAGAGCTCGACGCCGTCAACAACCCGGAGGACGAAAGCGCGGGCAAGCGGAAGATTCCGTTCAGCCGCGAACTGTTCATCGAGCGCGACGACTTCATGGAAACGCCGCCGCCGAAATTCTTCCGCCTGCGCCCCGGCGGCGAAGTGCGGCTCAAGTACGCCTACATCATCAAGTGCGACCAGGTGGTGAAGGACGCCGCCGACAACATTACCGAACTCCATTGCACCGCCGACCTCGATAGCAAGACCGGCGGCGCGACGGCGGGCCGCAAAGTCAAAGGCACCATCCATTGGGTCAGCGCCGCGCACGCCATCGACGCTGAGGTGCGCCTCTACGATCGCCTCTTCACCGAAGCCGAGCCGGAAAAGGACGGGCGCGATTTCAAGAGCGTGCTCAACCCGCACAGCCTCGAAGTCGTGACCGCGAAGTGCGAACCATCGCTGAAGGACGCGAAGGCGGAAGCGCGCTACCAATTCGAGCGGCTGGCCTACTTCGCCTTGGACAAAGACTCTCAACCCTCAGCTAACAACCAAAAGCTGATCTTCAACCGCACGATCACGCTCAAGGACACTTGGGCGAAGGAAGCGCAGAAAATTTGATCCCGAAGCACTTGGATGCCTGGCGACTCGTTCAAAAAGTTTGTGCTCGATCAGTTGAACGCGCTGCCGGAGCTACGGGCCAAGGCGATGTTCGGCGGGCACGGGCTGTATTCGGCCGAGTATTTCTTCGGCATCGTGTTCGAGGGACGGCTGTTCTTCAAAACGCACGCGTCGTCGCAGACGGACTACCTTGCGCGCGGCATGGAGCCGTTCACTTACGAGATGAAGGGCAAAACCTTGACGATGGCCTACCACGAAGTGCCGCCGGATGTGCTGGAAAACGCGATCGAATTGACCGTGTGGGCCGAACGCGCGGTGCAAATCGCCGCTGCCAAAAAATCCGCCACACCCGTTCGCAAGAAAAAAAGCAAACGGTGAGCTCTCTCCGTTTTGGCTTCCCGTGTCCGCGCGCCGCGGTTAATTGTTTGGGCATGAACCTCGCCGAAGCCTTCGGCTTTTGCGCCCAGACGCACGCGGCCACGCCCGCGGTTTTCTGGGGCGATCGCAAAATTACTTACGCAGAACTGCTCGCGCAGTCGAAGGCTGTCGCCGACCGGCTGCAAACCGAATTCGCAGTGAAACCCGGCGACCGCGTCGGCCTCTGGCTCAAGAATTGTCCCGAGTACATTCCGGCACTATTCGGCGTCTGGCTCGCGGGCGGAGTGGTGGTGCCAATCAATAATTTTTTGAAGCCCGACGAGGTTGGCCACATTTTGAATGACGCCGAAATCGATTGCCTGCTGACGCAGCAATCTTTCGCGGAGTTTCTTCCGGCGCTTGCCACCAAACGCGCCAGTCTGAATTTTTTCCACGCGGAGGAATTTGAAACCTTGCCCACAAAAGAAGATGCGAGGAAGCCGGCGACAGCACGGAAAGAAATCGACCTTGCATGCATCATTTATACTTCGGGCACGACCGGCCGGCCCAAGGGTGCGATGCTTTCGCACGGCAACTTGCTGCACAATGTCGAGAGCTGCCGGCAAGTGCTCGCGGCTGTCGATCACGATCGCTTCGTCGTCATGCTGCCGATGTTTCACAGTTTCATGCTCTGCGTGGGGATTTTACTGCCGCTCAACGTGGGCGGCTCGATCGTGCTGATCAAATCGTTGCATCCGCCGAAGAATTGTTTGCAGGAAATCATTGCGCACGGCGCGACGATTCTGCCGGCGATTCCGCAATTCTATCGCATGTTGCTGGAGGCGCATGTCCCGGCTGAGTTGCCTGTCCGGCTGTGCATCAGTGGCGCGGCCCCGCTGCCCGTCGAAACGCTGAAAGCTTTCGCACAAAAATTTTCCGCGCCACTGATCGAGGGCTACGGTTTGAGCGAGGCGAGTCCGGTCGTTTCGATGAATCCGATCCACGGCGAACGCAAGCCCGGCTCCATCGGCCGGCCCATTCCCGATGTCGAAGTCAGCGTGCAGGATGAGGCTGGAAAATTGCTGGACGACGGGCAAGTCGGCGAAATTTGCGTGCGCGGCGGCAATGTGATGCTGGGCTATTGGAACCAGCCGGCTGAAACCGCGAAGGCATTGCGCGGGGGCTGGCTATTGACCGGCGACGTTGGCTATCGTGACGCCGATGGGTTTTTCTACATCACGGATCGCAAGAAAGACATGTTGCTCGTCAACGGCATCAACGTGTACCCGCGAGAGATCGAGGAAGCGATCTACCGGTTTCCCGGTGTCAAAGAAGCGGCCGTTGTGAGCCAGCCCGACGCGCGCCGTGGCGAGCAGCCGGTGGCGTTCGTGGCTGCCAGTGACAACGCCAGTCTTCTCGAAAAAGAACTGATTCAATTTCTGCGCGCCCGCCTCGCAGACTACAAAGTGCCGCGCCGGGTTCATTTCGTGTCCGCATTGCCGCGCAACGCGACGGGAAAAATTCTGAAGACGATGTTGCGTCAGCAACTCGCGCGAGCCGATGGTGAATAATCAAATTTCAGGTCAATTCCAGCTTGAAGCAGCGAGTCCGCCGGGTAGTGTTGGGACAACAATAGCCCAGTTATGATTACGCCAAAAAACATTCGCCGGGGTTTCACTCTGATTGAACTTCTCGTCGTCATCGCGATCATCGCGATTCTGGCGAGCATGTTGTTGCCCGCGCTGGCCAAGGCGAAGGCCAAGGCGACGCAAACTTATTGCCTTAACAACATGAAACAGATCGGCCTGGCGGTGTCGATGTACGCGAGCGACTTCAACGAAAAATTTCCCGCGTGCCGCAGTTGGGGCAAGGCCTGGGGCGATGACCACAAAATTGGCAATCTTTACCTTTACGAATTGCTGACACCCTACATGGGCAAGAACACCGGCACCAACCGAAGTGCAAATATCACACTTGCCAAGATGACGCCGCCCAACGCGGGCAGCTACGTCTGCCCCTCGGGAATCAAGGCCAAGGATCCAGGCAATCCCGGCTACCAAGATTTGCTGAAGGCCAATGACTTTATCACCTACGTCTGGAATCACGTCTATTTGAAGAAGGACAACGCCACTTACGAAGTCAACCGGCCCGTCAGCGGACGCTCGACTTCGGATGTTGCAAGTCCTTCCACGGCGGTCCTGCTTTGGGAAATGCCTTACTGGACCGGCCCCGCCTCGCCGCATCATGGCGGCATCAACCTCGTCTTCGCTGACACGCACGCCGGCTGGGAGCGGCGCAATCCCAAAGAAATCGACTGGTGGGCGTATCACAGCCGGCGTGGCTGGGAAGATTCCGATCCGACGGGCATTGGCGTCAAAAAGCCGTGATGCATCGGTGGCGTGAGGATGAATCCGAAGCGCGTGGCGCGCAGCGAACCGTGCAGCTTTCCTTTATCGACTGGCAGGCCGGGCAATTCCTCTCCTGCAAAAATAGAATGCAATCAATTCGGCCAGCCGTCCGCTTGACGGCGCGGTTAATTCCAGTAGAGACTTGGCCAACACTATGAACCGCCTCAAATTTCCGCTCTCGTTGTGTGCCGTCATCGCGTTTGGAATTTTATTCTTCGCGACAATTGCGCCGGCCGCCGACAAAAAGAAAATTGTTTACGTCACCAACGGCGTTGATCCCTTTTGGAACGTCGCCGCCGCCGGCGTACGCGCGGCGGGAATTGACTTCAAAGTCGAAACTGAAGTGCTCATGCCGCCCAAGGGCATCGTCGATCAAAAGCGCATGATCGAAACTGCGCTCGTGCGCGGCGTCGATGGCATCGCCATCAGCCCCATCGACGCGAAAAACCAGGTTGATTTGATTAACGAAGCGGCCAGTCAGACGAAAATCATTACGCATGATTCTGACGCGCCGGGTTCCAAGCGTCTTTGTTTCGTCGGCATGGACAATTACAAAGCGGGCCGCGCGGCGGGTGAACTCGTCAAGCAGGCACTGCCCGGCGGCGGCAAAATCATGATCTTCGTCGGCCGGCTCGAACAGCTCAACGCCCAGCAGCGGCGGCAAGGCGTGATTGATGAAGTGCTCGATCGTCCGATGCAATCGCCGGACAAAATCAAATACGACGCGGCGAATGCCGAACTCAAGAACGCCAAATACAACATCGTCAGCACGCGCACCGATAATTTCGATTTCGCCAAAGCCAAGTCCAACGCCGAGGACGCGATGGCCGCGCACTCCGACCTCGCCTGCATGGTGGGCTTGTTCGCGTATAACATGCCCAACTGTCTCACGGCCGTGAAAGAGGCCGGCAAGCTCGGCAAAATCAAGCTTGTCAGTTTCGACGAAGCCGATGCGACGCTGCAGGGAATCACTGACGGCTTTGTCCACGGCACCGTCAGTCAGCAGCCCTACAAATACGGTTACGAGTCCATCCGGATTCTTGCCGGGCTGGCGCGCGGAGACAAATCGGTCCTGCCGCCGGATGGTTTCTTTGAGGTGAAAACGATCATTGTCCGCAAAGAAAACGTCGGAAGCTTTTGGCAGGAGTTGAAAAGGCTGCGCGGGAACTAGGACTTCTCTACTCGCCAACTGATGCTTGCTGCGCCGTTGCTTGAAGTCCGCGCGCTGACGAAGCGCTTCCCCGGCGTCCTCGCTCTGCACAGCGTGAGCCTCGATCTGCGACGCGGCGAAGTGCTGGCGGTCATTGGTGAAAATGGTGCGGGCAAAAGCACGCTGATGAAAATTCTGGCCGGCGTGCAGGCGCCGGACAGCGGTGAAATCTTGCTCGACGGGCGCGACGCCCAGTTCACTTGCGTTCGCGAAGCGATGCAGCACGGCATCGCCCTCATTCATCAGGAATTGAACTTGAGCGACAACCTCGATGTCGCCGCGAACATTTTTCTCGGCCGCGAGCCGCGCCAACTGGGTTTCATCCATCGACAGCGACTTTACGAAGACGCGGAGCCACTGCTGCGCCAGGTCGGTTTGCAATGTTCGCCGCGGACGATCGTCAATCGCCTTTCCATTGGCCGTCAACAGATGGTCGAGATCGCGAAGGCGTTGTCCAGCGACGCGCGGATTTTGATCATGGACGAGCCGACGTCCAGCCTCTCGCAGCACGAGACGGATCAACTGTTTCGCGTGATTCGGGAATTGCGTTCGCGCGGCGTGAGCGTCGTGTACATCTCGCATCGCCTGGCCGAAGTAAAGGAATTGGCCGACCGCGTCGTCGTGCTGCGCGACGGCGCGATCGAGCAGGTCGGAACGCCGCTCGAGCTGTACGACCGGCCGGCGAACCGCTTCGTCGCGCAGTTCATCGGCACGCCGCAGATGAACGTGGTCGACACCGCGGCGATGCCGGCGCTGCGCACGCAGATGCGCGTGGAGATCGCGCGGCTGCACCGCCGCTACGGCCGTGCCGCGACGGTGTACGTGACGCACGACCAGGTCGAGGCGATGACGCTCGCGCAGCGAATGATCGTGATGAACGCCGGCCGCATGGAGCAGATCGGCACGCCGGAAGAGGTCTACCACCGGCCGGCCACGACCTTCGTTGCCGGCTTCATCGGCTCGCCGCCAATGAACCTGATC
>JACPZS010000158.1 GCA_016195385.1 Verrucomicrobiota bacterium
TCGGACTCAAGCTTCAAAAATTCTCAACCATCACAACGAACAACGAACAGCGAACAACGAACACGAACCTCCTGGCCGTTCTCAGCGTCAAGGAAGGCGCGGTCGATTTCGTCAACTCGTTCGGTTCGGTGCAAGCCACGGCGATGACGGAATCGAGCGCCCGCAACGATGCGCGGCCGACGGAGCCAAAGCGTTTGCAAACGCTGCAAGTCGTGCGGCTCACCGACTCGCACGAATGGGCACTGACAACCTCGCCGCTCACTTGGCCGGAGGCGGCGGAGCGATTGGCATTGGGCGGCGGTTGGGCGGGACTGAGAGTTCGTGATTTCGCGAGTGCCGCTTCCACGACAAACACTATCGGCGGCGCGACCAACGGCGAGGTGCGTGTTGTCAACGTGGCTCGCCAGTCGCCGGCAGACACCGCGGGCCTCCAGTTGGGCGACGTTATGCTCGCAATCAACGGCCAGCCCGTGACCACCGCGAGCCAGGTCGAAAAGGCCATTCTGATTCGACCGAATGCTGAGACAACGTTGAGCCTTCGGCGCGGCGGTGAAGCCAAGAGCGTTGCGCTGACCGCCACGAACCGACCGAGCCTTCTTCCCGGCCCCTCACTTCGACCCGAATCGCGCGCGCTGGTCGCCAAGGCCACCCGCGATTTGATCGAGAGCGACGTCAGCCAGCGGCAGCGATCGATTGAGAAGTTGCGCGAAGGGGTTTTCCGTGGAGCGGCGGAGAATAATCTAGGCGTGATCCTCGAGAGTGAAGACGCGCTGGGTCCGGCCATCCGCTCCTATGGGCGGGCCGTCTATGCTGACGCGCAAGTTCCGCTTTACCATTTCAACCTCGGTCTCGCGCTGCGCAAAATCGGCAGCTTCGAGCGCGCGTCGGAAGAACTCGAAACCGCCGCACGGCTGGCACCGCAATCAGCGCGCGTCCTTCAAAGGCTCGCTGAAATTCAATCCCTGCTCGGACACGATCCCGAAGCGCTGGCGCTGACCGAGGCCGCGATTAGCGCCGATCCTCGCTGGCACGGAAACTGGGAACTGAAGGCCCAAATATTGTTGAAACAACATCGTCTAGCAGAAGCCCGCGAGGCGGCGCTCAAGGCCATCGAACTGGAGCCGCATTGTGCGACGGCGCAATCGTATCTGGCTGACGTTCTACAGGAGCAAGGCCAACTGACCGAAGCGGAGGCGCGTTACCGCCAGGCGCTCGAATTGGAGCCATTTGAGGCGACGTTTCACTTGAATCTCGGAACGGTTTACAACGCTCGCCAACAGTTGGGGTCCGCCGAACAGGCGTTCCGCAAAGCCATTGAACTGCGGCCCGACTTCGCGCTGGCTTACCGCAATCTGGGTAACGTGCTGGCGGACGGGCACCAGTTCGCCCAGGCGACTGCCGCGTTGCGCAAGGCGACGGAGTTGGACGCCAATGACGCCGCCGCGCACACGGGCCTCGGAATGGTATTCCATGAACGCGCTCAGTTCGACGAAGCCGAAAGATATTACCGAAAGGCCATCGAGTTGGACCCGAAGGATTCCGCGCCACACAATAACTTGGGCAACATTTTCCGTGAAGCTCGCGGCAAACTGGACGAGGCGGAGAAGTTTTATCGCCAGGCAATCGTGCTCTCGCCGGACGATGGGGAACCTTACCTCGGCTTGGGGATGGTTGAGCTTGCCCGCGGCAATTTGGCGGAGGCCGAACGACTGGCACGGAAGGCGCTCGCGTTGAGTCCTGAATCGTCCTCCATCAATAATAACCTGGGAGAAATTCTTCGCGCGCGCGGGCAGCTTGACGAAGCGGAGAAACGTTATCGCAAGGCACTGGAACTCGATCCAGACCATCTCGGCGCGTACGGTAATCTCGGAATTCTCCACGCCATACGCGGCCAACCTGCTGAAGCGGAGAAGATGTTTCGCGCCCTTCTCTCTCGCGTTTCGGACTCGCAGCTTTCCGTGAAACTGCCGGCGCTGGTGAACCTGGCAAAGGTGTGCGGCGACCAAGGCAAGCTCGAGGAAGCGGAGAAATTCTTCCGGCAAGCGCTGGCACTTAGCCCGAACCATCCGCGCGTTTCCATGAGCCTCGCGTTTTTCCTGGCGGATCACCGGCTCAACCTGGACGAAGCGTTGAAGCTCGCCCGTCTTGGCGTCCAAGCCGAGCCGGTCGACGCGGACTATCTCGACACGCTCGGCTGGGTGCAGTTCCAACGCGGCGAACTTGCGGAAGCCGAAACCACACTCACGAAAGCGCTCTTGCTGGCCGGAAAAGAGCCGCCCGCCTCCGAGATTCGCGAGCACTTGAAAAAAGTTCAGGAGAAGAAAAGAACCGCGCCGAAATGAGAATTCTAAGAAACCATTTGCGTCCTGATTCCCGAACCGGAGCGCCGAGCGATGCTCGGCGCTCAAGCGTGCGAGAACGAATTAACACCAACCAAGAAAAACCCATGAACACCAACCAAACAACTCGACTCACAAAATGGCTCGCTCACCTTACGGCGCTGGCCGCGCTGGCCGGAATCCATTCGCTTCACGCCCAGACCTGGCAAACAGTCTTGGATTACCAGCTTGTCCCCGGAAAGAACGCATGGGGGTGGCGAATGGCGGCAGACACCTTGGGCAACGTGTTCTCGGGCGGTGAAGGTTTCGACACCGCTGGAATCAAACACGGGCTTGCTCTCAAGACAGACACGACGGAATTGGCCAAGGTCGATCCTTTGACCATCAATTGGCTTTTCAGCGATGACACCAATCCCGGCGCCAACCTCTATTCCTCAAATCTTCGCAGTCTGGCCTGTGGTGGCAGCGGGAGAATTTATTCGGCGGGCTGGCTGACGCCCACCTGTTCCGGCAGAAATTGTCCCGGCAGCTCGTGGCTGGTTCGCAGGAGTCTTAGTTCGGGGGCTGCTGGTTCGTGGACAAGTTTGGACTCTTTCCAACTCGCTTCGGGCAAAGGCGCGGGGGCGTATGATGTGTTCGAGGATTCGTCCGGCAATATCTTTGCCTGCGGTGGTGCCCAGGATACGAAAGGAAACTCTCACGGCCTGCTGCGCAGGAGTGTGGATGGAGGTCAGATCTGGGTGATGGTGGACGACGTGCCATTCTCTTCCTTGTTAGGCATCCATCTGACGCCTGGCAGCGGGATGTTCACGACGGCTCAGGCCAACAATTGGTGGCAAGTACGGCGCGGCGATAGTGGCGGCAACAATTGGACGACCGTCGATAAGCCGTTCGCAGGAACTGCCCGGCGAGCTGCCAGCGACAACACAGGATACGTTTATGCCGTTGGCCACGCGAACAAATCCACCGGAACCGGAGCGAAGAATACGATTCTCTACAACGAATGGACCGTCCGCAAATGGAAGAACGGTGATCTCAACTGGTCCACGGACCACACCTTCGCCTTGGCTCAATACAAATCATCTTACGCTTGGGACGTTGCCACGGATACCAGCGGCAAGCCCGTCGTCGCCGGAAGCGCGTCGGATGCACAGGGAATCCTTCATTGGATCGTGCGGCGGCCTGATTCTTCGGGCGTCTGGCACACTGTGGATGATTTCCAGTTTCCGCAGGGTCAGGCCGAAGCTGTCGGCGTAGCCGTTGATGCTGCCGGAAACCTGCTCGTCTCCGGCGCGGGCTATGATTCAGCAGGCACCGGTCACTGGATCGTGCGGCGGCTGGCTCCCACGGCTCCGTGAGCGGAACAATTACCGCATTCAAAACTGGGGACATTGCCATGCTTTTCATTCGGATAACGAGACACACAGGGAGAATCGCGTTGAGCTTGCTGCTGCTTCGGACCATCACGAGCACGTCCGTGCAGGCGCTTGATCCGGGTGAGACTTTGACTCTACCATTGCCCGACCTTTCACCGAAGCCAGTCCGCTCGTTCGGCCACTTGCCGCTCAGTTTCGAGCGCAACGAAGGCCAGGCGGATGACAAGGCAAAATTCCTGGCGCGCGGGCCGGGTTATCAACTCTTCCTCGCGCAGACCGAGGCCGTGATGGTCTTGCATCAACCACAAAGACACAAAGAACACGAAGCAGAAACTTCCCTTTGTGACCTTCGTGCCTTGGTGGTTCCCGAACCCGCTCCCCATTTCCTGCGCATGAAGTTGGTGGGCGCGAATTCTTCCTCGTTGATCAGCGGGGAAGAACCGCTGCCGGGCAAGTTCAATTACTTCATTGGCAGCGATCCTTCGCGGTGGCGCACAAACATTTCCACGTTCGCCAGGGTGCGCTACCACGAAGTTTATCCCGGCATCGACCTGGTTTATTACGGCAACGAAGGCCAGCTCGAATACGATTTCGTCATCGCGCCCGGCGCGGACCCGAATCGCATCGCGCTCGCGATTGAAGGCGCGGACAAAATCGAAGTGGACGAGCGTGGCGATTTGCGGCTGGAAATTTCCGGTCAAGAACTCCACTGGCGCAAACCGAAGAGTTTTCAGCGTATCAATGGCACTCAGATCGAGATTGCCGGTGATTACGCGCTGCAAACGCCAGCGCTCGATCTCGGATCGCACACGACGCATCGCGTCGCCTTCCACGTGGCGGCGTATGATCCGACACAGACGCTGATCATCGATCCGGTGCTCGCCTACTCGACGTATCTGGGTGGAGGGATGAAAGACATCGGCAATGCCATCGCCGTGGATTCACAAGGCAACGCCTACGTCACCGGCTACACTTGGTCGCAAAGTGACTTCCCCACCACGGCCAATTCCATCAAGCGCACCTTCGGCGTCAACGAAGCAGTCTTCGTAACGAAATTGAATCCGGCGGGGAACCGGGCCATTTATTCCACGATCTTGAGTGGGGCGGCGTCCGTTTTTGAAGTGAGTCATGGCAACGCGATTGCCGTGGATCCGGCGGGCCGGGCGGTCGTTTACGGTGAAACAGACGCGACTGATTTTCCCCTTAAGAATGCGCTGCAAACCACCTATGGCGGCGTCAAGGACGCGTTTGTCGCGAAACTCAGCCCGGACGGGGCAGGCTTGATTTTTTCAACTTACTTGGGCGGCAGCGCGAGCGAATACGCCGGGAGTCTCGCGCTTGATGGCGCGGCGAATATCTATGTGATCGGCGAAACCGCGAGCACGGACTTCCCGACGGCCAGCCCTTTTCAAGCGAATCCGGGCGGCGTTTGGGATGAGTTTGTCGCGAAGATCGATGCCGACGGAACACGGCTTGTCTATTCAACCTACCTCGGCGGGAGTGATTACAACTTCAGTGGCGATGCAGCTCTGGCCGCAGATGCTGCGGGCCATGCGTACGTCGCCAGATCGACTTCGCCACCGGGTACAGATGTGGCCGACGTGTTCGTCGAGAAATTCAGCCTCGACGGTTTGCAACTCGAATTTTCAACGTCAAATTTCCTCCCGCCGAACACTTTTGTAAAAGCTATCGCGGTGGACTCGACTGGCAGCGCTTTTCTGACAGGTTCAGTGTCAGAGAATCTCGCTACCACACCACAAGCTTTCCAAGCTGCGTTTGGAGGCGGGTTCTCTGACAGTTTTGTAGCCAAGTTGAACCCCACTGGGTCAGCTCTGGATTATTTGACGTACGTCGGTGGAATTGATGGTGAGAATCCACGCGCTATCACCGTTGATGCCGTCGGCAACGCCTACGTGGCTGGTGGAACCTGGTCCACCAATTTTCCAATTGCCGACCCGCTCCAGGCCAGGCTCAACAAAGGATCAGACGTTCTTAGCTCCGGAGGAACCGCTCCGCCTAGCGACGCCTTCGTGTTCAAGCTCACCCCAGACGGTCGCCGGTTGTTGTGGTCCACGTTCCTCGGCGGTAGCAAGGCCCCGCCCTCGGGCATCAATCCCGCAGATGAAGCGCACGGCATTGCGCTTGGATCGGACGGCGCTGTTTATGTCGTGGGCGACACCAGTTCGTCCGATTTTCCCTTGCAGAATCCGTTTCAGCGCAGCCTGCGGGTTCAGTCGGGCGTGTATGCACGGGATGTCTTCGTGAGTAAGATCATCGAAGCCCCGCCGCCTTCAGCGCAGATCGCCCGATCCGGAAACAGCGTGACGATCTCGTGGCCGGTGGCCGCTGCGGGCTTCGGTCTTGAAACGAACGATTCCCTCGGACCAGCCGCAAACTGGTTTGTCGAACCAACTGCACCAGTAATCATCGCTGACCAGAACGTGGCGACCATCGAGATCGGGAGCAGTCCGAAATTTTTCCGGTTGAGGAAACCGTGAACGGAAGAGATTCCAGCTTTGTGGAACTATTTGATTCCATCTCTCCACCTCACCTGGAAGGTGAGGGAAGAAGCCGCTTTTCTTCAACTGCGTCTGTAAATCTCGCGACGATGGCCGACGTAATGGAGATAAATCCGGCCCAGCTTCAACTCGAATTCGTAGAGCACGCGGTAATCGCCGACGCGCAGCTTGAACTCAGGCCGACCTGTGAGGCGCTGGTGAGGAAAGCCTTCAAGCCGCGTGCCCATCGCGTCCACCTTGCTTTGGACAGCCGCGCGAACGTCAGGCGGGAGAGCATCGAAAGCCCGGGTGAAGATGGGCGACCAGATTTGCAACGCGGCCGCCACGGTTCATCGCGGCTGGCGCGTCGTATAATTGCCAGCAGCGATTTCGCGACGCGACTGATCAAGTCGTTGCTTGACCTCGTCCGTCAACTCAAGCTGGGCCTCAAGATAGTCATCAATCCAGGATCGAAGCGCCTCAATTTCTTCGCGCTTCAGCCGGGGGATGGCGGCTTCGATTTCTTGAACGGTGCTCACGCGGGAAAGGTAATGGGTTCAGGAAAAAATGGAAGACCGGAAAGTGAGAGCAACGCGAATCTCAGCCCCGTTTCCACAATCAAGACTCGCTTTGGCTTCACTTTGATCGAACTACTGGTCGTCATCACGATCATCGCCATCCTTGCGAGCCTGCTGTTGCCGGCGCTTGCGCGTGCCAAATCCGCCGCTCGCGCGACGGAGTGTCGCGGCAATCTCCATGATATCGGATTGGCGACGCGGATGCACCTGGATGAGCACGATCAATATCCGACCACGGCCGGGTTGGGCGTGCTCGGTAATAATGCCGCATACGGAACGCTGATGATGGACGATTGGAAGCAAACCCTGGCACCGCATGTCGGCGTCCAAGCGCGCGAATTTGTTGATCAGTATGCCACGATGCGCAAATTGCGCTGTCCTCAGACAGTCGCGAACGAGGACGGCAAACGCGGCAACGGCCAGTACGCCCTCAACGCCTCGGGCACGGCAAAGTTTCAAAGTGCCGTCAATCTGGGGCTGGGTGGTTACTTGAAGGAAAAAATTCAGCCCACCACCGAATCGCGGATCATTTCACCCGCTGACATGATCGCCGTGGGCGACATCTCGCCCGGATTTACGATGGGATCGCTGTTCTGGACTTCCGGCCACTTCGATGTCTGCTCGACCGATCGATCAATGTGGCCAGGCGCGAGCCACAACGGCCACGCAAACATGCTGTTGTGTGACGGCCATGTGGGGGCGGCGTGGCAAACAAATTGGGTTTCTGCATCTGAAACCGCGCGCCGCCGCTGGAACAACGACCACGAGCCGCATCCGGAGACGTGGAACCGGCCTTGAGTCTATCTCCGGAGTTAGGAGCTTGGACGAGTTCGCCCCCTGTGCCATGCTGCGCGCGTGCCTGCGACCGACCACATCCGCGACAAGTTGAGCCAGCTCCCGCACAAGCCGGGCGTCTATTTGATGAAGGATCGCTTCGGCCGCGTCATCTACGTTGGCAAGGCGCGCAATCTGCGCAAGCGCGTCAGCCAATATTTTCATCCCTCGCGCCGGCACGGCTGGGATTTGAAATTGAACGCGCTCCTCGAAGCGATTCACGACTTCGACACCCACGTCGTTCGCAGCGAACCCGAGGCGCTGTTGCTCGAAAGCAAGCTGATCAAGGAATTTCATCCGCGCTACAACGTGAGCTTTCGCGACGACAAACGCTTTCTGCTCGTGAAGGTGAATTTGAACGATCCGATTCCGCGCTTCACGCTCACGCGCCTGAAGACGGACGACGGTTCGCGCTATTTCGGCCCGTTTCCCAATGCCAGCGCGGTGCGCAACACGCTCACGCTCGTACGGCGGAAATTCAATTTGCGCGGCTGCCGTCCGCTTACGCCCACCGAACTGGATTACAAACACTGCCTCTACGGGAATTTGAAATTTTGCACCGCGCCCTGCATCGGCAACGTCACGCGCGAGCAATACACGCAACAAGTCGCCGCTGCCTGCGATTTCCTTTCCGGCCAATGCGAGGAACTCGTGGCGCAACTCGAAGCGGATATGAAAAAAGCAGCTGCCACGCAAGATTTTGAAAAAGCCGCCGCGCTGCGCGACGCGCTCGCCGACTTGCGGCGCACCACACAAAAAAACAAAACTTTTGAGCGCGTGCCCTACAAACTTCCGCTCGCAATCGATCCACAAAAAGATTTGGCGGAGCTGGCCCAGGTGCTGAAGCTGTCCGCGCCACCGCTGCGCATCGAAGGTTTCGATATTTCCAACATCAGCGGCACTTTCGCCGTCGCGTCGCTCGTGAGTTTTCGCAATGGCCGCCCGGATCGCGCCAATTACCGCCGCTTCAAAATGAAGACGGTCACCGGGCAGGACGACTTCGCGTGCATGGCCGAGACCGTGCGGCGACGCTACACGCGGGTGTTGCGGGAAGCGGGCGGAAGTGTGGCGTCGAGCGAAACCACGACTCTGGAAGATACCAGCGGCCATGCGGAAATTTCGCCACGCCGGCTCGCGGCCGCACCGGCTTTGCCGGATCTGATTTTGATCGACGGCGGCAAAGGCCAGCTCAACGCCGCCTGCGTCGAGTTGGCGAAACTAGGATTGAGCCGCGTGCCAATCATCGGGTTGGCCAAAGAGTTCGAGGAAATTTATCAGCCCGGTGAAAGCGAGCCGTTGCGCCTGAGCCATGACTCAGGCGCGCTCAAGTTGCTGCAACGCGTGCGCGACGAGTCACATCGCTTCGCCAACACGTACAATGCGCAGCTTCGTTTGAAGAAAATTTCTGAGAGCTTGCTCGATGAATTCCCCGGGATTGGCGAACAACGCAAAGCTGCGTTGCTCAAAAAATTCGGCTCCGTGCAACGCCTCCGGTTGGCGACGGTCGAACAAATCGCTGAAGTGCCGGGGTTCGGCGGCAAAGCGGCGGCGGAACTGAAAGCATTCATCGAAGCGCGCTCGGCTATCGTGGTGCCCACCAGCACTGCCGCCAATCCTCTTCCTGACGAACGCGCGGAGCGCGCAAAAACCTGACCGCCGCTCTTGTGTAACCTTTACGATGCGCGCCGCCATTGCGACGCTGAGAGCGCGCCTTGCACGACGGCATGACAAACCGGTTCGTCCAATCGCAACGTCAAACATTTCGCGCCGCCGCCTGATTTCATGAACTCGCTCAACGGCGTTTCAATGACATTGAAACCAGATGCGCGCAGGCGTTCCTTCAGATCCGTGCTGGCCTGGTTGAGGAAAACCGCATCGTCCACGTTGACGGCGTTGCACGCAAAAGTCATGGCGTCCGCGTCGCTGACCGGAATGCGTTTTGCCCGCGGCACATGGTTTTCAATCAAGCGGTTTGAATTCACATCAAACGCCGCCGGGTAATAAAGAAGCACACCATCCGCAAGCGGACAAAAGCACGTGTCGAGGTGGTAGAAACGGTGGTTCACCAGCCGCAGCGAAAGCACTTCGAGGTCGAGCCACTTGGCCAGAAAAACGTGCGAGTCCAGTTCCGAACGAAATCCGTGGCCCGCCCAAAGCCAGCGGCCTTCGCGATCCAGCAGCGCATCGCCCGCGCCTTCGAAAAGCATCGTTTTGGGCAGTTCGTAAACGACAAAACCGTGCTCGAGAAACCAATTTTTGAAATGGTTTTCCTCGCCCTGGCGTTCGGCGTGGCGAAACCGCGCGAGCACGACCGCGTTGCCATGAATCAAGCCGCCGTTCGCCGTGAAAACCATGTCCGGCAGTCCGGCTTGCGGTGCGATCAATTCAACCTGCGCCCGGCTGGCCAGCGCGGCGCGCAGCGTCTGCCACTGGGCCGCGGCGGCTTCGCGCGAAGATTGGTTCAAGTTGCCCTCCATCCACGGATTGATGACGTAGCTCACATCAAAAGCGTCCGGCGCGCACATGAGGAATCGAATCGGCGTTTTCATAATCGAAAAATATCCGCCAGCTACATCGGCACAACACCAACCTCGCTCAAGGCGCGGCCCGGCCACGCGGGCACGACTTCAGTTTGAGTTGCAGGATGTGCCGAATCCAAGTCCAATCCGGTCCATGAAAGTCTTCGGACTCACAGGTGGAATCGGCATGGGCAAGTCCGCCGCCGCCGAGATTTTGCGGCGGCGCGGCCTGCCAATCGTGGACTCGGATGTCATCGCCAGGCAGATCGTCGAGCCGGGCCAGCCGGCGCTGGCGGAATTGAAACAGGCGTTTGGCCATGACATTGTCGCGTCCGACGGCCGGCTGCGGCGTGATGAATTGGCCCGGCGCGTCTTTGCCAATGAAGCCGCGCGCCACCAACTTGAAGCCATTTTGCATCCAGCCATTCGTGCGATCTGGCTGGCGCAGGTTGAGCGATGGCGAATGGAGAAAATTCCCATCGGAGTTGTGGTGATCCCGTTGTTGTTCGAGACGAATGCCACCGCCCACTTCGATCAAACGATCTGCGTGGCTTGCTCTGCTCGAACGCAAATCGAGCGCTTGCGCGCGCGCGGCTGGGACGACGAGCAAATCCAGCAGCGCATCCACGCCCAATGGCCAATCGAAAAGAAAATGCTGCTGGCTGATTTCGCGGTCTGGACCGAAGCGGAGCTGGACGTGCATGCCGCGCAACTCGCGCGCATCATTCCGACGGTCGAAAAGCAATCTGGAAATTCCAACTTGGCCTTGCCGCATAGAACTTCAGAAGTTTGAAGTCCACGCGTAGGCTCAAAGCAGATAAATCCCAAACCAGCGCTGGCTGTTCGCGGCCGAGCCAACGACTTCAAACGTAACCGGGCTGCCCGTCTGGAGGCGAGCGGTGCTGATTTCGATTTCCAGGATGCCGTTGCTGTCCTCCTGATTGTTTTGCATGACGGTGTAGCTCATGCGCACCGTGCCATCCGCGCTCTGCCATTTGGCGTCGGTGAGCGTGACCTCGAAGTCGAGCACCGGCTGGTTGTTCAGCTTGAGTTGAAATTTTCCCGCCGGCTGCGAGGCGAAGCCCATCGCGGCCGACAATCGAAAACGGTGAAACGTGCCGCCGCGCAGATCGTAGGGAACAGGCCGGGTTTGCCACACGAGCTTCGACTGCCCGTCCGTCTGGCGGCAATGAGGCATCGACAACGTGCCGAGCCAGCTCGCGTAGGGAAGTTTTTCCGAGCTGAAAAACAGATGCATGAAACCGTTGGCGCCTTCCGTCACAAATTGTTTGCGTGCCTGCGCGGCCAATTCCTCCGGCGGGCTGCCGAAATTGGCGGGCGTCGTTTTCAGATACGTGATCAAGTCCGCAAAATCTTGCGGCGTGAGATTTTGTTCCAAGCCCTCGGGCATCAACGAAAGTCCCGACGCGCGAATCGAAACAATGTCGGTGCGGAGAATTTTCTCCTGCACGCCACCTGCTTGAACGAGAGTGAGGCCGGTGGACGTCTCCGTGCTGGCGATGCCGTTGAGCGAGCGCCCGTCGCGCGTCTCGATTTGGTAATTCACGAAGCGCGGCTCAATCGCCGCGTTTGGATCCAGAATATTTTTCAACCAGTAGGCCGCGTCCTTGTCGCGCAGCGCGGCAAGATTCGGCCCGACATCGAATCCTTGACCGCGAAACACGTGGCATGAAGCGCACGTGCCGCCAAAAATCTCCGCGCCTCTCCCGGAATTTCCCGCCAGCGAAATTGCCGGCTGGTATTTTTCGAGAACTTGCGCGCGAGTGCCGATCGTGGTGATTGGAAAGAGCACAGCGGATCGGCGGCGCAGATCAGCATTGGCATGGTTGACCAAGCGCTGGCGATCCAGAATGGGAATTTCGCTGGCGAGCACGATGCCGTGCTCCAGTTCGGACAGCAATGATGTCGTCCATTCATCTCGACTGAGCAACACGTTCAAGATCTCGCCACGCACGGCAGGAGAATGTCGTCTCCAATCCGCCAGGAGTCGGGACGGAGTTTGCGGGTTGTTGTTGTGCTGAAGTGCCGATAGAGCGGTTTTGCGTAATCGTTCCGAGAACGACGGCTGCAAAAAGCCGATGAGCAATTGAAGATCGTCAACTTCGTGGTCAAATCCGCGTCCGAGCAGTCGAATGAATGTCGCTCGCTGTGTTTCCTCGACATCACTTTTCGCTCCCATGCGCGCGAGCAAGAAGAGATCCTTGAGTCGTTGTTCGAACACGCGCAGTTCGGAGTGAGTCGAAAGATATGCCGGGAGCGTCACACGCCGTCGTTCCAACAAATCAAGCAGGCCAATGAGCGGCACAACTTGCCACGAAGACACTCTGCGATTGGTATCATTATCACGAAACATTGAAGCCACGATCCGGGCGAATGCTTCGTCATCTTCCGACGCCACGGCCGTAGAAATAGTTTGCCCGACAATTTGATTGTATCCGGTAGTAGTTTCTGGAAGCACGAGCAAAGAAGTCAAAATCTTTTCCCAATGGTTGGTTGCGGAAGCAAGGACACCTGCGCCAAGCCATTTATCGTATAACGCGTGGCCCACGAGTTTTCCTAGAACAGCGCCAGCGCGCGGATCGTTCCACTCGCCCAGCGTGAGCGCCAGTTGCAAGCGGGCACCGGGATCTTGGTCGATCGCTCGCGCCAGCACGGCAGATCGGAGCTGTTCCACGTTTGGAATTCCCGTGGACAAAATGGATTCGCTCAGACGCAACGCGTGGCGGCGAATCGCCGCGTCGGAATCGCTCAGTGCCTGTTCGAGAACTTCCAACGGGATTGACTTCATCACGGAATCCAGCACGCAAAGCGCCTGCAATCGCGCCGCAGGGTGCTTGCTGATCTCGAAAATCTTCGTCAATTCGGCGGGAGTTGTGTTGTCGTGACGCTCCCGCAATTGGAGTTGAACGCGGTCGCGTTCGGTTCCGTTGGTCGAATCGAGCGCGGCGGCGAGTTGCGTTGGCGAAAGTTTAGTCAAGTCGCGAACCAGTTTCAGATTTTTGCCGCGCGGAAAGACGCGATAGATGCGGCCCTTGTCGTCGCCAGCGCGCGGATCAATTTGCGCGAGGCGATCAGCCGGAATCCAGCGCGGGTGTTCGATGAGGAAACGATACATGTCCACTACCCACAGTGCGCCGTCCGGTCCGGTGCGGACTTGCACGGGCCGAAACCAATTGTCCGTCGAAGCCAGAAATTCGGATTGCTGCTCGTCCGTGGCGCGATGCGCCGTGAAGGAGACGCCATTCGTTTCGAGCACGAGGCGATGCACGAGATTATGGACCGGTTCGCAGACGAATGCGTTGCCGTAATACTCGCGGCCCAGCAATTCATCGCGATAGATGCCGAGTCCGCACGCAGACGTGGTGCGATTGGCCGTGTGCGGATCGTTGAACCGCGTGAGCGTGTAGCTGGCGGGAAAAAGTTGATTCGGATCGGCGTCGTTCGGAACGAAGACGCTTGGGTCGGGCGCGGCCACGTGCGGATTGCGACGCAGGTAATGGTCCGGCAGCGGGTAGTGGCGGAGCAGCGTGCTGTTGTCGCAGCCGAACCAGTTACCCCAATCGTCGCGCACGCGGCCCTGCTGCGTCAGACCGGACGCCGGCTCGAACTCGCCCGAGTCCGGGTTCATCCGAAAATCCTGCCCGCGAATGTTCACTTCTTTGCCGCTCATCGTGCCGCGAATCACTCCGCCGAGCAGGCCGTTCGCGCCGTAAATCCAGCCGTCGAGTCCAAGTTGCAGGCTGTTCACGCGCGCTTGATAATTGTCCGTGTAAAAACCGGAAAATAATTTCCTCACGACATCCGCTTTGCCGTCGCCGTCCGTGTCTTCCGCGTAAAAAATATCCGGCGCGGCGCAAACGAGCGCGCCCTTGCGCCAGGCCATCACACCGGTCGGGAAAGGAATACCATCAAGAAAAACTGTCCCTTTGTCCCGCTGATCGAATTTGCCATCACCGTTCACGTCCTCCAAAAGCTTCACGCGCCCGCCCGGCTTCCATTTCCCGTCCATGCCCATCGGATAA
>JACPZS010000154.1 GCA_016195385.1 Verrucomicrobiota bacterium
ACTTCGCAAAAAAACCGAGCCGCTGCTCAAAGCCGAGAAACAGTTCGCGGATCTCGGAGTCATGGTTGAACTCGGCGAAGCTGAACCGGAAACCGCGCAGATTCACATCCAACAGGAACTCGAACGCGACCTCGCCAAATTTTCTCAGGAACTTGACGCACTCGAACTGCGCGTTCTGCTCACCGGCCCGCACGACAAAAACAATTGCATCTTCAGCATCAACGCCGGCGCGGGCGGTACCGAGTCATGCGACTGGGCGAACATGCTCCTGCGCATGTATCAACGCTGGGCCGAATCGCGCGACTGGGATGTGGAAGTCACCGACGCGCTCGCGGGCGATGTCGCCGGCATCAAGAGCGTGACGTTGCTTATCAGCGGAGAAAACGCCTACGGCTTTTGCAAAGCCGAGCGCGGCGTGCATCGGCTCGTGCGCATATCGCCGTTCGACTCCAACAAACGGCGGCACACGAGTTTCGCCAGCGTCGATGTCATTGCGGAAATCGAGGAGACAGAAGAAATCGCGATCCCGCCGAATGAATTTCAAGTGGACACGTTTCGCTCCGGCGGCAAGGGCGGACAGAACGTAAACAAAGTCGAGACGGCCGTCCGCATCACACACGTCCCCACCGGACTCGTGGTCGCATCCCAGGCGCAGCGCTCGCAGGCGCAGAACCGCGCGACCGCCATGAAGCTGTTGCTCTCACGAATTTACGCGCAGCGCATCGACGCGCAGAAAGCCGAGATGGAACGTTTCTACGGCGAGAAGGGCAGCGTGTCCTGGGGCAACCAGATTCGCAGCTACGTCTTTCAACCATATCGCATGGTCAAAGACCTGCGCACCGGCGTCGAGACGAGCAACGTCCAGGGCGTGATGGACGGCGACCTCGACGCGTTCGTGAACGGCTGGCTGCGTGCCGGCGGCCCGCTGAAGCGGACGCAGGGCGTGAAGGACGAAGAGGAATAGATTTGAAATCAATTTCCCATCCCAATCATCAGCATATTTTCCACGGCTTGACGTCGCTGCGGAGCAGAGCGACAAACACCACATGAATAGCGAAGCGATCAGAAAACAACTCACCGGTCCCGGCCCGTTCATCGTCCGTACTTCCGACGGCAGAGAATATGACGTGCCGCATGGCGAATTCGTTGGCTTCACGCGCCACTACATGATGATTGAGGACACCAAGGGCGGCATCGACATCGTTGATCCGCTCCATGTCGTCGCGATTCGCCCCGTGCAAAAACGGCGGGCGCGAGCTGCTTGAAAAATTGGACAACGAACTCACCGCATGAGTTGGAGAATTGCAATAATCGAGTTCGTTTCATTAAGCCTGCTCGCCTTGGCTCTTTGGATTCCGTTTTGGCTTGATCGAAGCGGAGTTAAAAACCCCTGGTCAATGCTGGCTGGCTGGCTGGCTTTGGTAGCATGGGCTGTCATTTTTGCACTTTGGCTATCAGGGAAAGCAGTTCAGCAGCGGGACTCTGAACTCGTAAACACTTTGCCCGAAGGCCAACATGCTCTGCTAATTATACTATTCGGCGCCGTGCCAGCTTCGTGGTTGGGTAATTGGGGCGCACGGAAAAGACGCAGAGACAAGTGAACATCCTTGACACCATCGTCGCCCAAAAGCGGATTGAAGTCGCCCGCCTGCCGTCGCGCCTCATCGCGGCGGGCGATCTTCGCGACGCAATGCTCGAACGCGGCGAACGGCGTGATTTCCCCGCCGCACTTCGGAACGCATCACGCGTCACGCATCACGCATCACAAGTCGCCCTCATCGCCGAGGTGAAAAAGGCTTCGCCGTCTGCGGGAGTCATCTGCGCCGACTTCGATCCCGTTCGCATCGCGCGTCAATACGAGGCTGCGGGCGCGAGTTGTCTTTCCGTCCTCACCGACGAAATTTTTTTCCAAGGCTCGCTCGATTATCTGCGGCGGATTCGCGCGGCGGTGAAGCTGCCGCTGCTCCGCAAAGATTTCATCATCGACGAGCGGCAGATCCTCGAAGCCATCGAGTGGGGCGCGGATGCGATTTTGCTCATCGTCGCGATTCTCAGCGATGCGCAGTTGAAACAGTTTCATTCGCTGGCGACAGAAGCGGGCTTGGCCGCGCTTGTCGAAGTTCACGACGAAGCGGAATTGGATCGTGCGCTTGCCGCCGGAGCGCAACTCATCGGCGTCAACAACCGCGATCTGAAAACGTTCAAAGTCGATCTCGCGACGACAGAGCGGCTCGCAGCCAAGCTGGCGGCGTCGGCACACGGTCAAGATAAGTTGCTCGTCGCCGAAAGCGGCATTCACACGCGCGCTGACGTCGAGCGGCTCGCCCGCTGCGGAGCCAAAGCGATCCTCGTTGGCGAGTCGTTGATGAAACACGGCGACATTGCGGCGAAGGTCGGCGAATTATTGGGGTGAGCGCGCTGATGTCTTCGTGCCCGTCGCGAGCTCCCCGAGTCGGATCGGTGATGGAAACTCTCCAGTTTCGCAGATTTAGCCGAACTTTTTTCTATTTTCCAGGCTTTCCGCAAAAAGCATTTTGACCGCTTCGTTCAAAGCTCCTAACTTTGCGTCGTGGAAAGCAGTTCAAGCAGCACCGCTTCGCCAACCGAAGCCCAGACGGTGTCGCTCCTCAGCCGCGTGGGCGCGCAGAACTTCGCGGGCACGATCATGGTCACCGTCGTTGTGCGCGAACTCGGGCCACTCGTGGCGGCGCTGCTCGTGCTGGCGCGTGTTGGCACGGCCACAGTGATCGAACTCGGCACCGCGCGGGCGCTCGGCGAAGTCGAGGCGCTCGAAGCGCTCGGCATCGATCCGATCCACTATCTCGTCGTGCCGCGCGTCGCGGGACTCGCCATCGCGATCTTCGCGTTGACGGTCTATTTGATTTTGGGCGCGGTGGCCAGCGGCTATCTTTTCGTTTTTGTCCAAGATGTGCCGCTGCTGCCGTCGGATTATTTTCGCCAGCTCGCGCAGGCGCTCACGTGGGAGGATTTTGTTTTGCTCGGTTTGAAAAGCTCGGCGTTCGGCGTCGTCATCGCGATTGTCACCTGCTATCAAGGTCTCGCGAAACCCCTGCGACTAGAAGAAGTCTCGAGCGTCACCACGCGCGCGGTCGTCAACAGCGTCGTGGCGTGCGTGTTCGTGGACGCGGTGTTCATCGTCGTCTATCTCCTCATGTGAGCAGCGTGACGGCCAGCGCACCAGGCGGCGGTTCCGCACCGATCGAACTCATCGACGCGGCGACGGCATCGATCGCGGATCCCGACCGCTGCGCCATCGCCGGAGTGAACTGGCGCATCAGCGCCGGCGATTTCTGGGTCATCGGCGCGTCGTCGGATGCGGGCAAAACTGGTTTGCTTGCGACAGCGGCGGGTTTGTTGCGGCCAGTGGCGGGCCGGAGAATTTTTTGGGGGCGCGAACTGGAGCAGCTTGATGAAGTGGCCGTCGTGGAATTGCGCCGCAGCATCGGATTTGTGTTTGAAGATGGCGGACGCTTGTTCAACGGATTGACCGTCCAGCAAAACATCGCGCTGCCGTTGTGTTATCATCGCGATTGTTCCACCGAAGAAGCCGCCGCTGCGGTGCAACCTTTGCTGGAGTTGATCGGCCTGACACCATTCGCCTCGCGCACGCCGGGTCGCATCAACCGGAGCTGGCGGCAACGCGTGGCGCTGGCGCGCGCTTTGGCGTTGCGGCCGGCAGTTTTGTTGTTGGACAATCCACTCGCCGGCCTCGACCAGCGTCAAGCCGCCTGGTGGCTGGAATTTCTCGCCGCGCTGGCCGCCGGTCACGACTGGCTCGGCGGACGCCCGCTCACGCTGGCGGTGACTTGCGAGGATTTGCGTCCATGGCTTGCTTGCGGCACGCGCTTCGCGTTGATCCAAGAATCCCGGTGGCGCGCGCTCGGCGGCAAGACGGATGTCGTCAACAGCAACGAACCGCTCGTGCTGGAATTATTGACGCACGCGGGCGGGGTTCAGGCGGCGGCTCAGTAGCAGAAAATTCTTATGGCCTTGCAAGATTTGACCCCGCAGTTGCGCACGCGCCTTGGACGCGTCGAGCGCGCGGTCGGTGTTTTCATCGGCCTCGCGGTCGTGCTCATGCTCGTGGGCTTTGGCTACTACGTTTACCAGACGGCCAAACGCAAAGGCTGGTTTCTCGCGAAGGTCAATTACGTCACATGTTTGAACACTGCCGCCGGTCTGCGCGTCGGCGACAAAGTCCGGCTGCTGGGTCGCGACGTGGGTGAGATCACCGACGTGGAGTTGAACGATCCCTATGCTTACTACAATGTCACGGTTTATTTCCGGATCAATAAACCGTACTATGGTTATGTCTGGAACGACTCCGTCGTCAAAGTGGCGGCGTCGGATTTTCTCGGCAACCGCTCGCTTGTCGTGACCAAAGGCCGCAACGGCATCCCGACCGTGGACGAAATCAATCGCGTGAGCGGCGGGCCTTTTGGCCGGACAAACAAAGTCATCCGTGGCGTCCTCAGAAAAGAGTTCATGGACATCCTCAAGAAAGAGGGGAAAAATCCCGTCGAAGTTTTCGCGCGCGACAAAGGGCCGTTTTACGCGCCACCGACTCCTTCGCTCCACTGCTGGCTCGAACCGGACGAAGCTCCCGCCGTCACGGATCGCCTAGAACAGTTGCTCGACCAGGCGGAAAAGGCGCTGCCGAACATTTTGAATCTCACCAACCAGTTGAGCGCCGTGCTCACCAACACCGCGCGCGCCGTCACGAACCTCGACGCCGCGATTCATCGCGTGCAACCGATTGCGTCCAACCTCGCCGACATCACCACGCGCCTGCGTGACCCGCATGGCTCGCTCGGTGAATGGTTGCTGCCCACGAACCTGCATCTCCAACTGCAACAGACTTTGACCAACGCCAACGCCACGCTCGTCACCGCCAATTCAACGCTCACCACCGTCGATACGAACCTGACGGCGTTAGTGGACAACATCGGCCGGTCGCTCGACAACCTCGCCAACCTCACCAGCAACTTGAACACCCAAGTTCAAGGCAACACAAATCTGCTCTCGGAAATTTCGTCGGCGATTTCGCACACGGACAACTTGGTGCAGGGCCTCAAGCGCCACTGGCTGCTGCGCTCGGCGTTTCGCGGTAAAACGAATCAGCCGCCCACGCGCCCGTTATCGCCGCCAGCGAAACGGTGATACGCCGCGAGCTTGCGTTGTTCGGTGCTGGCGCTCATTTCTCAAAGCCAATTTTCCGAATCAATTCCATAAACCTCGGTTCGGAGCGGAGGTCGTCGAATGCCGGATCACGCAGCCAATAATAAATCCCGACCTCCTTCTCTTGATAACACTTCTCCAGTAACTCAAGCGCCTCCTTTTTCTTACCAGCATTGGCATAAATGAGTGCTATACCGGAAAGATTCCACTCATTTTCTCGGTTCGCCCAATATCCTGCGATACCGGAAGCCTTGAAGTCTTTTTCCCTGGCGGCGGCTTCTTCAGCCGAACGGCCCAAGGCGGCGAACATCGCCTGCCAGGTGGCAAAAGCTTTTTCCGGCATACCCTTTTGGTCATAGATCCACCCCATCCACACACGGGCCTTTACATTGAGGCCAGGATTCAACACCAATGCCTGTTCGAAAGCGGCAAGCGACTGATCATGGCGTCGGCAATAATACTCGATCCAGCCACGATGCAGGTGCGCAATGCCGGAAAGCGGATCCACTTCGACGGCACGCTGTGCTTCAGCCTCAGCTTCAGAATCCCGCTTCGCGGCCACGAGGCCCAGAGCATACCAATAATGGGCCGGCGCGTAGCTGGGATTGAGCGCGATGGCTCGCTTGAATTCCGCCTCCGCCCCGGCAAAATCCCAGTCAAAACCCATTTTTATGTTGGCCAGACCCGCGTGGGCTTCGGCCTGCGTGTCGTCCAGGGCCAACGCTTTCTGAACTTCGATTTTCGCCTTGGTGTAGGCTTCTTTGATATTCGCGTCCGCGTACGCAATCGAAACCACACGCACGTCGGCTAAGCCTGCGTAGGCCGCAGCGTAATTTGGATCAATTCGGATGGCTTCTTTGAAATAGGCGCTGGCGTTGGCAAGGCTGCTGGCGTTCCGCTCGCTCCAGAAGAAGCGCCCCTTGAGGTAAGCTTCCTGCGCGGCGGCGGGAACTGGGCGCGTCTTCGTCAACCGCGCACGTTCTTCCGGACTAATCTGGATTTTGATTTCATTGGCGATGGCCAACGCCAGTTCGTTTTGCACCGCGAAGAAATCGCTCAAGTCGCGGTTGTAGTTTGTCGCCCATACGTGCCGGTCAGTCGCCGCTTCCACCAATTGCACGGTCACCAGCATGCGATTGGTCAGGCGCTGCACCGAGCCTTCCAAGATCGCATCAACATTCAACTCCTTCGCCATTTCTGGTATGGACTTTGGGCTGTTCTTGTAGCGCATCACCGATGAGCGGCCCCGTACGCTCAACGCGCTGATGTTGCCGAGGGTCGCACAAAGCGCCTCGGTCATGCCGTCGCTGAAAAACGCCTGGTTCGTGTCGCCCGAAAAATCATCCAGCGGTTTCACGGCGAGCGAAGTGATGCGTCCCGACACTGCGCTTCGAACCGCGACCGGCGCAGCGTTCGTCGGAGCCGTCGAATTGCCGTTAGGTCGCGTGAACCACCAGCCAAGGCCGACTGCGAGCACGACGACGGCGACGGCGACGGCGGCCAATTTCAACAAGCCCGTGCGGTTTGGCGGGACGCCTCGCCCTACCTCTGCGCCGGTTTTTTCCTTTTGCCTTTTTCCTTCTGCCTTGGCTTCTTCCCACGGCAGCACGATGCGGAACAAATCCATCGTCACCGAGATATTCTTCAGTTCGGTCGGCGCGAGTTTCTCGAAGCGCGCTTCGAGGGCGTTGCGAATCTGCCGCTCGACATCCATCGACACGCAGATCCCTCCAGCGCCCGCCAGCGGCTCGATCCGCGACGCGATGTTCACGCCGTCGCCGTACACATCGCCGCCCCGATGCACCACGTCCCCAATGTGAATGCCGATTTTGATCTCGATGCGGCGCTCCGCCGCCACGTCGTGATTGCGGTGCGCGAGCGCACGTTGAATCTCGATGCCACACTGCGCCGCTTCGAGCGCGCTGTAGAATTCGACAAGGAAGGCGTCGCCGATGGTTTTGATTTCGGTGCCATTGAAACGCGGGAACAGCGGTCGGAGCAGAGCGCGATGTTCCTCCAGCAACTCCTGCGCGAGCTTTTCGTTGCGCTGCGAGAGCGCGCTGTAGCCGACCATGTCCGTGAACATGATCGCGGCCAGCTTGCGTTGTTCTGTGCTGTCGCTCATTTCACCAGATTCATTTTCTTGAGGATGGCTTGGACGCGCGGGTGTGGGCGGAGATCCTTCCACAAGGGATCCGCGTTAAGCCATTCCAGATCGGTCGCGTGGTCGTCGAAGGCTTGCTCTAAAGACTCCAAAGCGCGTTCGTCATCGCCCGACCCGTGCTGGACGAGGGCGATTCCTACCCGCTTGTCATATCCTTGTCGTTGGAGTTCCAGCAGTTGGCCGAGGATCTTCTGCGCGTCGTTGGTCATGCCTGCGCGCGCATAAGTGAACCCAAGGTTTTCCAATGCGAAAATACCGCTTTTATCAAGCCGGTGCATCTTCTGGAGTGCAGCGATGGCTTCGGGCAACTTCCCGTTCCTGAGGTAAACCCCACCGAGGATGTTGTGGGCCTGGAGGAACAAAGGACCGAATGCGATTTGCTTTTGCAGGATCTCCATGGCGAGATCGCCTTTTCCGGACAACGATAAGATGAATCCTAAGTTGGCATTGATGATCGGTGAAAGTGGGTCGATCTCTTGAGCCGTTCTCATCTCCGCGATCGCTTCGTCGAACCGGCCCTGCCGGGAAAAAACGTAATTAGCCAGCCATTGATGGGCGGTAGCATAGTTTGGGTTCAACGCTGTTGCTTGCTGGAATTCCTTCTCAGCCGCCGACCAGTCCCAGTCAAAAACGGCTTTGATAGCAGCTAACGTGACACGCGGTTCCGCGAGGGTGTTGTCCTGCTCTCGTGCCATCGTGGCCGCAGCGCGGGCTTTCGGCATAGTGTCACGGGGCGAAAGCCCCGCAAAATAATATAGTAAGAAATAACAGTCCGCCAAACCGCTGTGAGCGAGCGCGTAGCTCGGGTCTTTGCCGATGGCTTCGTCAAAATATTTAATCGCCTTTTTGAGGTTCTCGCTGGTCCGCCGGTTCCACAAGTATCGGCCTTGCAGATACAGCCGGTGCGCCTCGGCGTTTTCGGTGCCTCGTTTCGTGAGTTGTTGCTCCTCCTCGCCCAGCAACTGGCCTTTGAGCGCCTCGGCCACACGCGCCGCTACCTCCGTCCGAATGGCGAGCAGATCGTCGAGCGCACGGTCGTAGGTCTCCGCCCAGAGATTAAAGCCGTCAGTGATGCTGATGAGCTTGGCGGTCACGCGCAGTTTGTTGCCCACTTTGCTGATGCTGCCTTCGAGCACCGTGGCAACACGGAGTTGCTGCCCAATCTTCTGGATGTCCTCGTTCTTGCCCTTGAACGCGAAGCACGACGTGCGCGCTGGCACTTTTAAGCCCTTGACCTTCGACAGCGCGGTGATGATCTCCTCGCTGATGCCGTCGCTCAGATATTCGTCCGCTTTGTCCGCGCTAATGTTGGCAAACGGCAGGACGGCGATGGCTTTCTGGTAGGCCACGACTGAGGCAGCCACGACGGGCGATGAGCTCGATGTGGCCGACGAAGTCGAAGACGTCGGCGAACTCGCAATTTGCTTCGTCGTCTGGCCGGATTGGCGAACAAGCCACCAGCCGCCACCCACCGCGAGCAACACAATTGCGGCGACCCCAGCTAAACGCCCAGCCGATGACGAAAGGCCGCTCGCCTTTGTTTCTGCCTTCTTCCTTCCGCCTTCCGCCTGTGCTTGCTTCGTCCACGGCAACACGACGCGATACACGTCCATCGGCGTCTTGATGTTCTTCAAGTCCGGTGCCGCCAGCTTGACCAGGGCCGCGCCCAGCTTGTTCGCCACCTGGTCAAACACCGGCCCGGACAGACAAATCCCGCCCGCCTCAGCCAGGGGTTCAATGCGCGCGGCGATGTTCACACCGTCGCCGAACATGTCCGCTTCCCGCAAAACCACGTCGCCCAGATGCACGCCGATGCGCACATGGATGCCCCGCTCGGCAGCCACCGTGGCATTGTGCGCCGCGAGCGACTTTTGGATTTCAATGGCGCACTGGGCCGCTTCGAGCGCGCTGGCAAACTCGACGAGGAATCCGTCGCCCGTGCTCTTGATTTCGCGACCGTTAAACTTGGGGAAGATGGGCCGCAGCAATCGTTGCTGTTCGGCCAGCAGATCGAGCGCAAGTTTCTCGTCACGCTGCGCCAGCGCGCTGTAGCCCACCATGTCGGTGAACATGATGGCCGCGAGCTTGCGTTGTTCGGTGCTGGCGCTCACGGGGGATAATTCATTTTTCTTAGCATCTCTGCGAAACGCGGATCCGCGCGCAGGTTTTTCCAGCGCGGCTCCACTTTGAAGGCATATCCGAGGGATCGCTGGGCAAAGGCCCGATCCAGCCATGCGAATGCCTTGTCTTGGTCGTTCAGGCCGGCATAAACGAGGGCGATGGCTTCCGCGGATTGATCTTTGCGCGCCAGCAACTCGCTCAATATCTTCCGGGCTTTTTCATTTTGCCCCGCGCTCGCATAGGCATGACCGAGCACGCTTTGCGTAAAGGGAGAATCACCACCAGGGAACGCCACCTGCCGTTCGAGGGCCTTCAGGGCCTCGGGGAATCTGCCCTGCTGAACATAAATCATCCCAAAGAAGCCCTGTACAAAAACATCCTCCGGTTTTTTTTTCCGCACCCGCTCCTGTTCGACGATGGCGCGGTCGTACTGGCCTCCCCAGTAATAGGCCAGCGCCGCGAAACCGATCGGGTAAAGGGGATCGAGCTCCTCGGAGTGCTTGAAGGCGGCGACGGCTGCTTCCACTTTGCCCAGCGCGGCGAGGTAGAAACCTTGCCAGAAATGAGCCTGCCAGTTCTTGGGGTTCAATTCGAGGGCGCGTTGGAATTCATTTCCGGCTCCCGCCCAATCATAGTCGTAGGACATCACCACCCAGGCCAGTGACGTGTGCGCCTCCGAGAGTTGATCATCGAGTTCCAGCGCCTTTTGGGCAGCGGCTTTGGTTTTGGGCATGACTTCCTGAGGAGGAAAGTTTCCGGGAGGAAACTGAAGCCCAATGTAGTAATCGGCCAGACCGCTGTAAGCCAGCGCCATTTGTGGGTCCAATTGGATGGCCTCCTCGAAATACGTTCGCGCTTTTTCCAAATTGTCGGTCGTCAGATGCCAGAAAACGTATCGTCCACGCAGGTACGCCTCGTGGGCCGCCGGGTTCACCGTTCGCGTCCTTGCCAATCGCGCTTGATCCTCGGGCGTCAGCCGCGCTTGCACTTCCTTGGCGATCGCGCGCGCCACCTCGCTCTGCACGACGAAGAAATCGCTCAGGTCGCGTTTGTAGTTCGTCGCCCAAAGATGTCGGTCGGTCGCCGCTTCGATGAGTTGCACCGTCAGCAGCATGTTGGTGGTCGTCCTCTGCACCGAGCCTTCCACGATGGCTTCAACGTTCAAGTCCTTGGCCATTTCCTGAATGGACTTCTGCCCGCCCTTGTATTTCATCACACTCGAACGCCCCGGCACACGCAACACACTGATGTTTCCAAGGGCCATGCAGAGCGCTTCCGTCATGCCGTCGCTGAGATAGGCGTTGTTCGTGTCCCCGGAAAAATCATCCAGCGGTTTCACCGCGAGCGAAGTGATGTGCCCGGCAGCTTTCGCCGTCCGGCCAGATTGATGAAGGAGCCACGAGGCGGCTGCGACGGCCACCAGAATAATTGCGGCGACCCAAGCCGAGCGCCAAGCCGATGGCGTTCGAACGCTTGCAGTTGATTCTGCCTTCGTCCTTCCGCCTTCTGCCTTCGCCCCCTTCTCCCCCGACAACACGATGCGGAACAACTCCATTGGCGTCTGGATGTTCTTCAATTCCTTCGCTCCGATCCGTTCCAACGGTTGGGCGAGCTTGTTATGCACCTGCTCCCACACCGCCCGAGTGACACAGACGCCGCCCGGTTCGGCCAGCGGCTCAATCCGCGCGGCGATGTTCACGCCGTCGCCATACACGTCGGCCGCGCGACACACCACATCGCCCAGATGAAACCCAATCCGCACGTGAATGCGGTTTTCGGCGGGCACGGCGGCATTGTGCTGCGCGAGAGTCTCCTGGATTTGGATGGCGCATTCGCAAGCGGCCAGCGCACTGGGAAACTCCACCAGGAAACCATCGCCCGTGGTTTTAACTTCCCGTCCGCCAAACTGGGGAAGGTTGGGTCGAATCAACTTTTGTTGCTCGTCAAGCAACTCCAGAGCGAGTTTTTCGTCCCGCTGCGCCAGCGCGCTGTAACCCACCATGTCCGTGAACATGATGGCAGCCAGCTTGCGTTGTTCGGTGCCACCGGTTGTCATCGACTTTCAATTCGTTCTTCGTCCGCTAGCGAGCCGGCGTTTCGATGTTCAATCCCTCTCGTTTCAGAAATTCCGTGAATCGCGGATCGCCCCGCAAACCGATAAAATCCAGTTGTATCGCGGCCCCGCAGACATTCGGGTGGCGGTCCCGGTTAGCGGCCTCAAGCATCTCGAAAGCGCGGTCCATTTCATGGAGTGAGGCGTGGAGAATCATGAACGCATTCGGAGACACATAGCGAGAAACCGCCGCTTCCTGGAGCCGCCGCAAGATGCGCCGTGCCTCCTCGGGTTGGCCGGCACCGGCGTAAGCGGCGCCAAGGAAGGCGTGCGACAAATCGTCGATTTCCTTTCCGGGCACGTTGAGCAGAGTTATCGCCCTGGCATAATCGCCTTGGGCAACAAATACCATGGCCAGCGATCGAGTCAGGAGTCGAAAGTCAGGAAACAACCGTGCCGCGGTTTCGGTAATTTCAATTCCACGCTTCCGATCACCGCTCCAGAAATAGATAAGGCCGTGTACCATTTGAAAAGCTTCCGCGTTTGGTTCCAGCACTATCGCCTTTTGATTCTCGTCCAGTGCTTCTTTAAATCGGCCCCGTCGCGCGAGAAGATTTGCGTAAAAGAAGTGTGCCTGGGCGAAACTTGTATTCGACTTGATGGCTTTCTTGAAACTGGCTTCTGCGGCAGCCCAATTACGATCGGCCCACATTTGCACAAATCCCAACGCACTCAGTGCTTCGGCGGAGTTGGGATCGAAGCCCAGCGTTTTTTCGGCGAATAGTTTAGCCCGCACAGCGGCGTTGGTTCCCGGAACCGACATGAAAAACGGCTGCATCGCGTAGGCGCTGGCCAGCCCGGCATAGCCCGGAGCGTAGGTGGAATCCAAATCGATCACTCTCTCGAAATGCGCAATCGCGTTCGTAAAGCCCGACACCGTCCGGCGATCCAATTGCCAGCGTCCTTGCAGATATGCCTCGATGACCTCCGGCTTGGCGGACGGCGCATTCGCCAGGCGTGTCTGGTCTTGTGGCGTGAGCCGGACGTCGATTTCCTGAGCGATCGCCTGGGCGACTTCGCTCTGCACCTTGAAAAAATCGCTCATATCGCGGTCGTAATTAGTCGCCCAGAGATGCCGATCGGTGGCCGCTTCGATCAACTGCACGGTGATGCGCAGCCGGTTGCCCTCGCGTTGGATCGAGCCTTCCACTACGGCGTCCGTGTCCACCGCCGTCGCAAACTCCTTGATGGTTTCCTGCCGGCCTTTGTGCGTCATCACGGTGGATCGGCTCCTCACGTGGAGGGCGCTGATGTCGCTCAAATAACGCGTGAGGGCCTCCGTCATGCCGTCGGCCAGGAAGGTTTGATTCGTGTCGCCGCCGAAATAGTCCAGCGGCTTGACCGCGATGGATCGAATGGCGCTGGCGCGCGAGGCTGGCTTCGACAGACGAAGAACCACTGTGGCCAGGACCAGCAGGATCACAATCGCCGCCGCTGCCAGCACACGTGACCGACTCACGCCCGTTTTTGAGGGCCGACGCGTCGGCGCACTGTCTGGCTGCTTTTCCCACGGCAACACAATGCGGAACAAGTCCATCGTCACCGAAATGTTTTTCAACTCCGTCGGCGCGAGCTTCTCGAACCGCGCTTCGAGAGCGTTGCGAATCTGGCGCTCGACATCCATCGACACGCAAATCCCGCCCGCGCCCGCCAGCGGCTCGATGCGCGACGCGATGTTCACTCCGTCGCCATACACATCGCCGTCCCGATGCACCACGTCCCCAATGTGAATGCCGATTTTGATTTCAATGCGGCGCTCCGCCGGCACGTCGTGGTTGCGCTTGGCGAGTGCGCGTTGGATCTCGATGCTGCATTGCGCCGCTTCCAACGCGCTGTGAAACTCGACGAGAAAAGCATCACCGATGGTTTTGATCTCGGTGCCATTGAAACGCGGGAACAGCGGTCGCAACAGCGCGCGATGTTCCTCGAGCAACTCCTGCGCGAGCTTTTCGTTGCGCTGGCTCAACGCGCTGTAGCCCACCATGTCCGTGAACATGATGGCCGCCAGCTTGCGTTGTTCAGAGCCGCTGCTCATGTGGAAATCCAGCGTCGCCCAGCATGCCGCTGACAGCCGGTCGCGGCGAGACATTTTTCCCCGGCCAGCAATGAAAACTGCGCAAGTTTCAGGCGAGAGTGAGTTGAAAATATCTTCCGGCTATTGCTTTTGCCGGAATTCCTCGAACCAGTTCTCGATCAACAACACGCTCGGAGTCCACGAGGTTCGCGCATCCTCCGCGTCAGTCGCCCGCCGCAGCATCAGAAAACGCTGTCCATCCGCCGTGATGTCAAAACAATTCGGCTCGTCGGCGCCATATCGGCCAACTTCAACTCCCTCGGGCAAGTCGAACACTTTGGCCGGCTCGGAGACTGATTCCGACGAGCCTGGCTTGACTCGTACGGACATCATGGCGCGGCCGTCCAGGCTCACATAAAACAGTTCCGAGCCGTCGCGCCGCCATTGGAGCGCCCGCCCGCCCGCACCGCGCGAAATCATCGTCTTGTTGGTGAAACCTGGAAACGCCACCAAATAGATTTCCTCCTGGCCGGTCTGCGAGGACATGAACGCCAACCGGCTATCATCGGGAGAGAGTTGGAAGGGGAACGCATTGGTCACCCCGGGCGGCATGATTATCGGCGCGCGCTCAGGATGGGCCAATTCCACATAAGGCCGGCGGTTGTTTGGAATTCTTATCTCGGGTGATCCTTGCAATAAGTACTTGCCGGTGCGCGAAAAATCGGAGGCAAAACCGTCCAAGAACCTCTCCTCGGCTCCGACTCCATCGACCGATTGAGTCAGCACCACCCAGTTAGTCTGGCTTTGTCGGGAGAAAACCACGCGGCGACCATCCGGGAACCAGTGGGGTAGAACCTGGTAATCGCTGCTACTGTTTACGAGCAGTGGGTTGTCCCGCGCAAAGTCGTACGTCCAAATGGACCCAGCCAAAGAGGGTCTGGACAATTCACCCCCGTAGGAATGGAAGACGACCTGATGGTCGTCTGGTGAAAGACGGACTCCCCCCAAGCTGGGCAGGATCGGTCCGTTCGCTCCGATGATCTGGCCGGAGCGATTGACCCAGACTATCTGACGGTGGCGTCCTCGAACTTGGGCTGCCAGGTTCACGAGCAAAGCCCCCTCTGCCGACACGCTGGGCCGAGTGGCGCTCACCAACACGCGGAACGGCTCGCCTGTCCGTTCCAATTTGGCAAACGAGAACGGCAGAGCCCACACTTCCTTACGAACGACTTTGCTCTCGTCAACTTCGCCGCGCTGGAACACCAGATGTCCTGAAGCCGAATACGCCGGGTAACTCAATTCAGCACCCGGGAGTTGAATGACGTCCTTGCGGCCCCGCTCCGGCGTCCAGACCGCGAGTGTGTCGGGGGATCCTCGTTGGTCAGCAGCTCCCTGCTTTCGATGAACCGCAAACACGACACCGCGTCCTCCCGGCAACGCACATGGGTCATGGAAATCGTTTTCCCCTGCGCCGGGGATCAACACCGAAGTGACTTGTCCGCCGTTGACTTCCACTCGAAAAAGGTTGGAGTAACCTGTCGTAAAGAAAATCCTGCCATCGGAAAACCAAGTGCCGCCGGCACCACCACCATTGCCATAGAAATTACGGCTCCCTTCCCACATCGTGATGGGCTGGCCGCCGATAAGCGCCACCCGCATCAGCTTGTTGCCGTCAAAGTAGCCGACCTCCGTGCTTTCGGGGGACCAAAACGGCGAGTGCAGAAGTTTGGTGCCGGGGACGAGCAGCACTGGCTGCACGATTCGATCCAACCAGCGGACCCACAAACCATCCCCATTGACATAAGCGAACTTCTGGCCGTCAGGAGAGATCGCGAGGGCATATAGCGCGGGATTCGCCCCCACTCTCTTCGGCGGTGAAATCACGATCTCAAACTTGCGCAGCGCCCCGCGCGCGGTCGAGTTGCCCACGTTAGATTGTGTGAGCGAACGCGATAAATTTCCCTGTCGCCAAACCAAAACCAGCACCGCGATCACACAAAGCGCCGCGACCGACCACGGCAGCACGCGCTGAACTCGGTAGCGCCCACTCGTCGCCGCGGCACTGGCACGCCTCATGGACGACGTGGACACCGTGCCGATGTTCTCGACGGCGAACGCCAAATCCTTCGCCGATTGAAAACGGTCGTCCGGTCGCTTCTCCAAGCAGCGACGCACGACCCGCTCGAGGACGGGCGAAAGATTCGGATTGGCTTCGCTCAACTCTGGTGGCTCCTCGGTCAAAATCGCGTTCATCGTCTGAACGCTGGATTCCTTGCGAAACGCGCGTCGCCCGCTCAACATCTCGTAGAGCACACAACCGAACGCGAAGATGTCCGCGCGATGGTCCACGACCTCGCCGCGCACTTGTTCGGGCGCCATGTAACTCGGCGTGCCCATCACCTTGCCCGGCTCGGTGGATTCATTCGCGGAGGATTGAACCACCGTCGGCGCGTCGGGATCATTTTCCTGGGAGGGTGAGCGTCCTCGCGAACCCTGATCCTGATTCGCTGTAGAAGGTTTCGACTCGCGGGGACGCTCGCCCTCCCGTTGTTTGAGCTTCGCCAATCCAAAATCCAGAATCTTCACGCGCCCGTCCTGCGCGACGAAAATATTCTCCGGTTTGAGGTCACGGTGGATGATCCCTTTGCCATGCGCCGCTGCCAGGCCATTGGCGACCTGCAGCGCGAAGTCGATCGCTTTGCGCACCGGCAACGCCGCGCCGCGCAATTCGTCGCGCAGCGTTCTGCCTTCGAGCAGTTCGCTCACGAGATACGGTGCGCCTTCATGCACGCCGGCATCATGAATCGTCAGCACGTTCGGATGATTCAGCGCCGCGAGCGTCCTAGCTTCCTGCTCGAACCGCCGCAACCGATCCGCGTCCGCCGCGAAGTCCCCGGGCAACACTTTCACCGCCACGTCGCGGTTCAGCCGCGTGTCGCGCGCGCGAAACACTTCTCCCATCCCGCCCGCGCCGATGGTGGCGAGGATTTCAAATTGAGCGATGTTTCGGCCGGTCATACGGCGGCTGGAAGTTGTCGAGGCTTCAATCAGTGCCGATAGAAGTTTCCCAATTCAAGTCCGGGAAGCGCTCGAAGTGTCCGCGAGCGCGTTCAGCGTTCCACTTTTTTGCCGGCCTTCTCCCACGCTTTGAAACCTGGCTCGAGATTGTAGAGTTTCGGGAAATCGAAATAGGCGAGTTGCTCGCACGCTTTGGCGCTGCGCACGCCAGCGGCGCAATGCACCAGATAGGTTTTCGATTTGTCGAGCTTGGTGACCTTCTGGCCGAATTCGGGATCGTTGACGTCGATGTTCACCGCGCCGGCGATGTGCCCGGCGGCAAATTCCCTGGGCGTGCGCACGTCGAGCACGACCGCGCCGGGTTCGCTGATAAGTTTTTCAAACGCCGCGACCTCGACGTTTTTCGTGGCTCTGGCTTTTTCTTTCAGCTTCGCCTCCGCGTCGTCGATTTGTTTCAAAAACTTCGCCGGATTGGCGGTGAATTTCTTCTGGCAGTCCTCACAGCAGGTTTTGATTTCGCGGCCTTCGTGCGTGAACACGCGCGGTTTGCCGTGTTCGCCGCCGTACGGTTCGAGCGACACGGCGCAAACCGGCAGTTTGTAGGGACGCGCCGCCGCATCCGCCGCGCCAGATGATTGAGACTGAATGAAGCTGACCGCCGCCAGCGCAAAGATGATCGAGATGGTTTTCATGGTTTTGTAAACTTCCCGGAGCTTACTCATTTGGTTTCCGGTTCGTAAACCCATTTCACGTTTGCGCAGGAATCGTTATCAGAGCGCGCATTGACAATGAAAATACTTTCTCGTACCAAGCTCTCACATGCAGCGCGCCTTCAATCGCCGTCGCTTCTTGCTTTGGGGTTTGAGTGTGCTGCTCCTCTCTCTGTCCATCTTCATCGTGTGGCGCGCGCCAGCCCCGCTGATGTGGAAAGGAAAGCCCGCATCGTATTGGCTGGCCCGACTGAGCTACTTTGACCTCCAAGACGGCAGCTCGGCTGAAGAATTCCTTTTTGCGGCCGGGCCTGCGGTTGTGCCGGAGTTGATCCGTGGCTTGAGCCTGCCCGACAGTTTGCTGCATGACCGATGGGTTGACCTCTATTTCAAGCTCGGCAAATGGCAACAGTATTTCAGAATGCCGACCAAGCGGGCGCATTATCGCCAACACTGTGCTCGCGGGCTTGGCTTGCTTGGCCAGGCGGCAGCTCAAGCCGTGCCGGCACTCCTTCGCGCGCTCAATGACAACGACCCGTATGTTAGCCTCCATGCGGCTGAGGCACTCGGGAGAATTGGCGCGGAGAAGGCGCGTTTCGTCCCCAAACTGATCGCTGGCCTCGTGAGCACAAATTCAGACCACCGGCTGGCGTGCGTTATCGGCCTGACTCACTCGTTGCCCAACCCCGAAGCGGCTTCGGCTCTGCGGAAGCTTGTGAGCGATCCCGACGCAAACCTGAGGATCTGGGTTGCCGAGAGTCTCTGGCGTGATGAATCCGATCCCGAGGCGACGTTTGCGGCGCTCGTGTCTGCATTGAATGACGGCAGCGCGACGGTGCGTGACCGTGCCGCCCAGAGCCTTGGGAATCTGCGATACAAACAGGAAGCAGCGGCCAAAGCTCTGCTGGCTGGTTTGGAAGCGGAAAGCTCTGCTGGCGGAAATGAAATCGTTAATTGGAAAATCATCACCGCTCTCGGAGAACTTGGCGTGGCCGCACGCCTGGCTGTTCCTTTACTAACGAAGTTGGCTGGCCAGACCAATACGAGCGGGACACTTTCCGTCATTGCTCTCGGACGCATTGAACTGCAAAACGCAACGTGGACGGATCAGCTTGTGAAACGACTAGATGCCAGCGATGCCTTTTTGGCAGCATGGGAACTGGGCAAGTATGGGGACCGAGCGCGCGGTGCCGTGGCACGCCTGCGACAAATCGCCGAGACGACGGACTCGTGGCAAACGAAAGTCATGGCGGCAACGGCAGCCTGGCGGCTCGATCCTTCCTCGCCCAATCCGCTGAAGTGGATCGCGGACGAACTTCCGCAGCAACAAAACGGATATTATGAAGTGATTCGACTGCTGGGCGAACTCGATCCGGCGGCGAAGATCGCCGTGCCTGCCTTGCAAAAAATGCGTTATAGCCACGGCATCATGGCGCACGACTACGCAAACGACGCACTGCAAAAAATCGCACCGGAATTTGTCTCTGACCCGTGGAGGAAATAAAGCCGACACGCACTCGACCGCGTGTTTTTGGTGCTCGTTCGTGGACTATTTTTTCTTTTTCTTGAGGCGGCCTTTGAAGGTGAGTTCGGCGATGCCGGATTTATCCAGTTCGCCGAGGTCGAGCTTCACCATCCTGGCGTACTGCGCCTTCGTGGCGGCGGCGAGCGGGAGGTTCAGCCCTTGTTCCCGCGCGAGACCCAGGGCGATGCCGGAATCCTTCGCGGCGTGCGCAGCGGAGAAAAAGCAGGAGTGCTCGCGGTTCTGCATGTCTTCGCCGTCCGTCGCGAGCACGCGGGAATTGGCGCCCGTCTGTGAAAAAACTTCGCGCAACATCGCCAGGTCGAGCTTGAGCGCGTGGCCGAGTCCGAGTCCTTCCGCGAGCGCGGCGGTGTTGATGTTCATCACCATGTTGACAAGCGCCTTGACGTTCGCCGCCTGCCCCGCCGCACCGACGTAGCGCATAGACGAACTCAGTTTTTCCAGAATCGGTTTGACGCGATTGTAAGTGGCTTCCTTGCCGCCGCACATGAGGTAGAGCGTGCCTTCGCGCGCCTGGGTGATGCTCGAGGCCATGCATGCTTCGAGCGATTCAGCTTTGGCATAGTGCGCCGTTTTCTCCACCTCGACGTGAACTTTGGGCGAGATGGTGGCGCAGTTGATGAAAACTTTGCCGCGCGCGTTGGTCAGCAGGCTGTCGCCTCGTTTGGCCGGGCGAAAGATGCGGCGCATCGCCGCGTCGTCCGTGACGACGGTGATGACGACATCGGACAGCGCGGTGACACGCGCGAGCGTGGCGCAGGCTTCACAGCCGAGTTCCTGGGCCAGCGCCTGCGCGGCTTCGGCGCGCACGTCATAGACCGCCGCCACGGTGTAACCGACATCCTTCAAGCGGCGCGCCATGTTGGCGCCCATGCGCCCCACGCCGACGAATCCAATTTTTTCAGCCATAATTTTTGATTTCAGTTGAGGGTTTGCAGATTTGAATTCCGGATAAAATGGGTTGTGCTGTTTTTCTTCACCGATGGAAGTCAGCGGGCCGTGGCCGGGACAAACGATGGTTTCGTCAGGCAGCGTGAAAATCTGTTTACGGTTGTTGCTCAACGCATCCGTCCACGAAACGCCGCCCCCGCCCATCGAGCCGGCAAAGAGCGCGTCGCCAACGATCGCGACAGGCTTCGTCAGACCGGAGATGACGTAAGTGATGCCGCCCGCCGAGTGGCCGGAAGTTGGCCGTGACTCGATCTTCAGATTGCCCGCCTGGAAAACGCGCCCAGCCGCAAACGACTCGACTCTCGCGATCGCCTCGTTGGCGGACACGAACACCGGCGCACTCGTCGCTGCTTGCAAACGGGCGAGGTCGGCGATGTGATCGGGATGCGTGTGCGTCAGCAGGATGAGTTTGATTTTGAGTTGGTGGGATTCGGCGAAATCCAGGACATCCGCGCAGCTCGCACCCGTATCGAAAACGACGGCTTCCTTTGTCGCGGTATCCCAGGCGAGATAAGCGTTCACCGTCATGTCTTCGTACGGCGTGTTAAACTGCGCGAGACCGGGAAGCTCGTGGGGTTTTGGATACCAGGCTTTGCGCGCGCTGGCGACGAGCGCGCTGGCGTCCAGTTGCAGCACAGCCGCGAGCTTGCGCAAGGACGCCTCATCGACTTCGCCGCCTTTGATGCGCGCCAATGTCTCGACGGCCAGCCCGGCCGAAGCCGCGAGATGTTCGTCGGTCAGTTTCCCACCGCGCTGGACTTTGCCGACGATGTCGGTGAAATTATCTTCCAAAGGAATCGTGGTCATCGTGCGAGCGCGGACTTTATTTGCAGCCAGCGAAAAATGAAATCAAAAAAAATCCTCGAACGCACGAGCGTATTTTGCCACTGCGGGCAAAACGAATGAAGTTTTCCGGCCTGGGAATTTCTGCGTGACAACACTTTGCCCCCGACTATAGTTCGCGCTCCTTTGACGACCCTATCGTCTAGCGGTTAGGACATCGCCCTTTCACGGCGACGGCACGGGTTCGATTCCCGTTAGGGTCGCCAGTTTTCCAAGTGCGCCAAGCGGATTCCATTCAACCCGAATTCCGAAATTGAATTGCCACAAAGAACACAAAGAGCGCAAAAGGCGGAGCCAAGGAACGATCACGGCAGGAAAAAACTGACTGCAATGCTACACCCAGAATCAGCCCATCTTTCTTTGTGCTCTCTGCGTTCTCTGGTGGCCAACTTCGATTTTCGAGTTAACCCAGCGTTGCAAACTGGCGCGTCGCGTCCGCCGTAAACAAAAAAGCGCAGGGAACTGAATCCTTGCGCTTCTTAAGAAGCTGTTCCGATTAAGAACGGTGACTGCTCTAATTTCAGTCGACCACCGCGGTAGCCTGTTGGAAGCGAACCAAATCACGGTCAACGGGCTTCACGCCTGGAGTATCCCAAGTGTTTCGTTTGGAAGTCGCGGCTTCCCGCCATTTCCAGTATTCCGCGTGGCCATCCGCGAAGTCGAGTGTGCCGCCGTTGCCGTGGATGCTTGAGGGCGGATTCTGCCAGATATTTTGAAAACCTTTTACAGCGAAGTAGCCATCTTCAATCGTCAGCCTGTTTTCATGGACGAGCACCATCGACTGTGAGGGGCCGGGTTTAACGATGTCAGTGGTCTTTTTCCTGGGAGGCGCCAGTTTGGCTTTTGGGTCCTGCACCCAGGTTGTATCCACGGGATCGGTCGCGTCCCCGCCGCCCATCTGCCCGCTCATGCTGCCTTGCCCAAATTAGACGGCGTCGTTGAGGACCCTTTCTTACGATTACCCTGCCCGGCAAATTGCGCTCCCAACTGTTCCGCAATCGGTTTCAGACCGGGCGAACGCTTCGCCGCATTCTTCACGATGGCGTACACTTCATTGCCGGCCGTCAACGCTTCATTGCCAACCCCCATTTGTGTGTCCTCGATCTCCGAGGCCAATTGTTGCACACCAGTCAAGCATTCTTCCAAATCGCCCCATAATTTCACGTCCTTGCCGAATTCACCGACGTTGAAATCCGGCGGAATGATATTCGGATTATTCACGGCCGCAGCCAGGCAGTTATCGAGATAACCGCGGCTTTTCGGACCCATCTTCTTCTGCTGTTTGCGCTCGTCCGTCGTCAACGTGATGAGGAACGACAGTTTCGCTCGGATGGTGTCGAGACTTTCACGAATGGCATCCTTGTCTTCCTGCGACAATGCCGCTGATATGTTTTGATATGGCATAACGATAATATTTTAAGTTTCGTTTACTCACGCACCGGACAATCCGGCGCAACAACGAAACGATTATCGGCAAACCGCGCGAAGACTTTAGCGTATTTTAGGTGGTTTACGCAAACGCGGCCCTTTCGCAAATCTTTTGACTTGTCAACTACCAATTCTGTGGTATCCAATTTCGTTCACCAACGATAAAAACAGCGAGCAGACACCAACGATAAAAAGCAGTCCATGCGCTAACCAGCCAATAACGACGGAAACAGGAGGCAAAACAGGAGGCAAAACAGGAGGCAAAACAGGAGGCAAAACAGGAGGCAAAACAGGAGGCAAAACGAGGCAAAACAAATGAACCAACCAAAAACCAAGGAAACTCAAACCACTAAAAAACCAAACTCCATCATCCGCGTGGCGGTCGTCGATGACGACGAATCGTTCCTCGCGACCATGAAAATGATGTTTAACCACGGCAACAGCGAATTTAAATGTGTCGGTGCTTATCAGGATCCCCAATTAGCGCTGCAAGAAATAATCAAATCTCCGCCGGACGTTGTCTTGATGGATATTCGGATGGACGGACCTTCGACCGGCATCGAATGCACACGACGCTTGAAGACCGCCCTGCCAAATCTGCGCGTCATCATGGTCACGGCGTACACGGAACGGATGGACATCTTGAAATCATTCATGGCGGGTGCCACCGGATACATTCTGAAGCCTGCCAACGCGGAAGAATACCGCCAATCCGTTCGTCAGGTGGCTCGTGGCGGAGTTGCTCTTTCTGCTCCGATACAGGCGGAAGTGATTCATTCATTCCATTCTTCCAATGGCGAAAGTGGCAACGGACTATCTGCGCGCGAGCACGAAGTGCTGATCCTCCTGCTCCAAAACAAGAGCGACAAAGAAATTGCCCAAGTGCTGAATATCAGCCAAAGCACAGTACACGCGCATTCGAGCAAGGTTTTCGCGAAGCTGGGCGCGCATTCCCGTGCTGAAGCGGTTGCCAAATTCTTGCGACTTTAGTCGAGCGCCTATCGATTGAGTACTCAATAAATAGACAATTCACACACTTGCGCCCAAGTGTAAGAAGGGCATACTAGCAACCATCAAAGAAAAAGCAACAAGCCATACAATAAATAGTGAGCTAAATCCATCCAATTCAATTCGTTTACGTGAGCTTGGTTCACGAGCGCGGGAGAGAGTCAACTGAGTTTAGTTGCCGCAATTCAGATGTTACCTGAGAGCAATGAAATGAGTGTCCTTCGCATAGTAATAGTAATCATCCTCGCTTTCGTTGTGTCGAGCATTTTTGCTCAAACTTCAACTGAGCAATCGTACTATATAGAAGGCACGGTCTCGTACAAGTACCGCATCCAAACTGGCGAAGTTAAAGATGCTTATAATCGTGACTTCAAGCTCGCGGCTAAAGGTTGTTTATGGCTCATACGAACTTTTGGTGAAGATGCAGAAAAAGTTGATGTTAAATATGTCGAATCAGGCACAGACGGAACAAATGTTTACACCGTTGTTCACTTTTTACCCCGTATTCTCAGAAATCTCGGAGACGCAAGGCCTATCACCAATCCAAACACGGGAGCACCAAGTATCGCGATCATCCCACGGACGAATGCGGTGCCGGTGGATTTTTTTGAATTCTCGAAAACAAATATAGTTAATCCAGCCATTGCCCAAGTCCAATCAGGCAGTGCTTCTACCGATATTGCCCAGCTTGTTGCGCCCATCTGGGTCGCGTATGCTAGCGGCTGTTATTATGCCAAAGCATTTGACGGGCTTGTCAAGCCCGTTTGGATTATTCTCGATCCGACCACTGAATATTCCAACACTCGTTTTCCTTCGCTAATCAATCAAGAAAACAGTTTTCCACGTCTGCCGCAAAAAATTGTTTATTTCAGCGACGGAGTCGGGAGATATGCGCCATCTGACGACAGATCCTACGAATTCCAGCTTTCCCCACCTTACCAAAACGGCTATACAAATGCAATTTATCAAGTACTGACAACTACCAATGTAGGCGGAATGTTCTTTCCACTGCGTGCGACTTTAACAATGTTTTGCCAAGCCAACAATGCTGTCAATAGTAATGACTTATTTGCCTGTAATATTTATGACATCCGCACAAAAAAGGTTATCCCAAGCACTTCCGTCACAGACTTCCGTCCTTTCCTGCCAATTGGAACTCTCGTGACTGACCACAGATTGGAGCTTGGTTTGCCGTTGCGCAATCCATTAACATATGCGTCTGCAGTTACAAACGGATGGCTTATTGACGTGCCTCGACTCAAAACGACTCAAGAATTCAGGAAAACATATTCCGAGATCCTCAAGAGAAGCGAAGAGCTTCGCGCGCGTCCCGTAAGAAGATTAGCCATTGGGGCACTCTTGCTGACGCCAACACTGATTTGGGCGGGGACGACCTCCGGATGTCAGATCTGGAAAGGCCGAAAACGCCAAACCTAACCACTGCCGTATAAACCTAATATGAAGACAGAACAAAAAATGGAGCAAGCAAAGAGAAATCGATCGAAAATTATTAACCGCATTGTAGATGCAGTCGTCGTCGCCTGCGTGGCGGCAACTGTCGTTGTGCCGGTTAGCATTTACGCCGTTTCTTGTGGGATCTGCTCAACACTGGGATCATCAAATAACAATGGCTATCCGGAAAGTTGCTGTAGCCCATATGCAGACTGCTGGCAAGACAGCTACAGCCCGCCCATGCCAGGGTGTGCTGGTACAACATCCACTTACAATTGCAGCGCAACCCAAGGGGTAACCTGCGGCACAAAAACAACTCGCACCGAGCACTGTAATGTTCCATATAGTTGCATCAATCTATTCAAATGTAACACGACCTCTCCAACGGTGAGTTACAGTAGTTATTCAGTTGGCAACTGCACAACCACCACGGGCTCATGCACTTCATCTGGCAACAATTTTTGGACGTTTCCTCCTCAGGGACCTTGCCCCTAATTCTGTGCATCCATTCAAGATTTGCCAGTGACAATTCATGTGCTGGCGGAGCGAATACTGCTCGCAAAGTTGAGACTTGATCGCCGGCTTTTATTCCAAAGTTTTATCTTTCAATGCCTATGCAACTGCGCTCCCGGGTCACGACTTGCTTTCTGGGTTCTGTGGTCATAATATTAATGTTCACGAGCTTTCTGAAATTCGTGGACGTTTTTCGATCGACCACGTACGCTCAAATGCCGGACCCGGTAGCACAGTACATTTTTGATACATCTCAATTCCGTCTTCGCTACACTTTAGCTCTTGCGGCACTCGTAGAGTTGGGAACACTGATGCTTTTGTGCATCCCAGGTAAACCGGATTCTAAGCTCAAGCTGGTGATGCTGCTGGCTTTCACGTTTTTGGCCTATCGGCTTAGTTTTTGGCTTTCGGGATCGAAAACGACGTGTCCGTGTTTAGGGTTTTTGGGGGATTGGCTCAACCTACCGAACGTTATTGTATCCGCGGTGGGCCGAGCATTGTTGGCTTACATGCTTCTGGGCAGTATGGGATTATTCGCTCTCTTCAAGATGGAGCGGTTTGGAATATGCCCCGATCAGGAACTAGTTGGTTCGGCACTGCAATCCTGATTTCTGGACTTCATGAAACAGCTTTGCGTATTTCGTCTTCATCAGGAGGGTTTGATGGGAAAAGGGGCAATGCAGTGAGTTGCAACTTGGCCAAACGAAAGGCAACAGATGTCATCAAGCAGCCACAGCCATATCGCACACTACTTTTGAAATTAATCGACGAAGCCTCTGGAAAGTATTTTGTTGGACACGTAATCTCGGCAATTTGATACCCAAACCAATGGGTTTGAGCGAGGAACTGGTTGTCAAACAGAAAATCATCTGAGAATTCTTGCCATTGAAGTCTCTGGAGCAACTGCCTTGAGAAAGCGCGAAAGCCAGTGTGGTATTCCGAAAGTTTTGCTTGAATTAGTAGGTTCTGAATCGCAGTCAATGCACGGTTCGATATGTATTTCCAGATCGGCATGTTGCCTTTAAGGGCATATCCACCCAGAATACGAGAACCAAGAACACAATGATAAAGCCCACAAGCCACCAAGTGAGCCATGGCCGGTATCAATTGAGGCGTGTACTGATAGTCAGGATGGAGCATAATTACAATATCTGCACGATGCTTGAGCGCCAGTCGGTAACAGGATTTTTGATTCGCGCCATACCCTAAGTTCCTGTCATGCTTATGTACAATGATTTCATCAAGAGTCCGCGCAAGCTGAAATGTACGATCACGACTGCAATCATCCACCAGGATAACTTGATCGACGCATGCTTGATTTCTAACCTCTTGATAGGTCTGGAGCAGCGTTTTCTCGGCGTTATACGCTGGCATTACCACAACGACTTTCTTATTAAGCACCATTACGCTATTCCTATGACATAGCATATATGCTCAGTCAAGCATGTCAATCCTCAAGTTCCATATTATGCTTCCTAAAATGCGTCAGAAGTCGTAAACAATTCACTGCCCATCAGACT